>JAAYNZ010000061.1 GCA_012520595.1 Candidatus Epulonipiscium sp. | reverse complement strand
TTAAACGTAACTTTAGAAGAAACAGAAATTGTGATACAAGAACTAAAAAATATCATTAATGAAAATGATGGGAAAGTTAAGAAGGAGGAAATAGAGTAATGAGTGAAACAGGCAGAAGAATTGAAAAGTTAGGAATCAAGTTGCCAGTAAGAAATCGCAAAGGAAAAGGGGCAGTAGATGCAGTTTTGAAGGGAGATTTGCTATTTTTATCTGCTCACTTACCTATCAATATTGAAGGAACTCCTGTATACGTAGGTAAGGTGGGAACAGATTTAGACATTGATACCGCTTATCAAGCTGCTCGACTTTGTGGATTAAATATGCTAGCTACAATTAAGGAGTATATTGGAGAACTAGACCGGGTGGATTACGTAGTAAAAGCTTTAGGTTTAATTAATAGTGGTGGTGATTTTTCAAGTCAACCTGCAGTTATGAATGGATTTTCTGACTTAATGGTGGAAGTGTTTGGACGCCGTGGGCAACATGCACGTTCTGCTATGGGTGCATTTGCATTACCACAAAATGTTCCAATTGTAGTAGAAGCAATTGTAAAAATTAGATCATAAAAATTAAAAAAGAAGGCGAAAACAATGTTTGATTTAATAATTAAAAATGCAAAGATATATGATGGTACAGAAAAAGGTGTTTATCAAGCTGACATTGGAATTATAGGTGAAAAAATATGTAGAATAGGAAATTTGTCAGAGGAAGAATATAGAGATATGATCGATGCAGAGGGACAGGCAGTTATGCCAGGTTTTATTGATACTCATTTGCATTCAGATATGACACTTCTTTTTGATAGGCAGCATGCTAATGGGATTTGCCAGGGAATTACTACAGAGATTTTAGGTCAAGATGGGTTATCATATGCTCCATTATCTACGGATAATTTAAACATGTATGCAAAATATTTAAGGGGGTTAAATGGATTTTTTCCTGACATACCTTTGGATTTTAATACAGTAGGAGAATACCTAAGTAAATTTCATCAAAAGGTAGCTCCTAATGTTGCATATCAAGTACCCCATGGAACAATACGATTAGAAGCCATGGGATTTCATGACCAACCATTAACTGGATATGCATTAGATAAAGCAAAAGATCTGATGAGACAAGCATTTGAAGAGGGAGCGGTGGCATTTTCTACAGGACTCAGCTATTATCCTTGTTCTTATTCGGATACAAATGAACTGATTGAACTTTGCAAAGTATGTACAGAGTATGATGTACCTTATGTAACACATACAAGAACTGTTTTTCGTGGGGAGCCTTTTGATGCTACACTGGAAGCTATTGAAATTGCAAAACATGCAGGTTGTAAACTACATTTTTCTCATTTTAGAACAGGGCCTGATAACTGTGGACATGTACAAGAATTAATGCAGCCCATTGAGAATGCGATTAAGGATGGTATGAAAATAACATTAGAAACGTATCCGTATTACTCTGGAAGTGGTTATGCTATGATTTTCTTACCACCATGGGCAGTAGAAGGTGGTTATGAAGCCACATTAGAAAGGCTTGCCAATCCAAAACTTAGGGATGCCATTTGTCAAGGAATGAGACAAAATACGATTCCAACAACAGGTACATTTACTCATTTAAAGAAAAATGAACAATATGTAGGAATGGATTTTGATGATGTTGCTAAATTACGTTGCCAAACCAATGAAGATATGATTTGTGATATTTTATTAGAAGAAGGGTTAGAGGTCGGTTACCTTTCAAATCCAACTGAGGACGAAGAAAAACGTTTACGTATGGATAAGGATTTTGTTGAATTATTATCCAAACCTTATTATATGGTATGTACAGATTCTATTCCCTATGGATTTAAACCTCATCCACGTTCATTTGGTACCTTTCCAAGGTTTTTAAGGTTAGCAAGAGAACAGGGAATGTCTTATAATACAATAGCGCAGCGTATGGCAGCAAATCCAGCCAAGACTTTTAATTTAAAAAAGAGGGGAATCATTCAAGAAGGTAATTTTGCAGATATAGTTATTTTAAATGAAGAAACAGTAACAGATACGGCTACGTATTGTAATCCACGTCGCGGGCCCAAAGGGATTACTCATGTAATTATCAATGGGAAAATGGTAGTTTATGAAGAAAAGGTAACTGGTTTATTCCCGGGATATGCTTTGAAACGAGGAGAGTAAATGGAGGTGAAAAGATGGATACAATTAATAAAGTTATAGAAGATAACGTTGAAAAGGATTTTGTATATAAAGTAAAAAAAGGAATTGTTGTATTAAGGCAAGTAGGAAATCTAATTTTTGTTTCAGGACATGGCCCAGAAGATCAAATTACAGGAAAACCTTTGTACCAAGGAAGAATGGGAAAAGATTTGACAGTAGAAGAAGGATATGGGGCTGCGAGGGAATGTGGAATTATTATTTTAGGTGCTTTAAAAGATTATCTTGGTAATTTAGATAGGATTGAACGTTTTGTAAAGGCGTTTGCTCTAGTGAATTGTGCAGAGGATTTTCATAATATAGATGAAGTCGCCGATGGTTTTTCTGATGTGATTATGGATGTATTAGAAGAAAGAGGATACCATGCCCGGACTGTTATGGGGACTCACAATCTTCCTAATGGAAATATCCCTGTGGAGATCGAAACAATTATTGCGATAAGAGAGTAACGGCTGGAGGAAGGTATGAAAGAAAATAAGTATTCATTTATTGCAGGTGGTTATACAGATAGGGTTACAAAAAATGGAATTTATTTTTTGGAGTTAGATGAAAATGGAAAAGGAAGGGTTATGGAGAAATGGGAGCATCTTTATAACCCTTCTTTTCTTGAATACGATAGAAAAAATCAAAGATTGTTTGTAGCCAATGAGGTAGAAAGTAACTGTAAAATTGATGTATACCAGGTAGAAAGAAAAAAGTTAAAATATGAAAGAAGCATAAAGTTAAAGGGTAGGGGATTATGTCATTTACGATATAATGATAAAAATAAAAAAATTTATGGTTCTTGTTATGGCAGTGGATCCTTTCACTGTGTAGACGATAATTTGAATCAGTTTCATGGTGAAGTATATCCGAAGAGGAGTACCCATAAAGCCCATGCCCATTGTTGTAGTTTATCACATGATGGTCGATGGTTAATTACTACAGATTTAGGATTAAGTTGTTTAGAAGTTTATGATCTATGTTTGGATGTACCGTTTCCCGCTCAACTACAGCAAAGCGTAAAGTTAAAAAGAGGACTAGGACCTCGTGAGGTAAAGTGGAACCAAGCAGGAAACAGAATGTATGTGGTAAATGAGTTAGGAAATACAGTAGGTGTTTATGCTTTTGATAATAAAGGTGGAAAAATAATAGAGGAGTTGGCTCAAGTAAAGACTTCCTTTTTAGAAAGGAGGATAAAAAATTATCCGGCTTCTTGCATTGTGACGAATAATGGTAAATGGATGTTATTGTCCAATAGAGGATACAATACCATTAGCTTATTTAAAATAGAGGAAGATGGGATTCCGACTCTTTATAAAGAATACAGCTGTTTTGGTGATTGGCCTAGGTATATAATGCTGACTAAGGATGAAAAATATTTTCTGGTTGCTAATCAAAGAAGCAGTGAAATTTGTGTATTTAGATTTGAAAAAGAAAAAAATAAGCTATGTTTTGTACAACGAATTCCTGTGGAAAATGTCAGCTGTATTATTGAAGTTTAGGTAATGGGGAAATAAAATCGGATAGAAAAATATTTTTAAAATGTATAGCAGATATCATTAGAAGGGTGAAAAGGAGTATGAGAATAGAACAAGTAATATCTGACCATTGGAAGTTATATGGATTTAAACCAGAGGTTTATCAGCGAAACAAGCTAATTAGAGGAGATTATAAAGATAAAAAATGGATTTCCTGTAAGGTTCCATCGGATGTTCATAGCATTTTAATAGAGAATGGAAGAATAGAGCATCCTTATTATAAACAAAATGATTTAAAGTGTGCGTATGTAGAAAAAAAGATATGGATCTATCAAACAGAAGTTGAACTGACGGAAGAAATGCTTGGAATGGATACTTTAGAGCTAACTTTTTATGGAGTGGATACATATGCAACAATAATATTTAATGGACAAGCCATAGGTGAATTTGCAAATATGTTTATAGAACATACGGTTGATATTAAGCCATATGGTAAGCAAGGGAAAAATACATTGATAATAGAATTTCCTGTTATGAGTGAGAAAGCTTTAGAAAAAAAATTACCTGTAGGATTTTGGACCAATTATTCAACCGAAAGGGCTTATGCACGAAAAGCTGCATATTCCTATGGATGGGATTGGGCACCGAGATTAGCAACCATTGGATTATGGCAGCCTGTAGTATTAAAAGCAGTAACGAAAGGAAAAATTTTTGATGTCTATATGGTGACAGAAACAATTTCTCTAGAACAAAAATATGCACGCCTTCAATGTCAAATTAATAGCCAAGTATACCAAGAGGGTGATTATAATTATCGTATTACAATGATCGATCAGAAAAATAATCGATTTTTATTAGAAAGTTCTCAACCAGATTTTTCATTTGAGTTAAAGGACGTATTATTTTGGTGGTGTCATGACTTAGGAAATCCTCATTTATATCAAGTAATTGTAGAATTGGTAGAAGGAGAAGAAATTATAGATCAATACATATTTGAATATGGAGTTCGCAGCCTTAAAGTTCGAACCAAAGATGAAGAAGGAAATTCTGTATTTCAAATGGTTCTTAATGGAATACCTATCATGTCTAGGGGGGCCAATTGGGTACCTGTAGATTCTATGTTAGGAAGTGTATCCGATAATCGATACAGAAAACTGATTCAAATGGCTAAAGAAGGAAATATGAACACATTATCCCTTTGGGGCGGAGGAATTTATGAGAAGGACATCTTTTATCAGTTATGCGATCAGCATGGAATTTTAGTATGGCAGTACTTTATGTTTGCTTGTGGTGAATATCCAGATTATGATGAAGAGTTTATGTCAAACGTCCAAAAAGAAATTAAAAAGGCAGTAGTTCGATTAAGAAATTATTCTTGTATTGCATTATGGGTAGGTAATGTAGAATTGACTATGTTATGTCAGAAAATTAAGCTTCCCAGAACAATGTACGGTAAAAGGTTATTTGAGGAAAAAATACCAGAGTGGTTAAAAACCCTTGACCCAGAAAGATATTATGTTCCATCGTCTCCATGGGGGGGCCAGATAGCAAATAGCATGGAAGAAGGAGATCGACATAACTGGGATGTATGGTTCACAGATGTTCCATATACTCATTATGCAGCTGATACAACTCGCTTTGCTAGTGAATATGGTCTACATGCATCTCCGGTGAAACAAACAATTGAAAAGTATATAAAAAAGAAAGATCCAAAATTAGATGATTTTGATTTTAAATATTTAAACAAAGACCAAAGTTTAGAACGAATGTATTATTACATGCAACAACATATAGGAAATCCGCAGAATGTAGATGAATATGTGGACTATAGTATGTTTGTACAAGCTGAGGGTCTACAATTTGGTACAGAGCATTATAGGCGTAATTTCCCGATGACAGCAGGTGCACTCATTTGGCAGTTGAATGATTGTGTTCCATCTCATAGTTGGAGCATGATTGATTATGATCTTATTCCTAAAGCATCTTACTATTATGGAAAGCGTTTTTTTGCACCTGTACACATTTCCTTAGAGCAGATAAGCCAAAATGAAACAGGGATATGGATACTAAATAATAGTAGGGATAGTATTGAAAAGGAATTATGTATTGCAGTCAAAGATTACCTAGGAAACTGTTTTTATGAAGAACAGGTGAAAGTTCAAGTACAGGCAAATTCCGTGAAGAAGATTAAAGAACTAGCGGTAGGAGGAAGATTTTATCCCAATGTGATTATTCCAAATCGCCATCGATTGTTCTATGTTGTTGCTTGGTTTTCACAGGAAGAGAACAAATCCATGCGATTTTTCGGAGAATACCAAGAGACCATGTTGCCGAAAGCACAATTGAAAGTAACAAAGGAAGGGGCTAGGATAAGAATTTCAACAGATTATTTTGCAAGATTTTGTAAAATAGATGGAGATATCAATGGACTTCAATTATCAGATAACTATTTTAATTTAGAAGCAGGAGAAGAAAAAATAGTATGCATAAAAGATAGTGAAGGAAAAGAACGAAATCGAAAACTATATGTAAAGGCGTTAAATAGTGAAAGAACAACTATTTAGATAGGATTTCCTCTGGTTATTTACAAAAAAGCTTGACCAGGCCATAAAGATGGTATACACTTAGGTAGAAATAAGTATACAGTATACGCAAATAAATTTGTACTATACTTTCTGCCATGGGAGTATGTATAGTCGGTTCTTTGTCGATTGTTGAGTGGGATTTTTTGGGATCCTGCTCTATTTTTAGGCTTAGAGCCCTTTTTATGTTTTCATTTAATTTTATATTATTATCTTTATAGGGGGAATTTATGTGAAGAAATTTGAAAACAAATGGATTCGTGCTGCAATACCAGCATTATTAATGCATTGCAGCATTGGTACGGTTTATTGTTGGTCATTACTAAAGGAAAGCATTGCCAACTACATAGGAAGAACCAATGGTGAAGTAGAATGGGCATTTAGTATTGCTATTTTTGTTCTTGGTATGTCAGCTGCCTTTTGTGGCAAACTGGTAGAAAAAGATATTCATAAGTCTTCACTGGTTGCAGCCATTTGTTTTCCTGTTGGTTTAGCGGGAACAGGATTTTTCATCTATCAAAAATCTTTAATTGGTATTTATATTTGTTATGGTATTATCATGGGAATTGGCCTAGGTGTCGGATATTTGTCCCCTGTAAAAACATTGATGTTATGGTTTGATGAACAAAAAGGTTTGGCAACAGGACTTGCAGTAGCAGGTTTTGGTTTGGCCAAAGTAATTGCCAGTCCCTTAATGGAAGCACTTCAAGGTGCCACCAATGCAGATGGTACTCTTGTGGATCCATCAAGAACGTATAAAATGTTTTTTATCCTTGCTATTATTTATTTTGTTATGATGTTTGTAGGACATTTACTTCTTAAAAAACCAGAAGGATGGGTAGAAGAAAGTGTAAAAACCCAAGGTGTTAATCCCCTTGCTATTTTTAAAAATAAAACCTTCTTTGGCATTTGGCTGATGTTCTATATTAATATTACTTGTGGCCTAGCACTGATTTCACAGGAAAAAGATATTTTAACCTTTATTGGCTTTGGAGCCGTTGGACTTATTAGTTCTGTGACAGCCATATTTAATGCAGGAGGACGTCTTTTCTTTTCAGCATGGGGGGATAAGCTGAAAGATCGAAATACCATTTACAAGATTATTTTTATTTTATCCATTGGATTTACAGCAATGACCATTGTAACAAACGGTATTAATAATAAAATGGCACCATTGGTGATTGTATTGTTATGTGTTATTAATGCTGGATATGGTGGTGGATTTTCTAACCTTCCTACGTTGCTATCTGACCGATTTGGTATGAAAAACATCAGTACACTTCATGGCTTGGCATTGTCGGCTTGGGGATTTGCAGGACTTTCTGGTAATCAGTTAAGTGCTTTTATTGTTTCTAAGACCCAATCTTATAATAATGTATTGTATGTAACCCTAACCCTTTATATTGTGGCGATGTTGATTAGTTTGGTTATGGTAAAACCAGAAGATAAACCACAGCACTAGGTACTTATAATAATAAAGAATAGCTTATATTAAAGTACATCTTTTATAAAAAAAGAGACTGTCCTACTAGTATAGATACTAGTGGAACAGTCTTTTTTTCAACGCAAAGGATAGATGGAAGGGGCTACAAATTTACTTGGTTTGAATATAGTTTTCAGCATGATTTTTTTGAGCACCTGTAGCCCCTTTTTCCAAGGCTTTTTGAAAATAGGATTTTGCTTTTGCAATGTCTTCATTTCCATAATAAGAATAGACAGCTCCAAGACCATAATAACCTTGAAAGGAATCAGGGTTTAGCTCTACCTGTTTTAAGAAAGCTTGGGCGGCTCCTGTAAAATCTTGTAGGGCAAGTTTGGACCAGCCTAAGGATCCCCAGATGCCGGTATCATCCTTGTCAATATTTAAAAACTTTTCGTAATAATAAATGGTATTTGCATGATCTTGCTTTTTAGAATAGATTTCAGCCAGTTTACGAAGGCTTGGCAAATGTTGGTCATTGGCATCTAAAATGGCCAGGTATTTTGTAATGGCTCCCTCTAGATTACCTGAAGTTTCAAGCTTGAGAGCTTGGGCATAGAGTTCCTCTATATTTACAATGTCAATTTTTAGACCCACCGTTTTTGTATCTTCATGCCAAGTGACTTCTCCTCCAAAGACTTCGGTTACAAATCGTACAGGAACCATGGTTCTTCCATTTTTTGAAACAATTGAAGTGGCCATTTGTTTTGTTTTACCATTGATGGTCATTTGGTTGCTATTGGCTTTTAAATAGAGGATATCTTTGCCACGATCCAGCCGGATTTGTTGGGTTCCGGCGTCATAGGAAATGACAGCACCTAAAGCTTCAGCAATTTGTCTTAAAGGCACCAAAGTGATATTTTCAGGTTTTTTGATAAAGGGATCCACATCAAAAAAGATAGGTTGGTTATTTAATAGGACTTTGATAGGTCTTTCTTGTAGCTTTGTAACAACGAGAGCATTGCTTATTTCACGTCCAGGGGTATGTAAATAAGAGCCTTTGTAATACAGTCCAGAAGAAGCTCCCCCATCCAGGTTTATGGCTTCTATAAGTCCCATTTGTAAGGCGATTTGAGTTAGATCTTCCATATTGGCTCCTGCTACGGTTCCCATGGCCAATTGATTGTTTTTGGTTACACCAATAAAACTCCGTTGGGCAGAAGCACTGATAATTTTTGGTTCTGAAAATCCTTCTGCTTTTGCATTGAGGGCGGGAACTCCATTTTTTACCAAGAGAGGACCTGCACTAAGCCCTGTACGAATATGAGACCAATCTAGTTTTTGGGTGGATGTGGATGGATTAAAAGTGTTGACAAAGGTTTTATATTGATACATGAGTGTATCTCCTGTTTTAAACTTTTCCAACATGGTAGGATTGCCAGTGACGATTACATATCCATCAGAAGGGATGGTTTGCTGTCCAGTCCCTATGTTCACAATGACACCTTTATCTACTACAACAGAAGTAACATTGTTTGGTGGAGTTTTTGTACCATAGTCAGGGGTAAAGATAGAAATAGCTGTAGGATCTGTATAATAGTGGTTTACGTTCCAAGCGTACCAGTTGTTTGGCCATTCCCATTGATCGTTGATACCACCTTGAATGGTTACATAAAGGGGACTGGTTGTAAACTTCCCATTGTGATCAAATCCAAGGGTAGTACCTGTAGTGGATAAATGAAGAAATTTTCCTTTGGATAAGATAGTTCCCATAGGTTGTTGATAAGTTGCATCATAGGCATTAAAAAAAGTCCCATTAATTCCTGCCAAAGGTTGTATTTCGGCTGTTTTAGTAGAGTCCACTATGTTTTTTAAGGAATTCACTTGTCCTACTTGATTTTTTGCAACAACAGTTTCCAGTCGAATGGTAGGGTCATTGAGATTTGTCCATACGACTTGTACATTCCATGTTTTACCGTTAGCAGTTACTTTTTTATTTTCACTCCAAACACTTTGTGCTTGGGCAGATAAAGAAGGGGACAGTGAAAAGAGTAAAAAAGTTGAAAAAAGCAACAATGCCAAGAATCGTTTCATACTTTTCATAAACATATTTCTTCCTTTCCTAACAAAATCTTTTGTTTTTATTTTATACTAAGGAATAGTATATCATAGGTGATATTTTTTGTCCCTCATAAAGATGATTATAAAAATATTGTTGGCATTTTGAATATTATGTTGTATTTTGTATAAAGGGATATTGCAGGAAGGAATAAAAGGATGTACAATAGAAGCATGAAGAGACTAAAATAGATACTAAAATTAAAATAATAATAGATTAAGGATGTAAGAATGAACAAGAAAAAATTTTTTCTTTTTTTAGCAGTACCGATCATCATTGTGTCTTTTTTGGTTTTTACTTTTTATAAGAAGGACAAGCAGATAACATTAAATGCTAAGGGGGCTGTTGTCATTGGAATGGATCATCGTAAAATCCTTTATCAAAAGGATATGAATGATCCCTTCATACCGGGAAGCTTGACCAAGTTAATGTCAATGTTGCTTGTATTTGAAGAAATAGAAGCAGGTACTCTTTCATACGATGATAAAATTCCAGTCAGTGCAACGGCAACGGGTACTTTTGCTAGTAAGGCAGGATTGATTACCGGAGAACAGCTTTGTGTGAATGATTTATTAAAATGTGTTTTTTTACCTTCGGGAAGCGATGCAGTCATTGCTTTGGCTGAATACCTTTGTGGTACGGAAGAGAGTTTTGTTCAAGAAATGAATAACAAGGTCCAAGAGTTAGGATTAAAAAATAGTCATTTTACCAATAGCGTAGGGTTAGAGGAGCGAGATCATTATTCCAGTGCTTATGATATGGCTTGTATTGCCATGGAGCTTACGACAAAATACCCGGAAGTGTATAACTATACCTCTCTTCCATTAGCTCTTATCAACCATGAAGATGGAGCTGAACTTTTGTTGAAAAATACCAATGATATGCTTGGGTTTGATGGAGTGGATGGTTTAAAGACTGGTTCTACCCCCAATGGTGGATATAGTTTAGCCATGACATATAATAAAAAGAAAGACCATCTTCTTTTTATTGTAATGGGAAGTGACAGTCTTTATTTTAGAAAGCAGGATTGCAAAAAACTATTAGAGATCTTTAGTTAAAAATACGAGGGAGCTGCCTATGGGATCCAATAAGTATCAATACAGGGTTGTATCGGTTTTATTTTTTTATGTCATTCTTTTTCATACCATGTTTTTTCAAGGAGCCTATTATATTTCAGGATTATTAATCTTAAATATTGCTTTTTTATTGTATATAATAATTACAAAAAAACCCTTTCGATTTGACCTACCATTGCTTGGGTTTCTTATAATATTTTTTTTGGTCCTTTTATCAAATCTGTTTTTTTCCATTAATTATTACATCGGAATCGGCGAGTTATTGAAGTATTCGCTTTTTCCATTGACCTATACTGTTTTTAAGGAGTATGAAGATAAGGAGACCCTTGGAAATATCTTTTATCGTTCTTTTATTTTGCTCATGGTTTTTGGTCTTTTCGCTTGGTTCGGTTTTAGTTTGATGCCAGGCATGGTGACTGTTAAAAGTCATCGGTTACAATCTTTTTTGCAATATGCCAATACAACGGCTTTGTTTATGGGAATTGGCTTGTTGTTATCCATTGATAAATATTTTCAAGGAAAGAAAAAACGATTTTTATTTCTCGGTTTTTTATTTGGAATTGCTTTATTTTTAACAAAGTCTCGTACTACTTTTGTGATCTTTCTTTTTATCCTAGCCTTCTATCTTTTTGGATTTTTAAATAAAAAAGCAAAAATGATTTTTCTATCTGGCATTGGTGTTTCTTTTGTTCTTATGGTTTTGGCAGGAGCACGTATTGCAAAAATCAAATTAACGGAACCCACCCTCATTGAACGTTTGATTACTTTCTATGATGGAGTACATATTTTATGGAGGAAACCTTGGGGGATTGGTTTAGGAAATTGGCAATTTATGCAATTCAAATACCAATCAGCACCTTATCAAGTACGATATATTCATAATATTTTTTTACAAATGGCTTTAGATGGAGGGGTTTTAGTCCCGCTCTTTTTTATAGCCATTATTCTACTGTATTTTTTTCGAAATTATAAAACCAAGAATGTTAATTTTTATATATTCTTATTGATTGTTCTTCAAAGTTTTTTTGAAATTAGCTTTAACTATGGGATTGTGATTGCCTACTTTACTTTTTTATTAACCCTATTAAAACAGCCGGGTTCTGTTTTAAAGGAAAGTTCAAGTAAATTTCGATACATATTGATTGTACCTTGTGTTGCTTTGGTTTTTTTATTGATTTCTGAAAGTTACATAGCAAAAGGAAATCGAAGTTTACACAAAAACCCACTAATGGCTTATAATGCTTATACCCAGGCACATCAAATAAATCCTTTTAATTCGGAGCTGTATTTTAAAAAAGCCCAAGTGGTAAGCAGTTCAAAAAAAGCTTTGGAACTTTTAGAAGCTGGTTATGAACGAAATCCCTATGATTTTCAAATTCTTTTATCGTTGGCAGAAGGGTATTTGTATGGGGGGCAAATGGAGAAAGCTTATTTTTATGCCAATGAATTGCTTTCTGTTTTTCCCTATCACAAACGACACCAGCAATTGATGTATAAGGTTTTAGAGGAGACCTATACAAGAGATCAATGGGCAGAAGAGGAGTACCGAGGATTTAAAAAAGAAGTAGATGCTCGTATTTTAGAGTATAACAATTCTATTCATAGGTGGTACTACTATATTAATGCTCAAATGGATTATTAACTGTTATTCTTATGTCTTTGATAACAGTAATAAAATAAAAAGAAAAAAGGGGTACACAAATGAAAAAAGAAAAAAAACAATTCCTGGCGCTTTTCCTTGCTTTTTGTATGGCCTTTTCTCTGATTTTTGAGAATCCTTTTGTTGTAGAAGCGGCAACAAAAATAGTTACCAAGTATATGGAAATTGCTCTTTCAGCAGAGGAAGTTTCAAAGGATCTTTATTTACAAGATGTTTTTACGTTAAACCAAGATGTTCCTTATGTTGGATTTTTTACCAGTGAAACGGATTATAGTTATTATTATGGTACTTCTAATGATTTGGTAAATTGGAATATTACATCGGAATATTTTTCTCTTGTTTATGGAAATCAAACTTTTGTTGGAATTTCATCGGATAAAAACTATCAAAACCATCTGAACTATACGACAGACGGTAGAACTTGGGAGGTAGCTACTTTACCAGTAGGTATTTCGCCCTTAAGTGTTAAGTTTGAAAATGGATATTTTAAATTGTATTGTAAAGATGATGAAGGTATAAAATATCTTTATTTATCCCAAGATGCGAAAACTTGGTTTGATATTACAAAGGAAGTCCCTGATGGTACCAATATTGAAAACATTATTATTAAAGATGGGGCACTTTATTCTTTGACAGGAACCAATATTAGTGGAAGTGGATTTCGAGTGCATGCTGCAAAAACAGTAAATGAAGGTAAGACGCAATGGGATCCCCTAGAAAAGCTAAATAAAGAAGGCTACGGTATGCTAGGGAATTTTATGTTTGATGGAAAAACAGTTGGTGTTCAGCTCTATTCGATTGCAGAATATGAAAAGGACGAATATGTTAGTAATACGCTGTATTATGTAACCAGTGATTTTGTCAATTGGGTAGAAAAAGATTGGACCCAGGATGATTATGATTACTATTCCATTTATGATGCTACCTCAACAGCAAAAAGTAGGAAAACAAAACCTGAGGGGAAACGTTTTGAAGCCATAGAGATTTATCCCTATCGTGATGGTGACCAGATGTATTATGTTTCATACGTTGTTTATTCAGAAGATGGCAAAACATGGAAGAAGGATGCTATAAATATTTTTGTAAATGGTGAAAAGATAAGCAAAGATCCAAAAGAAAAGAATGCTTTTGCCATACCTGCTTCTTATGAATGGGCTAGAAAAGGTGTTGAATATTCAATAGGTCGAAATTATGTGTATACATGGGATTTAGAGAATAATTTACCGGAAAGCATCAGCCGAGGGGACTATTTAATTTTGATCATGAAGGCGTTGAATGTTCAAGCTCCTAAAACGGAAGTTAGTGGATTTGTACCTTTTTCTGATATTTATTCTTGGTGGGAAGATGGCCAATTAATCAATCGTGCTAAAATGCTTGGGTTAGTTAATGGTAAGTCGGATCATCAATTTGATCCGGATGGACGTATTTCACGACAAGATATGATGGTGATGACGTATAATATATTACGTAAATCTGGAATGGTAGAAGCGGATACTAATCTTACAGCTTTACAGGTCTTTTCTGATAAGGATCAGGTAAGTGGGTATGGGAAAGAAGCAGTATCATCGCTGATAAAAGCAGGTATTATTGCAGGCAGCGGTAATAAAATAGATCCACTGGGTAATTTAAGTTATGCCGAAGCCATGGTAATCGCTGAAAGATTGAATGTATATAGAACGAGAGAATAATTGAAAACAGTATAAAAATAAGTCTTTATTAAAAATGGGTTGGATAAAGTAATCTTTATCCAACCCATTATGTTATAGAAATTCATAGTATAAAATGATTTTTTATGATATGAAAATGTTTATAATACTATATTTATAAGACTGACTCATTTTTGTTTATCATATTGTTGTTGCCATAGTTCTACGTATCGCTCTATATTAAGGGATTGGCAGGTTTTTAGATGTTGTTCCCATTGGGCATCGGTAATTCCTTTTAAGATACTATGAGCGATAAAATTTGATAGGTAAGCATCAATTTCTACTAAAAGCAAGTTTTTTTCATTGGAAATCGTTAGGTCTTCAAAAGTAGTTTGCAAAGTTTCTTCAGGAAAGTATTGTTGGTATAACTGGGTTATGGCATCTAATCTTGCTTGTGTACGAGGAGCTAGTAATCGTTTATGCAATCCTTCTTCGGCAGTCATAAACCAGTTTGCTTGGGAGGCAGGAGCTACGGTGTGACGAAGCTCACCCCAACTAGCACCTTCTGGCAAATTATCATTATTTTGAATCCAAAGACCTTCACTATTAAATTTCCAAGCTTGATTTTCTGGACCAAAGGACCAACGCATTTTATTTTCCCAAGAACTATTAATATGATCATGCCACCGCACCATAGCTGCTGGATTTTTGCAGGATGTTGTAACAACAAAACCAGTTGGGTTTCCACCTTTTTGACCTTCTTTATTCCATAAAACTTTCTTGTTATTCCCTTGCAAAGGTTCTATGGGGATATACTGTTTAGCATTATCTCCTGTAGCAGTATCAGCGTTATAGCTTAGAAAAGAGCCTAAACGAATTTGAGAGTCTTTTCCTTTGGCTTGCAACTGCTCTAGGGTTTGACTGAAACCTTCAACATCCAGGAGGCCAGCTTTGGCTAGGGAATGAAACCAAGTAAGTGCTTCACGGAATTCGGGTTGAATGGCTGGAAAAACGACTTTTCCATTCTCCACCATTAGGTGGTTATTATTATCAAGAACGCCAAAGGCACCAAAGAAAGAATTAAGGGCATAAGAAGCATCCTGTTGACAGAAAGAGAAAGGAATCTCATCATCTGTTTTTCCGTTTTTATTCATATCTTTTTCTTTAAAAGCAGTTAAAACAGTGACGTACTCTTCTGTGGTACGAGGAACTTCTAGACCTAAATCGTCAAGCCAGGTTTTGTTTAGATAGAGTAAAGAGTTAGTAACACCCCAGGCGGATTCTTCGCCGGTATTGAAGGAATAGATTTTACCATCGGGTGTGGTTAAGGCTTTTTGAATATCAGGCCTTTCTTCCCATAATTTTTTTATGTGAGGGGCATAATCATCTACATAATCACCAATAGGAACTAAGGCTTTTGTGTTTTGCATCAGTGTAGCAGGACCAATGCCACTAATAAAGGCATCAGGTAAGTCACTAGAAGCAAAAGAGAGGTTTACTTTTTCAGTCCATCCAGAGGGAGCAATTTCTTGCCATACAATTTCCATATTGGTTTCAGCTTCTACTTCTTGTACAGGTACTTTTTCAGGATAGGAATTTTTACTAAGATTATTTTTTTTAATCATTACAGTAAATTTTTCTTTTTCTTTTAGAATAGGTAAACCTGTTTTATAGAGATTTCCTTCTAAATTAGGATCTGCCTCAGATTCTTTTTGAGTAGTCGTATTTTCTTGTTGATTGTTTGTGTCTTTTGATGTAGTTTCTTTGCTGGTTTCTTTTTTGCAGCCAGAAAAAGTTACGATGAGTAAACAAATTGTGAGTAATAATGCAATTGATTTTTTGAATTTCATGGTTTTCATCCTTTCTTTGTTTGATTTTATTAACCTTTTACTGAACCGATCATGACACCTTTAACAAAGTATCTTTGTAAAAAGGGATACATAATCAGAACAGGAAGAGTCGAAACGATGATGACAGCATATTTTAGAGATTCAGCAATTCTTTGGGCATCACCAATGGATTCCATGTCAGTAACATCACTAACGAGCATTTGACTAGCAATTAAAATATCACGCAAAATTAATTGTAAAGGATAGAGTTTTTCATTGTTTAAATAGATTAATGCAGTAAAAAAGGAATTCCAATGGCCTACAGCGTAATAGAGAGCTAGGACAGCAATAATGGATTTTGACAAAGGAATAACAACTTTAAGAAAGAAGAATCCATTTCCACAGCCATCAATAAAGGCAGCATCTTGTAGTTCTTGGGGGATGGTATTTTGGAAAAAAGACTTTGCGATAATAATATTATAAACCGAAACGGATCCTAACAAAATCATAATAAGCGGTGTATTCATAAGGCCAAGTTGATCCACAACCATATACCTGGGGATTAGACCTCCACTAAAATACATGGTGAAGACGAAAATGGTTGTTATTATTTTTTTCCCCATCAGATCTTTCCGAGACAGGGAATAGCCTGCTAATATAGTGGCAATTAGCCCGATGAGAGTACCAAAAAAGGTATAAGAGATGGTATTGTAGTAGCCAAGCCAGATACGATGATTTTTAAATACCCTCTGATAACCTTCAAAATTGAGAAGTTTTCCTTTTGGATTGACAGGGTATAAGAGCATAGAACCAGAATTCACAGCATCAGGATCACTTAAAGAAGCAATAACTACAAAATATAAAGGATAGATGGCAATGATTAAAATAAGAATGAGTAGTATATTAGTAACAAGATTAAAGATAGGATCTGAAGTAGAAATGAGATTTGTTTTTTCTTTTTTGATGAGTTTCATTTTGCACCTCCTTACCATAAACTTGTGTCAGAAATACGACGGGCGATTTTATTTACTATAATTAACAATGTAAAATTAATGATGTTATTAAATAATCCGATGGCAGTAGAATAACTATATTGGGCATTGAGCAGTCCCACTTTGTAGGTATAAGTAGATATTACTTCTGCAGTGTTTAAGTTTAAATTATTTTGCATTAATAAGACTTTTTCAAATCCAATATTCATAATCCGGCCTAATTGCATAATCAATAAGATAATCGCTGTAGGTAATAAGGCGGGGATGTCAATGTGCCAGATTCTTTTTAGTTTGGAGGCTCCATCAACGACAGCTGCTTCATGTAATTCAGGGCTTACATTTGTCAAAACAGCGATATAGATAATGGAATTCCATCCTGCATTTTGCCAAATGCCAGACCATACATAAATGTGTTTAAAATAACTTTCTTCACCCATAAAAAAATAAGGCCCTAGATTTATATAAGAAAGTAATTTATTAATAACACCATTGCTAGGAGAAAGAAAAAGAATTAACATACCTACCATAACAACTGTTGAAATAAAATGGGGAGCATAGGTAGCAGTTTGGGCAAATTTGCTTATTTTTTTCATTGTGCTGTAATTAAGGATAATGGCTAATATAATAGGAATGGGGAAACCAGCAATGAGCTGATAACCACTTAATACTAATGTGTTTTTCATGAGGGTCCAAAATCGGTAAGATTGAAAAAAGGTAGTAAAATGTTTAAATCCAACCCATGGACTATTCCAAATTCCATTGATTGCTGAAAAATCTTTAAATGAAATCTGAATACCATACATAGGCCAATAGTCAAAAATAATTAAATAAACCAAGGCAGGTAAAAGAAAAAGATAAAGAACATAATTTCGACTAATCTTTTTCCATATTGTTGTAGATGGTTTTTTCTCCATGGATACAGATATTGATGATGTGGTTTTTTGAAGTTGGTTTGTATTCGTATTCATAATGTACACCTCCATGTACCTCTTAAAAGATAAATAGATTACTAGTATTGCTAATAAAGTTGTTTTCTATATCTCTATTTATACGCTAACAGAAAAGGAAAGTAAATACACAGTTGGTGATAAGAGGTTTACAATATTTGAATAGAAGTTTGAATGGAAGGAAAAAGAATATCTAGATATGCAGGGTTTGAATTTTTAATAAACACTATTTGAAAAACAGAAGGAGGTTATTTTTTAGAATTGTAATCGTTCATTCTCTATGTTAAGGTGAATATAAGAATCCATTAGTAAGGGGAATGAGTATGAAAAAAAATAATCTTTTATTTAAATATATTTTTTCCTATGTATCTGTGTTATTGATTCCTTTACTTATATTGGGCATTATTATAAAAGCTTATTTTATCAAGACATATAGTCAGTTTGTCCTTGAACAAAAAACAGAGCAAGCACAAAAGATAAAAACATCTCTTGACATGCAGGTTGATCAGCTTCATAAATTTGCATTGCAAATCTCAAATAAAAGAGTTTTTTCTAGATACAATATAGAAAATAATCCATCTGCCTTTAATGACATTATGAAGGAGTTTCGTTATTTTATACATATCAACACGAGTTTACAAGAGGTTATTTTTCATCTGAATGATAGTGATGTGTACTATATGAGTACAGGGACAAGTAATAATCAATATTTATTTACAGATATTATGAAATACGATGAAATTACTAGTGAAAATAGCCAGGAGTTTTTTACAAGTATTACGTCTCCTGTATGGATTAAATCTCAAACCGTATATAATCCTACCATAAGCTGTGAGAATACAATGACTTATGTGGTTCCTTCTATTTGTAATAATAGTGTAGTTATCTATCAATTAGCTTCCTGCTTTTTTGACCAGCTTTTTCCTGAAAAAGAGGAAGAGTTGGGGACCTCCATTTTTTTATTAGATCAAGAAGGACAGCTGATTTATGAACATAATTCCCAAGAACCGTTGTTACATAACACAGAACGAATGAGAACTGTGGAAGATGGGCATATAGAACTAATCGATATTGAAAAGAAAAAATATTATATTTATAAAACCACTTTACATTCACAATCAGCAATCCTAGTACAAATAACACCTGAGCTTTTTATTAGGAAGCAAGTTAATAAATTTTCACAAGTGTACTATATTGGTTTAATGGTTATTGTGCTTTTGAGTTCGATAGCCATTTATTGTCATATCAAAATGAATTATGATCCTATAAAAAAATTAGGATATACGGCAAGAATGGGAAAAATAAAAGTTCCAGAAGATTTGAATATTTTAGAGTCTATTGAGTTTGCCATAGAAAATTTATCTAAAGGATTTGTAACGATTTCTGAAATAGATAAAAAAATGATGCAAGAGTCTAGATTGTTTCACCTTTTACGAGGACAATATAAAACCGTTGATGAGTTTAATTATGACTGTAAAAACTTGGACTTGTTTATTTCAGGAAGTAAATTTCGAGTAGCAATATTTTTTACAGAGTTTAACAGCGACCTACCTGTTCCAGAACCCCAAATTATCAATCAATTATGTGATATGCTTATTGAATATGAAGTATTTATGGTAGAATATTTAGAGCAATTTAGTTATATTCTTATTTTATCGGGGGATGGAGGACAAGATGAAGCTTTGTTACAGAGATTGCATTTTATCCAAATGCATTATAAAGAAATGACGGGAAGCAATCTTACGATTGGGATTGGTAATGAGTATGATGAAGTAAGCAAAATTTTTCAATCGTATAATGAAGCCCAGTACGCTGTAGAATATAAGTTAGTCCGTGGAGCTCATAGTATTATCTTTTATAAAGATATTTGTGAAAAACAACAGCCCAGTCGTTATACCTATCCTAAAATTGAACTAGAGTCACTGTATCATGCTATTATTAATGGTAATACAGTAAAAATAGAGTTTATCATTGACCGATTAATTAATTTAATACGAAAAGAATATCATAGTCTTTTTCTAGCAACATGTTTGTGCTATGATGTGATTAATACAGCTTTACGGGCTATTCATGATATTACTCTATCCATTTCCTTTACAGAAAAATATAGCCGTGTAAAATTTACATCTATTGATGAGTTTGTTGAAGTAGTAGAAATGATATGTGGGGATATTATTCAATGCTTAGAAAAGAATAAGAAGAGCAATTCGTCTTTAGATATAAATGAAGTGGTGGCTTATATGAAAGAAAATCATACAGATCCTAATTTTTGTGTGAGTAGTTTGGCGGATCATTTTAATATGTCAATATCTAATTTTAGTCATCAGTTTAAAAGTCAAATGAATCAAAATGCATCAGCCTATATTAATAATCTTCGTATTCAGAGTGCAAAAATATTGATTACTTCAACAGAATTATCTATTAATGATATTGCATTAAAAGTAGGATATCATCAACCATCAAGTTTTATACGTATGTTTAAACAAAGTACGGGAAAAACACCTGGTGAATATCGTATAGAAAACAATAGGGAGGTACCTGACACATCTGATTTTATATAAACATAAAATAGTAGATATTTATCTAATTATGTTATTGACATTAGATATTTATCTGCTTTTGCATCTATCCTATAATTCATGGATGGATAATAAATAGGGATATGTAGTTATTTCATATAGGTACATCATGTAAGAAGGAGATGTACCTATTTTTATATGCAAAAAAGCAATATCCAATCATAAATTAACATTTCATAACAATATTGAACAAGAAAGTTGTATAAAGAGATGATAATATAAAGATAAATTCTTTAACAATACGAACAAGTTAGAAGGGAGAATACTCCAAATGAAGGTAATTATTCTAGGAGCAGGTGGCCGGGGAAGAAATTATACTAGATATTGTAAACAGTATGGAGTTGATATTGTTGCTGTTGCCGATCCTAACACAAAAAAACTACAAAAATTAGGAAAAGACTTTGAAATTAGTGAAGACAAACTTTATTCTGATTGGAAAGATATTCTAGAGAAAGAAAAATTTGCAGATGCAGTGATTAATGCAACACCTGACAAGGTTCATTATCCATCGACCATGGCTGCTTTAGAAAAAGGATATCATGTTTTATTAGAAAAACCTATGTCCGATAAGGAACAAGAATGTATTGATATGATCGAAAAAGCAGAAGAAGAAAATAAAATCTTAATGGTCTGTCATGTATTACGATATGCTCCTTTTTTTGAAAAATTAAAGGAAATTGTAGATAGCCAGCGTATTGGTGAGATTGTTAATATGGAGATGACAGAAAACTGTGCTTACTGGCATTTTGTTCATTCTTATGTAAGAGGTGTTTTTCGCAATGAAACCATATCCAGTCCCTTTATATTAGCTAAATCATGTCATGACTTGGATTTGATTGGCTATATCACAGGAAAGAAGTGTATTTCTGTGATGTCAGAAGGAAGTCTTAAATACTATAAAAAAGAAAATGCTCCAGAAGGAGCTCCTGCTTTTTGTTTAGCCGGATGTCCTCATGAAAAGACTTGTCCTTATTTTGCACCAAGACTTTATTTAAAACAAATTACTCAAGTAGGATGGCCAACAGAAACCATTTCTGCAGACACTTCTTTTGCGGCACGGTACGAAGCATTGAAGAAAGGACCCTATGGTCGTTGCGTATATCATTGTGATAATGATGTAAATGATCACCAAAGTACGATTTTTACCATGGAAGATGATACGATTGTTTCTTTTAACATGACAGGATTTTCTAGTGAAAATACAAGAACATTACGTATTTTTGGCACAAAGGGAGATATCCGTGGGCATTTAGAACTTGGAGAACTTGAAATTTATGACTTTTTAACCCAAGAAAAAGAAACCATTAAAGTGGACTATAAAACTATTATCTCCAGTCATGGTGGAGGAGATGCTAGACTGGTAAAAGCTTTTATTGATGCAGTTACCAGTGGTAGTGATGGTAGCGATTTAAAAACTTCAGCTCGTTTATCTCTTCAAAGTCATCTTATGGCCTTTGCAGCAGAAAAATCAAGGAAAGAAGGAAAACGGATTTATTTAGAGGTGTAATCAAGAATGAGTATAAAAGAGCTTGAAAAATATAATCCATCCCATTTTTATGATGTAAAAAGCCAGTTAAAAGAATATGTTTATGGAAATGGAGAAAAACTGTTAGAAAAGGGGAAGGCAAAGCGTAATCAAATAAAAACAATTCAGCAGTTACAAGAATGGCAATCCTATATTAAGGAAAAGTTTCTTGTTTCTATTGGTGGCTTGCCTTCAAATGAAACTCCCTTAAACCCTCAAGTCACAGGTCGTGTGCAGGGAGATGGTTTTATAATAGAGAAGGTCATATATGAATCTAGGCCTCATCATTTTGTGACAGCCAACCTTTATGTACCTGATTCTATAAAAGAACCTAGACCCGCTGTGTTATTTCTCTGTGGACATGATCCTTTGGCAAAACACAGTGTAGAGTATCAAAAGGTTTGTCAATGTCTTGTGAAAAGTGGACTTGTGGTATTGGCCCAAGATCCCATTGGTCAGGGAGAACGATATAGTTATTATGAGCATGGGGAGGAAGTCGTAAGACAGGGGACAACGGAGCATACCTATGTAGGGTTTCAATGTTTACCAACCGGATATGCATCGGCTCGATATTTTCTTCATGATGCTATACGGAGTATTGATTATTTAATCAGTCGCCCAGAGGTGGATACTAATCGCATAGGTGTTACAGGCAATTCAGGTGGTGGAACCCAAACCAGCATGTTGATGTTATGTGAGGAGCGAGTCAAGGCTTTTGCACCAGGAACTTTTATTACAAGTTATGAAGAAAATATGATTACGGGAGTTCCCCAGGATGCAGAACAAAATTGGCCAGGGTTGATGCAATATGGTTTTGATCATGTTGATATACTACTAGCAGTAGTTCCAAAGCCTGTTGCAGTTCTAGCAGTGACTTATGATTTTTTTCCTATTGAGGGGGCGAGGAGAACCGTAGAATTAGCCCGTAAATATTGGGAACTTTGTGGAAAGGGAAATCATCTATACTATATAGAAGATTCATCAAGACATAAATATACGATGAATTTAGCAACCTTTGCGGCAAACTTTTTTTGCCAGGTTTTTGGGGTTGATCCTGGTCCATCTTTCGAACAAAGAAAGAATCAGGGTATTCAAACTTTTGAGCCTAGCATGCTTTGGTGTACAAAGAGTGGGCAAGTAGGTAATGAAATTCCTTGTTCTCAGTTTATTTATGATGAAAATTGGAAAATCATAAATGTATTAAGGAGAGAGAGAAAGAAACAAGAAGAAGAAAGAAAAAGAAATAGGGCTTATGATTGGCTGAGAAAAAAGGTTTTTTACCAACGACAACCATGTCAGATGAATGTAAGAGATATAACCGATTTTCAATATGGGAATCTAGAAATCAAGTCGTATCTTTGGCGATCCCAAGAAAGAGTCATGAATCATTGTCTTGCATTTAAGCTAAAGGAAATAGAAAAGGACAAAAATCCTGCAGTGATTGGAATTTGGGATGGGGGAACCACCCGATTGGAAAATCATTTTGATTGGATTTTAAAGTGTTGTAATCAAGGAAAAGTGGTTTTTGTTTTAAACACATCGGGGGTAGGAGCACTATCCCCCTATCCGATTGGGAATCGGGAAGTAAATGATTTATTTGGGATGGTTTACAAATTGGGTGATGATCTGATTCGACAAGGGGATAGTCTTTGTGCCCTTCGGATCTATGATGTATTAAGGATGATTGATCTTTTAGAAGGTTTTGAAGGAGTCGATGCCAAAGATATTTGTATTTATGCCTATGGAAATCAAGGGATCTACGGTCAACTGGCAACATTTCTTGATCCAAGGATAAAGTCCGTTACGATTGTAAAATCCATTCTTGCTTTTTCAGATTGGGCTGGAAGTCGTTATTATAAAATAGAGGATACCATGAGTATTGTTTTGCCCAATGTGCTTCAGTATTTTGATGTTGATGATGTACACAAGTGGTTGCAGCAAGAGGGAAGGAAGGAGACAGAAGGATGAAAAGGTATGTTATTGTAGGTGCAGGTATGAGAGGGTACTACATGTTTGGAAAACGGATCGCCACTGATGCATATAAAAACCATGCATCCATTGAAGGGATTTATGATGTGAATTCCATTCGTGCAAGAGAATTTGCC
The DNA here is from genome assembly GCA_012520595.1 of Candidatus Epulonipiscium sp. GTDB lineage: Bacteria > Bacillota > Clostridia > Lachnospirales > JAAYNZ01 > JAAYNZ01. The sequence goes on along the minus strand of JAAYNZ010000061.1, from coordinate 13,652 downwards.
AAGGATTGTGGTGGTTTTCCTGTATATGATGATTTTGACAAGATGTTAGAAGAAGTTAAACCGGATTATGTCATTGTTACAACGGTAGATTGTTATCATCATGAGTATATTATTAAAGCTTTAGAAGCAGGCTGTGATGTGATTTCAGAAAAGCCAATGACTATTGATGCAGAAAAGTGTAATGCGATTTTAGAGGCGGAAAAGAAGTCAGGGAAACAAGTACAAGTTACCTTTAATATGCGTTTTATGCCTTATATGCAAAGAGTAAAGCAGTTAATCCAAGAGGGACTGGTTGGAGAAACTCTGAGTATTGATCTTGAATGGCATTTGGATACAAGACATGGGGCAGACTATTTTAGAAGATGGCATCGGTACATGGAAAAGAGCGGGGGACTTTTGTTGCACAAATCCACGCATCATTTTGATATTGTAAATTGGTGGCTTGATTCGTACCCTGAAGAAGTTTCCGCTTTTGGAACAAGACGCTTTTATGGTCCTACAAGGGACGAAAGAGGAGAAAGATGTCTTACTTGCGATTATAAAGATAGCTGTGAATATTATTGGGACATCGAAGATGGTGATGATCCTTTTTATAAGCGTTTCTATTTTGAAGCAGAAAAAGAAGATGGTTATATAAGGGATTCATGTGTTTTTGATGAAAAGATTAATATTTATGACAGTATGGCTGTACAAGTAAAGTATAAAAATGATGCTCTATTGACGTATTCGCTAATTGCACATAGCCCTTATGAAGGTTGGAGGGCAACCATCAATGGGACTCAGGGGCGATTGGAAATTGGAGAAGTTTATTCTGGACATGGTTCAGAAAGTAAAAACAATACCATTCGATATTATAATCGAAAAGGAGAATTAATTCATTATACGATTCCTAAGGCATCAGGTTCTCATGGAGGAGGAGATGACAAGTTAATTCGTATGTTGGTTAAAAATGATTTAGCAGACGATATGGGATGTCAAGCATCTTCTATGGATGGTGCCATGTCTTTATTGATTGGTGCAGCAGCTAATATTTCGATACGAGATAAAAAAGTCGTTTCCATTGAAAGTTTGTTGAAACGCCCTTAATTCTGGGGTTTTCATAAAAAAGAAAATAATGAAATGAAAAGGAGAGAAAGAGTATGAAGAAAAAATTATTTTCAGTAGTTCTTATTATTACGCTGGTTGCATCCTTATTGGCAGGATGTAAAACAAAAGATAACAACCCCTCTTCTACATCCGACACGAAAACGGATGTATCACAAACAGAAAAAACAGAAGAAAAAGAGCCAGAACCGCCTAAACCCATTACAATATCTCTTGGATTGCCAGGTGGTTATGATGTAACCAATGAAGAAATTATTAAAGGATTCCAAGATGCGTATCCTCATATTACCCTTGATATTGATGAGGCACCTTGGGGTGATTTTACCAAAAAGATTATGACACAAATTGCAGGTGGAAATGCACCAGATGTGTGGTTTCAAGAAAATGCAGCGGTGATTGGTTATGGTGCTAAAGGGGCCGCAGAAGATTTAAAACCTTTTATTGATCGAGATTTAAATATAGACGAATATGTGGTGTCTACTCTTTTATCAGCAGAAGTAAATGGAAAAGTTTTTGGTGTTCCTCATGGCGGAAATCCTATTGCTCTTGCTTATAATAAAAAGCTATTTGATGAGGCTAATGTACCCTATCCTACGGATGACTGGACTTATGAAGATATGATTGAAGCAGCCAAACTTTTGACCCGAGATACAGATGGGGATGGAAAGACGGATGTATGGGGCTTTCTTGTAGGGGGAGGAATTACAGATGGTTGGTTCCCATGGATTAAATCAGCGGGAGGCCAAGCGTTAGATGAGACCAAAACCCAAGCGGTTTTCAATGATGAAAAGTCTTTAAAAGGAATTACAGAATGGGTGAATATGATTCACACGTATAAAGTAAGCCCTACCTTATCTGCGATGAGAGAAATGCAAGGCGCACGACAAATGTTTGGAAATGGATTAGGTGCTATGATGTTTTTACAGTATAGTTTAGGAGAAACAGTTTTAAATAAAAATTATCCCGATTTAGATTATGATACTGTAAAAATACCATTAGGCTTTGATGGTGGACGTACGGTTCCCAATGTGGGAAATACGTGGCTTATTTTCTCCAAAGCAAAGCCAGAAAATAAAGAAGCAGCTTGGACTTTCTTAAAATACTATTTAAGTGCAGATGTTCAAAAAACAGTTGCTAGTAGTGGATCTACCATTCCGGTAAACAAAGAAGCTCTTACGTATGTAGAATCCTTATCTTTCAAACCATTGAATAAAAAAGCATATACAGAAGGAATTGCAGAAGGTGGCGTAACTCTAGATGAAAACAAATGCTGGAATGAGTGGAGAACAGCAGCTCAACCGATTTTTAATGAAATTTTAGAAGCAAAAGTTGATCCAGCAGAAGGATTGGATTACATCCAAAAAGAAGTTCAAAAAGTATTAGATGAACATTATAAATAAAGGATGTGGAGCAGAAGGGCAGAGTTGTAGAAAAATCTATAGCTCTTCTGCTTTCCTTTCTTACGACTTATTTTGAATGATTACTTTTTCTATCATATAGCTAAAATGAAGGAAAGGAGGAGTTTATATGAGAAAAAGCAATTTTTGGGGTTTACTTTTTGTTTCTCCTTTTATCCTAGGATGTCTTGTTTTCTTTGTGTTTCCTGTTGGTTTTTCAGCGTATATCTCATTAACCAAATGGGATATGTTTAATCCACCTCAGTTTATTGGATTAAAAAATTGGGTGAATGCATTAAAGGATCCTGTTTTTTGGATTGCATTTCGAAATGTATTTTATTTTGCTCTAATCTTTGTTCCTATACAAACCATTCTTGCACTTATTATTGCCTATCTATTAAATCAAAAAATAAGATTTAAAGGACTCTATCGTGTTATTTATTTTCTTCCAGTGGTAACTCCTTGGGTAGCAGGTGCTACTATATGGAAGTTTATTTATCGATATGAAAATGGTTTGTTAAACTATTTTTTACGACTCATTGGTTTGAATGGTTCTTATTGGTTTGATAGTGAGAAATGGTGGGTAGCCATTGGCAGCCTTGCGATTATGAATGTGTGGAAGGGATTGGGGCAATCCATGGTTATGTTTTTAGCTGGCTTACAAAATGTTCCATCAGATGTAATCGAAGCGGCAGAAATTGATGGTGCCAATCGACATCAAATTTTTAGAAAAATTGTGGTGCCTATTATATCACCGATGGTATTTCTGGTTATGATTATGTCAACGATATCCGCTTTTACTGCCTTTGACGTATTTCTTACCATGTTTGATATATTCTCTCTTCCTGTTAGAAATAGTATTGTCAATCTGATGGTTTATCGTGAAGCTTTTCTTTATGGGAAAATGGGGCCTGCATCAGCCATGGCTTGGATCTTATTTATTATTATACTAGTGATTACCATGTTGCAGAAACAATTTGAAAAGAGGTGGGTGCATTATGATAGCTAAAGCGTTTAAAAAAAGCATATTTTATATCCTTTTAACCATCGGTGCTTTTATTATGCTGATCCCCTTTTTATGGTTGCTTTCAAATGCGTTTAAAACGCCGGAGAATATATTAAGAATACCTCCTCAGTTTATTCCAAGGCCTTTTACTGTTGAAAACTTTAAAGTTGTTTGGGAAAAGCTTTCTTTCCTACAATATACTTTAAATAGTTTTTTGATTGTGTCTTTAGATATTCTTGGTGTTGTTTTATCCGCATCTTTAGTTGGATTTGGATTTGCTATGTTTGAATTTCGAGGGAAAAAAATATTATTTACACTGATGTTAGCGACGATGATGATGCCATCCCAAGTAACCATGATTCCAAATTATTTTATTTGGTCGAAGTTAGGTTTATTAACATTGAATTCTTCACCAGAAGCAGATGCGAATATGGGAATTCGAATGGCTGGAGCTGTTATTACGATGGCACCTGTTATTATTATATTCCTCTTTGCTCAGCGGTATTTTGTTGAAGGAATTGCTAGTACAGGAATCAAGGGTTAATAATTTCTGTTTCTAATTTTTTTCTAAAAACAGTAGGGGTACATTTATAAGCTTTTTTGAAAAGATTAATAAAATGGCTGATACTATTAAATCCAACAGCGTGAGAAATTTCAGTAATGTTAAGTGTAGAATACCGTAATAAGCGTTCTGCTTCAGAAAGACGTTTGGTGTGGATGAAAGAAATAACTGTTACCCCTGTTGTTTCTTTAAAAGTATGACAAAGGTAATATTTACTAATATATAATTCTTTGCAAATCATTTCCAAGGTAATATCAGAGGTATAGTTTTCATTGATATAGGTAATAACGTTATGGACTAATTTTTCTTTTGGAGAAAGAGCAGGATTGGACTCTTCTACATCTTCATCATAGGATAGATCTAAAAAGGTGATGAAAAGTTCTGTCAAAGCACAACGCAATCGGATATTTTTGAAAGAAGAATGAGTTGTTAGCGATGCTTGCAAGAGTTGCTGCATGGCATTATAAAAGAGTTCTTTACTGTGATCACTTTTGAAAGAAAATTTTCTTCTTTTGGCAAAGAGATTTTTTATTTGATGAGCCAATCCTTCGTTTTCAATACCATCCATAACGGTTAGAATTTGAGGATGAAAAAGAACTAAAATCCGATTTCTTTCACTGGTAGGATGGTAAACGGTTTTATGGAGAAGAAAGGGTTCGATTAAAACAATATCATTTTTATAAATGGCATAGGTTTTGGTGTCGATGAAGTAACTCATTTCTTTGCCAAGATAGAAATAAAGTTCATAAAAGTCATGATAATGATCCCATCTTTTACTGGCACCTGAAAATTGATCGGATTGATCAACGATGATATATTCATTAAAGGTTTTACGAGTATATGGATCGTGCATAGAAAGTCCCTTCTTTCTTAAGCAATATAGAGTGATATAAGTACAAGTATATAATATCTTTACAATAAAGTAAACAAAGGGTTACATTGTTTATCAAATTTATTTTGCATGATACAATGTTGCTGATTATTAATGATAATGGAGGCGTAGAAATGAAGATTCATATTTTAGAAAATTCTGCAAAATTAGGCAGAGAGGCTGCAAAATATTGTTCTACTATTATAAAAGAAGCTATTGAGGAGAAGGGAAAAGCAAGGATTATCCTTTCAACAGGAGCTTCTCAATTTGATACCATTAAGGCTTTAGTGGAATCAGATATTGACTGGAGCAAGGTAGAGATGTTTCACTTAGATGAATACATTGGACTTCCTGAAAGCCATCCTGCTAGTTTTCGAAAATATTTAAAAGAACGTTTTATAAGCCAAGTAAATTTAAAAAAGGCTTATTTGGTGAATGGAGAAGGCAATATAGAAGAAATCATTGCTGAATTAACAGAAGCTGTTCGAAAGGAGCCCATTGACCTAGGATTAATTGGAATTGGGGAAAATGCACATATTGCTTTTAATGATCCACCAGCAGATTTTAAAACCCAAGAGGCTTATATTGTGGTAAATCTCAATGATACTTGTAAAAACCAACAGGTTAGGGAAGGTTGGTTCAAAACCATAGACGATGTTCCTAAGCAAGCCATTACAATGACAGTTCACCAAATTATGCAATGCAAACACATTGTTTCTTGTGTTCCTTTTGAAGTAAAAGCAAAGGCCATAAAGGATACTTTTGAAAGTCCTATTTCCAATCTTGTGCCAGCCACTATTTTAAAAACCCATAAAAATATGACATTATTCTTAGATAATGATTCAGCATCACAAGTAATTTCTAAAAAGCAGGCAGCAGTTTCATAAATAGGTAAAGGTTTGGATTAGCTCTAAGTCGATGGATAGACTTAGAGCTATTTTTGTTATGTCTTGGATGGTTACCTGATACAATTATTTTGGGCAATGCATTGTTATGATGGGTGTATTTATTCTTCGGTGTTTTAATTAAGGCAATGGATTGCCAGCAGCTTTATAGATGTCATACCATTCTTGTCTTGTGAGTTCTATTTCGGAGGCTCTACAAATTTCTTTTAGGCGTTTTATATTTGTAGTGCCTACAATGGGTTGAATTTTAGCAGGATGTCTTAAAATCCAGGCAATGGCAATGGCAGAATTCGTTACATCTTTAGTTTCAGCCAGTTCATCTATTTTTTTATTGAGTTCAGGGAATTTATCATTATCAAGAAAAACACCTTCAAAAAATCCGTATTGAAAAGGTGACCAAGCTTGAATGGTAATATCTTTTAATCGACAATAGTCAAGGATGCTTCCATCTCGATCGATAGAGCCATTGACCTGCATGTTTACATTGATACCTGAATCGATCATTCCTGTATTTGTGATGCTAAATTGTAATTGGTTAATGATTATTTTTTGATCTAAATAACGGCTCAATAATTCAATTTGCATAGGATTTTGGTTGCTTACACCGAAATGACGTACTTTTCCTGTGTTTTGTAATTCATTAAAAGCTTCAGCTACTTCCTCAGGTTCCATTAAAGCATCAGGACGATGCAGGAGTAATACATCAATGTATTCTGTATTCAGTCGTTTCAAGCTTTTATCTACAGATGCCAAAATATGTTCTTTTGAAAAATCATAATAACCTTGGCGAATTCCACATTTTGTTTGTATAATTATTTTTTCGCGAAGGGAAGGTGTAGTCTCTAGTGCTTTAGCAAAAATTTCTTCTGCTTTTCCTCCAGCATAAATATCTGCATGATCAAAAAAATTAATTCCTTCTTCCAAAGCCACATCAATGAGTGTTCTTACTTCTTGGACAGTTGAATTTGCAATTCTCATACAACCTAAAGAAATTTCAGAAGCTTGGATTCCACTATTTCCGATATTGATGGTTTTCACTGTAGTAACCTCTTTTCTTTTTTATTTTTGTTTCCTTTTAAAATCCTATTTTGTCAAAAGGAAATTATTCATATAGGTTATATACGATATAGCATGTTTTTACCAGTATGTCAATGTTAAGCATATTTCTTGTGTTTTGATCCGTTCTTTTTCTCTTTTTTAAGTTAAAATGCAAAATTGTGCTTAATTATTGACAATATTTACAATAAGGAGTATAATTAATTTGTAAAATATTTGGGTGAAAAGATGTATTTTCCCTTTTTAGGAAAGGAGATGTAGAAAAAGACAAAATAATATCAATTTCAAAGCAAGAAAAGGAAAACCATTAGAGGGGAGAAAGAGGAATGTACCGTAATAATTTCAGAAAATTTTTTGCTGTGCTACTTTCATTGACGATGATGTTATCTATGAAGGTAGCCTTATTTGCTGATTTGACAGATGTTTCATCTCATTGGGCTAAAGATGAGATCCAGTATTTAACTGTAAAAGGGGTAGTAGGAGGATATTCGGATGGAGAATTCAAGCCTGACAAGACGATTACAAGGGCTGAATTTTTTAAGATGCTAAATAAAATATTTGGATATTCCAATAAAGCCCAAGTATCTTTTGATGATGTGAAAGATACAGATTGGTATTATGAGGAAATTCAAAAGGCAGTAGAGGCTGGCTATGTAAGTGGGTATCCAGACAATACTATAAGACCTAATGAAGAAATAACAAGACAAGAAGTAGCAAAGGTAATCGCCCTTGCTTTTGGACTGAATTACGAAAGTTCAAATTTTTTTCACCTTTTTGAGGACGATGATCAGATGGCTAGCTGGGCTAGACCTTATATTGGTGCACTCTATAATAAAGGTTTTGTATCTGGCTACCAGGATGGAACTTACCGACCTGAAAACAATCTAACTCGTGGTGAAGCCGCAAAAATACTATCAAATGCAGCTGGTGTTTTATATAATATACCAGGAACCTATGTAAAAAATGCAGAGGGAAATGTTATCGTTAATACTACCGATATTACTCTGAAGGATATGACAATAAAAGGTGACTTATATCTTACTGAAGGAATTGGAGAAGGAAATGTAACTCTTGATGGAATAACGGTAGAAGGTACAACTTTTATAAGAGGTGGAGGAGAAAATAGTATCCATATTAAAAACTCTTCTCTAAAAGATGTGAGTGTAGCTAAAACAAAGAAAAATGTACGAGTGGTTGTAAGTGGAGAAAAATTCATTCAAAATCTGATAATGGATGAAAAAACCATTGTAGTCATCGAAGAAGGAGTTACCATACATAATTTACACATAAAAGGCCAAGGACGTATTGAGTTGGCGAAAGGTGCTACAATCGAAAAGCTAGCTGTAAATTCACCTAAAGTAGAAATTATGGCAAAAGGAATCATTGGTAATCTACAAGCCAATGTAGATGTTACCGTAAATGATAAAAAGATAAAAAAAGGTGAACAAGTAGCAATAGGGCCAGATAAAAAAGAAAAACAAGATACAAACTCAGGAGGAACAAACTCAGGAGGAACAAACTCAGGAGAGCCTTCAACACCTTCTACTGAAGTAAAAGTAACAGAAATTCAGTTAGATAAGACAGCAGTAGAAATAAAAGTAGGAAACACATTGCAATTAACAGCTACCGTAAGCCCAACCAATGCGACCAATAAAAATGTGACATGGACAACCAATAATGCCAATGTGGCTACAGTTAATAATGGATTGGTGACGGCAGTAGCAGAAGGAAAAGCTACCATTACAGCTACTGCTGATGGGAAAATAGCTACAGCAACCATCATAGTAGTACCAGCACTGGCTGATGGGGAAGACGAGGATACGGTGGCTACTGTTTCAAGTTCGGAAGCCTTTGCAAAGGCATTAGGGTTAGAAACAGTTCAAAAAATACAAGTTTTACAATCCATAAAAGTCAATGAGCCAGTTAATAAAACCGTTGTAATCCCAGAAAATACAAATGAGATTGTTTTAGATTTTGGAGACAATGAAGTTAAAGAACTAGTAATCGAAGGGGATAACAATACCATTCAGAATGCAATCATTGCTCAACTTACTATTGAATCCATGGTTGAAAACCTTGAGTTATCCAATATCAGGGATCAAGAGCATTCAGAACATATCTTCAAGGGAGGTGGGGGAAACTCCATCAAACTACAAGGAAATACTACTTTTAAAGGAAAAGTAAAAATAACGTCAGGAACAGACATACAAATTAGAGCAGAAAGTGAAGATGCTAAAATAGAAGGGATTGTGTCTGTTGAATCAGGAGCGAAAACAACCATATCGGCTCCCGTATCCCATTTGGTTGTAAATACGGAAGATTCAAACGTTGTTGTTAATGCTACAATTAACAAAATGGCGGTGAGAAAAAATGCCACAATCACTGTAAAGGAAGGAATCCAAGCACCAATCATCGAAGCTAGAATAGGAACTACAGTAAAAGCTACGGATGAAAAGGGAGAAGAAGTTCAAGTTCAAGTAGAGTATCGATTAGACACTTATGAATTGGACCTAAATATAAGAGAAGCTGAATATAAAATAGAAAATGTTCCTGTAGGATCTTACGATGGGAATGTATCAGTAGACGCAAAAGAAATGCTTGTAAATGCCTTAGAGGAAGCCAAAAAAGCACTGGAAAATAAAGAAGCTACGAAAGAAAACCAAGGGACGATCGATGAAGCTACAGTAGCGTTGCAGAAGGCTCTTCAAGAGTTTGGTAATAATATGGTTAAAGTGAATCGATCAGAAATAATTTACCGTCTTCATGAAATTTCTCTATTTCTCATGCATATTGACATAGGAGAAGAGGTGGGAAGTTATCCTAAAGAAGCATATGAAGAATTTAAAGTAGTAGTAGATGATGTAAGAGAGTTTTTAAGAGGAGATCAAGTAACACAAGAAGCAGTTAATACTAGATTGGAGCAGTTACAGGAGGTCTTCGAAAAATTCAAATCTTCTAAACGAACCTCAACAGAAACAGAGGGAATCGCAAACTTTGTGATCAAAGGGGATGCTATAAAGAGCTGGAATATAGAAACCAATGAAATAAGGGGTAAAGGAAAGCGATCAAACTTCTGGGATCGATTGCATCATATAGAAGAAAATTTAGTACAAGCAAATCAGGAAGAAGGAAGACTAATCGTAGAGATTAAGTTTGATGAGCTTCATAAGTATGAAGAATTTGTGATTCCAGCACGTATCAACGACGGTGAGTACCAAGTTTTTTTAAGAATAACATCAGAAGAAATAAAACAAGGACAAATAAAAGAAGTTTCCCTGGAAGACTTTGTTGCCATTGATGTTTCTATGGAAGGAAAAACACTGCAAGAGTATCGTGGTAATATTTATCTTTTAGATGAGAATGGAGAAGATATAGCTAATATTTGGTTTGGACGTAATGGAGAGATGAAAATACAATCAGGAAAGTATTCTATTTGTTATTGGATTGAAGAAAAAGAAGTACCCTATTATATGTATACACCTGCAATAGATGTAGGGATTGGAAATAATAAATTTGAATTTAGACAAGAGGATGTTGTAAAAATAGAACTACAACTAAGCCAAAAAAATCCATATAATTATGTTTTAAAATCCGTTGCTCCCATAAAATACAGTACAACAACACATTTAAACCTTAATAATGAGAATCCTGTGTTTTATTTAAGCAAAGGTATATATCGAAATATGATTGCATCCTATATGGTAGAGATAGAAGAAAATAAATATGAATTGGATATCCATACTAATTATACAGGACAAGAAAAAATAGATATAAAAGAAGATAGGAAATTTGAATATAGTGATGATTTTAAAATTGATTTGGTAAGATGGAACAATATAGAGGGTCCGGATCAAGAGGTCATTACTATATATGATAAACAACAGCCATTAAGCCAAAATGGTTCATATGAACTTATGAATGATTTGGGACAACGAGGACGTTTTTATAAAATCAATGTGGATGAATCGATGGATTATTCTTATCAGCTGAAATATGTAGTACAACTCAAAACCAATGATAATGAGTATACAAAAGAAGTGATTCAAGAGGATTTAAATCGTTTAACTTTTGAGGATATAGTTGGAGAAGATTTACTCGAGGGAGAATTTACTTTAGAAATCAGTGCTCCAGAAATTCCAACGATAAAACCTTATGTTCAAAAAATAAAGTTTGAAAAAGAAGATCAGGTATAAGATGATGTAGGCTCTTTGTTAACAGTAGAGCAAGGATCCTAAGGGTCCTGCTTTACTGTTGGCGAGAGCTATTTTTTAGCGTACTGTAATTTTAGGTTTTCAGCTTTTTATTGTACATCCCTTATTTATATGATACGATATGAAGGCATAAGACAAAGTAGTAGTAAAAAGCAATATGACAAAAAGAATGATCATTGATTTTAGGAAAGGAAGTTCCTTACAAAGGAAGATGAGAAATATGAAAAATCGTCCTACACGTTCAACTTTTCTTTATCGGCTGAATTATTTTACAGATCAAATTCGAAAAGATATCTACAGTGGTGTACTTGCACCGGGGACATATTTGCCAGCAGAAACGGAGCTGGCAGATCAATACCAGTTAAGCAAAGCATCCATCCGGAAGGGATTGGCTGAGTTAGTGGAAGAAGGTCTTATTGAAAAAATCCCAAGAGTCGGTAATCGTGTTATTGGAGTGGAGATGGTTGAGAAGCAGATTCTTAGGTTTGCTTGTCACCAAAGTTTAATTCGAGAAGCTGCCATCGAACCATTAATCCAGTGTTTTGAAAAGGAAAATCCAGATATTCAGATTCAATTTATTCCGATTGCCTATCAACAGTATATCGAAAGTATTGACCATTATATCGATAATCATCTCATTGATATTTTAAGTATTAATTACGATCAATATATAGAGTTTGTAGAATCCGATCGTCTTCACTTATTTGAACCACAGGAGTTTGATTCGTATATGTATCCATTTGTACAAAATGGATTTGTTCATGGAAACACATTATATGCCAAGCCTTTTATTTTTTCACCGGTTATTCTTTGTTATAATCGAAAACATTTTTTGGAAAAGCAACTTCCAGAACCAGATAGCTTTTGGTCATGGCAGACTTTAAAAGAGACGGCCCACCATCTTTCGAATCAGGAAGAACGATATGGTTTTTATTTTCATTTGTTATCACAAAATCGTTGGCCTGTTTTTTTATTGCAAAATGGATATCATTATGATGAAACCAACCAATTACATCAGGCTGAATTATTTTTAGAAAGCATGACGTTATGTAAAGATCTGATTACTGGACAAAGGGTGGATACACTTTTGATTGCGGATCATGATTTGTACGCAGAACAGCTGTTTATGAAAGAAAAAGCTTCTATTATTATGACAACCTATTTTAATCTTAATTATGTACTGGATTCAGGTATACCTTTCGAAATTGCACCTCTTCCCTATATGAAGGAGCCTAGGACATTATTACTAACTCTTGGGTTAAGCGTGCTAAAAACATCGACAAAGAAAGAAGCTGCTCAACGGTTTGTTGATTATTTAACAAAGTATGAAAGCCAACTTTATATACGTCAGCATAGTATGAGTATTCCCGCCCATCAACTTGCAGCAGAATGGGCAGGAACAGGTGAGATCTACCAACCCAATCGATTTTTTATGTACCGAGAAATCATTCCATCTTTTCGATACTATAATGAGTTGGGGATGACTCCACAACAGTTAATGAGTTTACGAAGTGAGCTTAGTTATTTTTGGTCCGGTTTATCAGATGGTGCTGACTTGTTGCAAGCTCTAAAAAAAATAAAAAAATCGGGTAGGAGAGAAAATTAATTCATTTTCCCTTCTACCCGATTTTTTTATGAAATAACAATAGAGGAGCTGAATGAAAGGATAAATGTTTAATAAATTCATAGAGGATTGTTTATAAAAATACGATTTATCTACTACAATAGGGTATTGACATTATAAAATGAATAAAGTATTATAATCTTATGAACGATTTATGAACCAGAAAGGATAAAAATTTAAAAGGTTTCAACAAATGTAGGACATGGGTTTATGGGATACTGTAAACCTATCATGATTGAGGAGGGATGTTATGAAACGTAGTATACTGCTGTTGCTAGTGCTTATAATGATGGTACCAACAACGGTTATGGCGGCACAAGATGTTGCACAATTAACAGCATCGGCTATCTATGATAAGAGCAACAGTGTAGTTCGTGTAAGTGGTAATTTATCTACGGGTGAAGGACAATGGGTCACGATTCAGTTGATGCATGCTGACAAAAATCCTATTTATTTTGATCAGATTTATACGGAAGAAGGAGGAAGTTTTGTCAAAGAGATTCCGATACCAAAACCAAGAAAAGGAAAGTATGAGGTGTGGCTTGGAGCCATTGGCCTTGAGCAGGTAACAAAAGCTTCCTTTGTAGTGGAAGATCAGATACCATCGCCTGGGGAGCCAGAAGAAACAGATGCTAGTGAATCGGAAGTGGAATCAGGAACTGGGAAAGAAAATGAAGGGGCAGAAGATAGCCAAGTATTGGATAACAAGATCATTCTAAATGGGAAGATCAATAAAGAAATAGATGCTGAAGGAAACACAGTAGCCCTTATTCAATTAGAAAAAAAACAATGGGCCAACCTGCAAATGGACGATACAAAATCCAATGTTACAGTGGTAGTCAATTCAGATAGCAGTGAAAGAATTCAAGAGTTTCAAATTTCTTTAGATGACCTTCAAAGTCTTAAAAAGAATCAG
>JAAYNZ010000060.1 GCA_012520595.1 Candidatus Epulonipiscium sp. | reverse complement strand
ATCAGATTAATATCTACACCTGTTACATCATAATCAGCGTCTGCTAATATGATAGAAGTAGGAAGACCTATATAACCCCAACCTAAGACTACCACCTTTTCCATACTGCAAGCATCCCTTCTAAATATTTTTCATTTATAATGTTTGTACCTCCACTGTTTTAAAAAATATTTTTTCCACATATGCCCTTTTGTTGTTTTCACTATATCAACACCATTTTTAAAATGTAAGAAACAATATTTTCTTGCCACACAATAATTTCTTTGTTTATTAAAATCTAAATTTTGCCTAGTTTCTAACAAAGGAAGAAGTTATTTGTTTTTCTCATAAAATACTGTAACCAAAATCTAATAATGAATTACTGAAGACTCTTACTAGTCTTTTATTGGCGAACTGTAATCGATATAAAAAAAGATAGGAGTGAATCTCTCACCCTATCTTTTTTTCACTTTTCTCCATAAGATAATAATCGAATGGCATTTAGAATTACTAAAAGAACACTAACTTCATGAACTAACATGCCAATGGATAAAAAGACTACCTTCCATACAACGCCAAACAGAAGAAATGCTGCTACTCCAATAGCAAAATAAATATTTTGTTTCATATTCCTAACCGTTGCACGACTTAACCCAATGGCATAGGAAATCTTGTTAAGATTACCTGACATTAAAACCACATCTGCTGTCTCCATGGCTACATCTGTTCCTGTCCCACCCATTGCAATTCCAATATCAGCTGAAGCTAAAGCAGGAGCATCGTTGACTCCATCTCCTACCATGGCAATACTCCCAACTTCTTGTTGCAATTGTTTAAGAATCCTTACTTTATCTTCTGGTAATAATTCAGCATAATAGTTATCAATACCCAGCTCTTCTGTAATGGAGGCGGCAGCTCTTTGGTTATCCCCTGTTAACATCACAATCCTCTTTATCCCTTGATCTCTTACTTCTTGAATTAATTTCTTGGCATCTTCCCGAATTATATCAGCTATGGATATAGCACCTAGTATTTCTTCTAAAGTAGAAATTAATACAACTGTTTGCCCTTTTTCTTCTTCTTTTTGTATATAGGTTTCTTCTTCTTTCGGTATTGAAATACCATATTCAAATAATAGGGCCCGGCTTCCTATTGCATATGTTTTTCCTTGTATCTCCACTATAACACCTTTACCGACTATCAGTTGAGATGCCTCTGGTTCTTGCTGAAAAGAACCAAATCTTTTTTCTCCTTCTGCAATAATGGCCTTACCTAAAGGATGTTCTGAATACATTTCCCCAACGGTTACTAGTTTTAAAATCTCATCCTCTGTCCACTGATCTACAAAAGACTTGACCTTAGTAACACTAGGCTTTCCTTCCGTCAATGTTCCTGTCTTATCAAATGCAATTACCTTAGTAGTACCTAACTTTTCAATAATCTCACCGCCCTTGATCAGTACTCCATGTTTAGCCCCATTTCCAATCCCTGCTACAATAGAAACAGGTGTAGATATGACAAGAGCTCCAGGACAGGCAATCACCAACAATGTCAATGATAGAACCAAATCCCTTGTAATAAGGTATAGGAAAAGAGCAAAAACAATAATGCCCGGTGTATAATACCTAGAAAATTGTTCAAGGAAACTTTGGGTTTTTGCTTTTTTGTCTTGTGCTTCTTCTACCATTTCAAGGATCCTTGCAAAAGTTGTATCTTCTCCTACTCTTTCTGCTTTAATTTTGAGATAACCAGATTCAATGACAGTACCAGAAAAAACAGAGTCTTCTTGTTTTTTATTCACTGGAATGGATTCTCCTGTAATAGCAGCTTGATTTACATAAGCATTTCCTTCTATCACCATTCCATCTACTGAAATTTTTTCCCCTGGTTTTACTACAACAATATCATCTTTTTTCACTTCATCTGAAGATATTTCCAACTCTACACCATCTCGAATGATTATAGCCCGATCTGGTGCTAAGTCTAATAAAGCTCTAATAGAAGATCTAGTTTTCTCTAAGGTTTTAAATTCTAAATAATCACCTAACATAAATAAAAAAGTAACTGCTGCTGCTTCCCAATACTCTCCAATAAAAATAGCACCTAAAACAGCCAAAGTGACTAAAGCATCAATACCTACAATCTTAAATCGTAGACTTCGAAAAGCATTGATTAAAATAGGGGTTCCTGCCACCACAGCTGTACTAAGCATAACTAGATTTGTAACGACGAGGGGTACATGAGTATACTTTAAAATAAGGGATAGAAGAATTAATACTCCGGATACAGCCACTCTTTGTTTCTTATTCCATTTGACCATCTTCCACCTCCTTTGTTTCTTAAAAACAACCCTTTTGTCTTTTTTGTTTTTCTCCTAGTACTGTAAATCCCAAAGCTTCTATAATCTTTTTTAAGTCCTCTGATTGTACAATGGATTCCTCAAAAGTTATTTTTGCTTTACTGGCATTAAAAAGAACTTCTGCTCTTTCCACTCCCTTGGTCCTTCTAAGGGCACCTTCAATTTTAGCCATACAGCTTGGACATGTTAATGTTTCTAACAAAAAAGTAACGTTTGTCATAAAATATTCTCTCCTTTTCTTTTTTTAGTTTATCAATCACTACCGTATCTTTATTATATATAACATTCACATGGAAGACTTTGATTTGAATCAAATTTCGCAATAAAAAACAACAGGTTTTAAACCTGCTGTTTTTTATTCGTTCTATTTTAATTTTTTTGCTTTATTCTAACGAATGAATATAGTCTACAAAAGCCTTGTCCACTCGTAAAATATGTTCTCGTAACCAAGTAAGCAGTATTCGATTGAGTGCCATGGTTACCGTAATCTTAGGTCCATTTTGTTCATATCTGCTTTTAATCTCTGCGATTTGTTTTATAAAATATTCATGCATTTCCTTGTGTTCCTTGTATTTAGGATATTTGTATTGTAGTTGTAATTCTTCTTCCATTGTAAAGTGAGTATGAACATATTCTTCTAAAAATTGAAGAGTCTTCTTCACTTCTTGCCTTGCTTTTCCTACATTATATGCTTCAATGACTTCATTGACTCGTTTAAACAACTCTTGGTGTTGTTCATCAATGGCTAAAAAACCTGTTTCTAAACTTTGATCCCATTGTATCACTGGATTGTTGCCTCCTTATTCTATGTACATTCCACTTGACTAGCGAAGGGTTGTTCCAGAATAATAATACGTTAAAATTTGATCATAAGTATAACCCTTTTCCGCCATTCCACGTGCTCCTGACTGACTCATACCTACACCATGACCCCATCCTTGTCCTTCAAATACAAATCCATCTTTAGGAGCACTCATTAAAGAATAAATTTTCATGTTTTTTTCTCCCTTAACCACAATACTTTGATCTTTATTGATTATGGTTCGGGTCATTTGATTTTCTCCTACCACAAACAAATTTTCTAGAGCTTTTGACTTTTTATCACTGCCCCAATTTCCTGTTGTATATACAAAGGTTGAAGAAAGCCCTTGGTTTTTTACTAACTGAAATTTGCGGCTTTTTAGATCCAACCAATATCGCATGGTTTCTTTTTTAAGAAAATGATCCCCTTTGGTACCCGTAATACGCAGTTCCAAAGCTCTTCCACTGGATGTATAACCCACCACATTTACATCCATTACTTCTCCAATATCTACACCATTTTTTTTCAATAGTTGTTCTATTTCTTTATTGGTTAATACTTGCCTCCAAAACCCTACTTCTGGTGCTGTCTCGTATAAATCTGGTACACCTCTTAGATACGCAACGGCTCCTGACCATACATTTTCAGAATCCTCCGTATGTCCTCCACTACTAGAAAAATAATAAGTGGCTACTAATTCATTCTGATGGTATAGAAGTTTTCCTTGGGTTTCATTCACTGCTTGAGTCGTTCGTGGATTCTCCACCGAATATCCTTTATACACTTGAGAAATGGTTGTATCACAAAGATCATAGGGTTCTTGTTCATATTTTCTTGTATAATACAGTTGATAAAGGGCATAATTGCGTGCTGCAACTGCTTGTGCCTTTAAAGATTCCATAGGCCAGGAAGGAATAATTTCGGCTGGTACGACTCCATATAAATATTCTTCAAAAGGTAATACATTAACAGGGGTAACGCCTTCTTCATCTAGTCTATGAAAGGTCATTTTACCTCTATACAAACGTCCTTCAATGTCCCATATAGCTACCCCATTCTTTTCATCACCCGTACCAAAGATAGGAACCAGCTTTTCACCACTTACAAAGAAAGAGATTCCTTCCCCTCCTCGAAATAAAATCCTTCTGTTTTTTTCTGTATCTTGTATAAAGGACAAATCGGAAACAGAAAGCTTAGATTGGATTTCTTGCATTTGCTGTAAATTAGCAAATCCTCCAACATCAATTCTCCAGTAACCAGGCTCTACATACATAGGATAAACCAATACTCCTTCTAATCCTACTTTGGATAAGAGTTGACTTTGGTTCAACGCATCTTTATAGGTCGAGAAAGTAGCTTGTGAAATAAAATAATACTGCCCTGGTGCTGGTTGAACTTCATAACCTGCAGAAGACTCAAAGATGGTTTCTACCATCCACTGATTCCCTACTTCATACCCCAAAACTAAACTTGTATTCTTAATTACAATTTTTTTAACATTATTAAAATATTGTTTTAATCCGATATGAATTTGATCAGGAATGATTACTTCCCCTTGAACTGGCACAAACCAACACAATATAAATATGTAACTAATAATCCACACATTCCACTTTTTATGTTTTTTTATCATGCAAAAGACCTCCTTACTATTTCTATTATAAGGAGGTCTTTTATAAAAATCCAGTGTGTAATCAATTTGTAATAAATTGATTGTTATCTAGCTAGCCAACCACCGTCTACTGCAATGGTATAACCATTCACATAATCAGAAGCGGATGATGCTAAAAATACAGCAGGTCCTGCTAAATCTTTAGGTAATCCCCAACGTCCTGCTGGAATACGTCCTAAGATTTCTTGACTACGATCTTCATCAGCACGTAAAGGTGCTGTATTATTGGTAGCCATATAGCCAGGTGCAATCGCATTCACATTAATATTATGTTTTGCCCATTCATTGGCTAGAAGACGAGTAAGTCCCATAACTCCACTTTTACTTGCTGTATAAGAAGGTACACGAATTCCACCTTGATAAGAAAGCATGGATGCAACATTAATAATTTTTCCACCTGTTTCTTGCTTCATAAACTGTTTTGCTACTGCTTGGCAGAAGAAAAATACGGTTTTGATGTTAATGTTCATTACATCATCCCAGTCTTTTTCTGTAAAATTAATGGCATCTTCTCTACGGATAATCCCTGCATTATTTACTAGTATGTCCACTTTACCAAAAGTTTCTACTGCTTTGTCAATGATTCCTTGAATAGGATCAATACTTAGTAAGTTAGCTTCAACGCCTACGAATTTTCGACCCATGGCTTCAATTTCTTTTTGTGTTTCTGGCATTGCTACATAGTCTACACCAACAATGTTAGCTCCCGCTTCTGCTAATCCTAATGCCATTCCTTGGCCAAGCCCTGTACTGGCTCCTGTTACAATGGCTACTTTACCTTTTAAATCAAATTGATCTAAGATCATTAAAATTACCTCCGTCCTTATTTTAAATCCTTCATAGCAACATGATCCATATCTGAGAAAGTTTGGTTTTCACCAACCATACCCCAAATAAAAGTATAGTTTTTAGTTCCTACACCAGAATGAATGGACCAGCTAGGAGAAATAACAGCTTGTTCATTTCTCATAATGATATGTCTTGTTTCATCAGGTTCGCCCATTATATGGAATACTACAGAATCTTCATCCATATCAAAATATAGATACACTTCCATTCGTCGATCATGTGTATGCGTAGGCATTGTATTCCATACACTACCAGGCTCTAATGCTGTCATTCCCATTGTTAATTGACAACTTTTAACGGTTGTAGGTATGATATATTTATTAATCGTACGACGATTGGCTTCTTCTTGACTTCCTAATGTTTCTTTTTCTGCTTGTGAAATGTCAATTTTTACAGTTGGATATGTTTTGTGTGCAGGTGCACTATTAATATAAAACTTTGCTGGCTTGTTAGGATCTACGCTAGAGAATTCAATATTTTTGTTACCCATTCCAATATAAATTCCATCTCGTGGACCCATTTCATATTTTTCTCCGTCAATGGTAATGATACCAGCTTCTCCAATATTGATTACTCCTAATTCTCTTCTTTGTAAAAAGAAATCTGTTCCTAAATCTTTTTGTGTATTTACATTTTGTTCTAAATTAAGTGGTTCTGTTGTAGGACAAGCACTTCCTGCAATGATACGGTCTACATGGCTGTATACAAACTTAATTTCACCAGGTACAAAAAGGCCATCAATAAAGTACTCTTCTCGTAGTCTCTCGGTGTCATAATGTTTCATATCTTTTGGGTTTGTTGCATTGCGAATATCCATAATCAATATCCTCCTTAATATTATATATGATGAACAGCAAATGCTGTTTTATCTTAGCTTGAACTTCTTTCAATCAAAGTATGCCCAACAATTGTCTTTGTACAACAAATTTCTTCATCCATGATCAATTGAACCAATTGATCAACAGCAAGGATACCCATTTTTTGAAAGGGAATATGAATGGTCGTAAGAGTTGGTTTAGAATAAGCTGCAATTTCTACATCATCCATTCCTACTACTGCAATGTCTTCTGGCACCTTATAACCATAACTTTCCGCAATATGCATGAATTTTATCGCATGAGAATCACAAATACCAAAATAGGCTGTAGGAAGTTCTTTTGAAGACAATATCTCGTGAATCTTTTTCTCCCATTCTTTTGAATCTTGAACAGAACAAAAGTATTCATCTGAAACTTTTATGTCATTTTTATGAAATGCTTCTCGATACCCTTCCATTTTATCTTCATCTACTTTAAGCCGATCTGGCTTTCCAATGACAGCAATTTTTTGATGTCCTTTTTGAATAAGATAGTTTACTATGTCATAGGCAGCTTGTTTTAAATCTACTGCTACATAACTAATATCTCTTTCTTCAAAAACTCGATTCACAAAAATATGGGGAATCTTTTTACTTCGCAGCATTTCCATTTCTAACTTCTCGTCTTCTTTGTTCTTTCCTATAACAATAACACCTTTCAATTCCTTTTCAGTGTTCCAACGCTCATAATCTTGCAAAATTTGATCTCCGGTATGTCTCACTAAATTGATACGAATTCCTTTTTCATCTGCTCGCTGTGTAATTCCTTGAACAATTTCTGTAAATCCTTGAAAGCCTTCAAAGTTTTTTGCGATGCTTACATCAATACTAATACTATGATGCTTATAAATAAGTTCTGTTTTATAATTGAGTTCTTCCATGGCTTGAATAATAGCCTTCTTTGCATCAGCACGCACGTTGCTTCCATTTAAGAATCGGAATACAGTACTTCGTGAGACTCCTGATTTTTTTACTACATCTTCTATCGTTGCCACATTTGTTCCTCCTAGCCATAGGATACCTATAAGTTATGCCCGAAGATAAAAATATCATGCAAGTGAAACTTTCGTTTCATTTACATGATATCATATTTTAAATCCCTAGGCAAGTATTTTTTATATTATTCTCGTAAACGAACTTCCAGTTCTGTTTCTAATCCATGAAGTATTTTTTTCATAATTTTATTAATTTCTTCTTCTGTTAGCGTTCGCTCTTTGTCTCTAAAGAGTAAAGAGTAGGCTACTGATTTATGCCCTATCTTTACTTGTTCTCCTTGATAAACATCAAATAACTCATAGCTTTCTAATAATTTCCCACCACGTTGTTCGATCATCTTTTCAATTTCTCGTACAGGAATCTCTTCTTTGACTAATAAAGCCAAATCTCGAACCATCGCTGGAAATTTAGGCAATGGTGTGTAACTACGTTCCATGGTTGCTTTTTGGATAACTTTAGGTAAATCAACTACCCCTATATAGACTCTTGAATCAATGCTATATTGTTTAAGCACTTTAGGATGAATTTCTCCTACATAACCTACTTCTTCTCCATCTAAATGAATGGCAGCACATCGTCCCGGATGCATCCATGGTAAGTTGTGTTCTGAAATATACTCTACCTGCTTTGTTAAATGAAATCTTTCAAAAAAAGTCTCAACTACACCTTTGGCATCATAAAAATCTTCTTCACCATACATACCAAAGGCAAGTTGTACTCGTTCATCAGGTAACTCTTGTAAGGGTAGGCTTTTAGCCAGATAAATTTTGGCTAATTCATAAAGTCGAACAGCCTCATTTCTTCGATTATAATTAGTGGACAAGCATTGTAACATTCCATGTAAAGGTGTTGTACGCATAACGCTAAAGTCTTCACCTAAAGGATTGGCAATACGAATTCCTTGTCGTAAAGGGTGATCTTGAGGAAGTAAAAGCCAATCAAATACTTTGGGACTTTCAAAAGAATAAGATAAAGACTCATAAAATCCTTGTGCTTCCATAACGTTTCGTGTCATTTCTTCAATCTTTTGTTTATGAGTTTCTTTCCCTACTGTAGGTGTTCCTATAGCTAACGTTGTAGGAATTCGATCATATCCATAGAATCTTGCTATTTCTTCTGCTAGATCTGCTTCTATTAATAAATCAGAACGGAAAGTTGGAGGTATAACAATCTTTTTTTCTGGATCCACTTGACATTGAATTCGTTTTAAAATGTCTACCATCTCTTCATGAGAAATCTCTGTTCCTAATAGGCGATTAATGCTCTCTGGATCATAAGAGATTGTTAAACTTTTTCTTGGGTTGGGGTAAGAGTCAAGGATTCCTCCTACAATTTCTCCTGCTCCCAATTGTTCTATTAATTGTGCTGCTCGATTTAAAGCTTCGATTACAAGGTTTGGATCTAAACCTTTTTCAAATTTGCCGGAAGCATCTGTTCGTAATCCTAATTTCTTAGAAGTAAGACGAATATTGGTACCATCAAAGTTGGCTGATTCTAATAATAAGGTTTGAGTGTCTTCTGTTACTTTTGAATTTTCTCCACCCATAATTCCCGCAATGGCTACTGGTTTTTCTCCATCAGCGATAACTAGCATAGAAGCATCTAATGTTCTTTCAATTTCATCTAGTGTAACAAAAGTTTCTTTTTCTCTTGCATTACGAACAATGATCTGATCTCCTGCTAATTTATTTAAATCAAAAGCATGTAGAGGCTGCCCCATTTCTAGCATGACATAATTAGTAATATCCACAATATTATTAATGGGTCGAATTCCAGATGCCAAAAGATATTTTTGCATCCACTTAGGAGATGGATTGATTTTTACATTTTTTACAACCCTAGCTGCATACCGAGGACAAAGGCCTGTATTATCAATACGAATTTGGGCAAAATCTTCGATTTTTTCCTCATTCTCCTTTACTTCAATTTTAGGATATTGGAATGATTTTTTAAAAGTAGCTGCTGCTTCTCTTGCAACTCCAAGGATACTATAGCAATCTGGACGATTGGATGTAATCTCATACTCTACTACAATATCATCTAATCCAAAGAAAGGTTTTACATCACTTCCTAAAGGAAGTTCTTCTTGAAAAATATAGATTCCATCTTCAGGAGCATCTGGGATATCCTTAGGTTCAAAACCTAATTCCTCCACTGAACATAACATTCCATTGGACTCAATTCCTCTAAGTTTTCCTTTTTTGATTTTGATTCCTCCTGGAAGAGTGGAACCGTGAAGAGCTACAGGTACTATATCCCCTTCTGAAATATTATTGGCTCCTGTTACAATTTGTAATATTTCTGTTCCTATATCAATATTCGTAATCACTAATTTATCTGCATCAGGATGGGGTTGAATGGATACAATTTTTCCTACCACTACCTTTTTAATCTCAGCACCTAATTCTTCATAACTTTCAACCTTTGTACCTGATAAAGTCATTGCATCAATATAAGTTTTTATATCACAATCTAAAGGAACATATTCTTTTAACCATGACATTGGAATATTCATAACTTGATTCTCCTTTCCTAAAACTGTTTTAAAAATCGAATATCATTTTCATAAAGCAAACGTAGATCTTCAATTCCGTAACGTTGTAAAGCAATTCGTTCAAGCCCCATACCAAAAGCAAAACCACTATACTCCTTGGGATCAATGCCTACCATTTCTAATACTCGAGGATGCACCATTCCACAACCTAGGATTTCAATCCACCCACTTCCTTTACAGACTCGGCATCCTTTTCCACCACACATAAAGCAAGAAACATCCATTTCTGCACTAGGCTCTGTAAAAGGAAAGTGGTGAGGGCGAAACTTTACTTCCGCATTTTGTCCGAATAATTCTTTTGCAAAAACTGCTAAAGCACCCTTCAAATCTCCCATTGTAACATTTTTATCCACAACCAAGCCTTCGATTTGATGAAAAACTGGGGAATGAGTTGCATCTACTTCATCAGAACGATAAACCCTACCTGGAGCAATAATTCGAATAGGAGGTTGTTTTTTCTCCATGACCCGTACCTGAACAGGAGATGTTTGGGTTCGTAATAAAAAATCCCCCGAAATATAAAAGGTATCTTGTTCGTCTTTGGCTGGATGATTAGCTGGTATATTTAAAGCTTCAAAGTTATAGTAATCTTCTTCAATTTCAGGACCTTCCGCAATTTCATACCCCATACCAAGAAAAATATCTTTGATTTCATCCAAAACAATATGCATGGGATGACGATGTCCTAAGGATTTTTTTCGGCCAGGAATGGTCACATCGATGACTTCTTGTTTTAATTTTGCTTCTTGTGCCTTTTCGGTAAGAATTTGTTTTACTTCTTCTAGCTGGGTTTCTAAAGTATTTCTAACTTCATTGGCCAATTGCCCAATCACGGGACGTTCTTCACTTGATACATCTTTCATACCCCGTAATACTTGGGTTAATTCTCCTTTTTTTCCTAAATATTTTACACGAATTTCATCCAAGGCTTTAAGATCTTGAACTTCTGTAAAAGCAGCAATTGCTTTTTGTTGTATTTGTTGTAATCGTTCTCTCATTCAATAAACTCCTTTCGTTTTAAAAAATGCAATAAAAAAACTCCGCCCCTAAAGGGACGAAGTGATTCCGCGGTACCACCCTATTTTCTACTGAAAAAAATATTTCATCAGCAAACTCTTATCAGTGTAACGGACTGACCGGCATTTCCTACTACTTGATTTTTCAGAAATGCAACTCCAGTGGGAACTTCAACAAGTTTTGAACCTTAAGAATGTTTTCAGCCGGTGACATTCTCTCTCTGGCAGGAAAAATTTGTTTACTCTTCACTTTCATTGTTATTATCCATATCTTAAATATACTTTTTTATTACTCCTATACCAATCCTCAATAAAATACTTCTATTATAATTTTATATTTGTAATTGTATCATATCTTTTATGATTGTCAAGGTAATCCCTTTTCTTGCTTTCATTGATCTTTTTATTTTGTTCCTTAATTTCTTTTTTGATTTTAGGATCAATAGGAAGAGGTGTAAAATGTGGTTTCCCTAAATAATAACCTTGTAAATAATCAACTCCAAAAGAAATTAGCATATCCATTTCTGCTTTATGTTCGATTCCTTCTGCAATGATTTTCATTCCTCGCCCCTGTACATAAGACAAAAGATTTTGTACTAATTTCTGCCTGTTTAAATCTTGATCAATTCCTTGGATCATCGATCGATCCATCTTAACATATTTAGGTGAAAGAAATAATAAGGCAATCTCACTATTATAACCAGACCCAAAATCATCTAAAGCCAATTCGCTACCCCAACGTTCTACCATTTGTTGTTTTTTCCTTGTAATTTGCTCATCTGATTGTTCGTTTTCAATTATTTCCACGATGACTTGCTTTAAGTCAGGCAAATATTGATTTTCCAAACACTTTACATCTTCTTCTGATAAAATATGATTAGAAATGGAGTTTATAAACATTTTGGTGTTTTGAAAAACTTTTTTATACTTTTGAAAAGTTTCCATTGCTTTAAACCAAGTAATTCGCTCAATTTCATATAACTTTGATTGAGATTGTGCCAAACGTAAGATTTCCATCGGCGACTTTAATGTTTCCATTTGTGGACGCATCAATGCTTCATACCCAAAAACTTGTCCCGTCTTGGCATCAACGATAGGTTGAAAAGCAAAGCGAACCAATTCTTCTTCAATGAATTGATTTAATTCCTCTTTTCCATAAAGTAAAAAAGAATCTTTATTATAACGTTTTTGATCAAATTCACCTACAGTACCCTTGTTTTTATGTTTAACTTCATACATGGCAAAATCAGCAAATCGCAGGAGTTCCATGTAATTCTTTGAATCTTTTGGATACCAAGCGATGCCTGCTGAAGCTCGGATAGGAAATACATTCCCATCTGGCATCTTAATTGTAGATTGATAAAATTTATCTTGTGCCTTCTGGATAATATCTCGAATCAGTTCTTGCTGATCGTACCCATAAATAAAAGCATAAAATTCATCTCCCGATACACGAGCAACAATTCCATTATGAAGAATTATTTCTTTTAAAATGAGAGCTGTTTCTTTTATATAGATATCCCCTTGATCATGTCCATACGTATCATTTATATATTTGAGATTATCTAAATCCCACATTACAAAAGCAGCAATCTTAAGATCTCCTTCACGTATTTTTCCATTGACTGCTACACGAAAAGCTCTTCGATTTAATAAATTGGTTAATAAATCATGATCCCGCTCATACTCTAAGTGCCGTTTTTCAATAACTTCCTTCGTTACATCTTGAACTACTCCAATTATTTTCTGGTTATTTTCTTGCTTCTGCAAACGAATCCAACGTATCTTTCCACCTTGCTCATAACGATAAATATCTTCCGCATCAAACTCTGGCTGCTTTGTTAAACTCTCTAATATTTGAAAAAAAGTAGTAGCAGAAATCAATGAAGATAGAGTGTCTTCGTTAGATATACCTAATTTAGATATACCTAATAATTCAAAAAAACCTTCGGTGCAAAATACTTTTTCTTCTCCTTTGGTATATTCAAAAGCACCAATAGGTATGTTTACCATATTAATGATTTGGCACAATTTTGATGATGCATCTGCCACATTATAACTTAAAGATTCAATCGCCATTACCAATTCATCAATTTCTAAAATATTGGTCTTGTGTAAGGTAATAAATTGACTTGGATTCCCTTCTCGTAATTCTTGTACCAAAATCCTTATTGGTTTTATAAACCAAAACCCTATCATAATAACCCCTATTATCCCAATAATAAGGGATATAATAAATGAAATTTTTATATAGCTTTTTATTTGTTTCGTAGACTTTAGCAAATGACTCTCTTCTACAATTCCCATCAATGCCCAATGATGCTTACTAAAGGGAGTATTGCTATTATATAATTGCAAATACTGTACACTGCTATAAGTCGTTCTCTCTATTCTTTGGTTTTTTTCCAATTCATAAATACCGTTTTCAGTTGCTGGAGAAGAAAGTTTTATTTTATCTCCTTTGCCAAATAATTTCGTACCTAATGGACCCGTAAAAACAATATTTTCAAATTCTTTTTTGGACTGATTACTCATCCCTAAATAGTAACAACCTTTTTTTCCTTCCATTACTTCATCATAAGGTAGCATCTTCTGCAAATACTCCATCTCAATGTCAATACCAACTACACCGTAAGGTTTTCCTTCTTGATTCACTAAGGGAATTGAGTATGTAATGACTTCCACCTCGTTTTCACTAAATTGAAAAGGTAAGCTCCAATATCCTAAATCCGTTGGCTCTAGATCTGGATATTGTTGTGCTGCATACAAAGGTTTATAATAGAAATCAAAAGATTGTTTATCATTCATTAATATAAATCTTGGTTCCCATTGTCGTTCTAAAGATATATTTAGATGTCGTGCTATCCTAGAAGGACCTCGCTGTATAAAAAGATCCGAATAATCAGTAGGATTAAATAAAGGATCTAAGTCTCGAATGTAAAGACCCGTATGAGATTGTCCTGTCCTTCCTTCTAAAATAATAAAAATACCTGTCGTCATCTGCTGCCTTAAAGCAAAGATCATTTGTTCTGCAATCTGTTCTAAAAAAGTTGCCGATAAATTTGAATCTTCTTGCAACTGGGCATAGGTTACCTCTTTTTGTTTTAAAAATTGATCTAACTCTCTTTGGGCATACTGTCCAAATGACCCTAATTTTGACCATCTTTGAATCATTTCTGTTTCAATATTGTTTTTACGCCTCAACACCCTCTCATCGAGTATGTCAAAAGAATTTTTTGTAATTCTATCAATGGTACCTCCACGCAAAAGAATAACTGCAAATAACAACCCTTGGGCAAATAAAACAGCCAACATAGGATACAATAATCGATTCATAATGGAATGATGGCGTAAAATATTTTTTTTCATTCTAAACAACCTCATCTTGCTTTCTCATTTATCTATTGTAAAAGAACCTGCAAACTTATTTTTAATTCTAATAACCATTGTTCAAAATTCTCATCTGCTAAAAAAGTTTCCATGGCTTCTTCTCGTGATTGTCCTTGTGCCATACGCTGAAGTATATTTTTATAATCTGTTTTTGCTTTTGTTAATAGTGCATTGTCTAAAATCTCACGTGCACTTGTGCCTTTAGAAAATACTGGACTGGTATATAACTCACTATTCTTCATTTGATCAAATATAAGGGGTAAAGCTCCACATAATGAAGTTTTCAGATCTCCTTCTTTACAGAATTGCAATTGATCTTGGATCAAATTCAAATCATTAGCTACTTTTTTTACTGGCAAATACGCTGATCGCATAGAAAATTGGACATTTCTTTCTGTTTCTGTAAACCATTTTAAAAATTCGGTAGAGGCCCGTTCCTTCAAAAGATCTGATTTTACTACCACCATTCCAGCGCCTTGTTGTACAGCATGAGGAAGAGTACCTTCAAAATTAGGTAGGGGAAGAACCATGGACTCAATGGGATAACTTTTTTGATCATCCACAACTACTTTATTAGGAAAATAAGTCATACTTGATGTGGAGCCTACAAAAGCAATAATATCTCCTGTTTTTACATCATCCGAACGAAAAGGGCCCACCGCCGTATAATACCCCTTCACATAAGGAACATAAAAGCAATCCCATAGCTTTCTCATGACATCATCATGGACTTGGACTTGAACTTGTCCATTTTTTACCTCGAAAATTTCTTGTCCTAATTGTTTGGATCCCACTAGCATATAATTTGCCATTGCATCTCTGCCAAAAAAAGCTTTTCCTCCTGACCAATCATAATAAACTTTTGCCGTCTTGATAACCCCTTCCCAAGTTGTAAGATCTTCTAATTTTGCCCCTGTTTCTATTGCAAAAGGCTCCCAGTCTGTTTTATTCATCATCATGATTTCTGTAGATTTAGCAATGGGAAAAATTTTTAGTTTTGACCCTGTCAAAGACCTTCCTTCTTCAATATAGGCATCTATGTATTCTTGTATCTCTTCTTCTGTCATATAATCATCTAAACTAGCCAATAGCCCTAATTGATCCATGTAATAAGCTGTATCTGCG
The DNA here is from genome assembly GCA_012520595.1 of Candidatus Epulonipiscium sp. GTDB lineage: Bacteria > Bacillota > Clostridia > Lachnospirales > JAAYNZ01 > JAAYNZ01. The sequence goes on along the minus strand of JAAYNZ010000060.1, from coordinate 8,555 downwards.
TAAGCTGAAAACAAATCAGGCAACTCAGCTGCCCCCACCTTTTTTTTAATTGAATTCATAATATTAGAAACCAACTCATTCATATTTACATGACCAACAGTTTCTACAAAAATTCCTTTTTTATAACCCTCTGTCTCATTAAATTCTGTTACCATTTCATCAAATGCTAATTTTTGTGCTCCATAGTAAGGATGCCATATCGTAATCATAATCGGATTTTGAGAATCAAATTCTAATACATCCGTAGAATGACTTCTACAACCCACTAATAGCAAAATTAAAAAAATCATAAATACTCTGAACATTTTGTCCTTTTTCATTCCTCTTCCTCCTAAGCCTAAAGAGCATACGTGTTAAGTATAATTTTTTTACATCTTATTGTCAATATCCATCAAACAAGAAAAGAGCGAAACGAATTTTTCTGAAAAAATGTTGCATTTTTATGCAAGATATATTATGATATAAAAAATTTTATGAACCAAAGACAAACAATCAATAAAAAAAGAAAGGATGAATGTGATGGGTTTAAAATTTATACGTCCTCTTCCTTCACCGGAAGAAATTATCTCTGAAATACCTATGCCTGCTCATTTGACAAAGTTAAAAAAAGAAAGAGATGCTGAAATTAAAAAGGTTTTCTTGGGAGAAAGCGAAAAATTTCTTTTGATCATCGGCCCTTGCTCAGCCGATAATGAAGACGCTGTATGCCAATACGTAGAGCGATTAGCAAAGGTTCAAGAAAAAGTAAAAGATTGTATCTTAATGATTCCTAGGGTCTACACCAATAAACCTCGAACTACTGGAGAAGGATATAAAGGTATGGTGCACCAACCTCATCCCGATCAAGCCGCTAATATGCTGGAAGGTATCCATGCTATACGTAAAATGCACATCCATGCTTTTGAAAGCTCTGGGCTTTCAGCTGCTGATGAGATGCTGTACCCTGAAAATTATTCTTATCTTGATGATGTATTAAGCTACGTTGCCATCGGTGCTCGATCCGTAGAAAACCAACAACATCGCTTAACGGTCAGTGGAATTGAAATTCCTGCTGGAATGAAAAATTGTACCAGTGGCGATATCTCCATTATGTTAAATTCCATTAAAGCAGCTCAACTTCAACATACCTTTATCTATCGTGGTTGGGAAGTACAGACAACAGGAAACCCACTGACCCATGCCATTATGCGTGGAGCTGTCAATCAATACGGTCAAAATATTCCCAATTATCACTATGAAGACTTAATGTCATTAATCGAAGAATATGAAAAACGTCAGTTGCAAAATCCATCCATCATTATTGATACGAATCATGCCAATTCAATGAAACGTTTTGAAGAACAACCAAGAATTGCTATGGAAATCGTACGAAATAGAGAATATAGCCCTATTCTTAAAGAAAAAGTAAAAGGTCTTATGATTGAAAGTTATTTAGAAGAAGGAAGTCAATCTATTAGTGACCATATTTATGGAAAATCCATTACAGATCCATGCCTAGGATGGGAAGATACGAAAAAAATGATCTATCGTATTGCCGAACGCCTATAGTTATGAAAACTTCTTGTACTTCTGATAGGAGAATGCTACAATACTCCCTAGGAGGGTTGTAAATGAAAAAATCTGTAAAAATATGGTGGATCATAACTTTATTATTTGCTGTTGGTTCTTATGTTTTTTTAATCCGTCTTCGTCATAATCCATGGTATATTTTTTTAGGAGCATTTATATTATACCTTGGGATTAACTATATCCTTTTTCTTGGCACTGCTTTAGGTATTACAGGCTACGTCTTCCAAGTTTTCTTTAACAAAGAAAATTGGGCCATTCCTTTCTATGAACAAGCCCTTAAACACAATACCAAAAGTGCTTATGCCTTAGCCGCTTATGGACTTATTCTTTTGAAAGAGGGTCAAAATGAAAAAGCCTTGCCTTTATTTGAAAAAATTCAAATCATTAATCCCTCTGTTATGTTAGACAAAATCGCTTTTACAAATAAAGCTGTTTGTTTATGGAAGATGGGAGAAGTTGATAAGGCCATTGAAACTTTAAATGAAATGAATACCAAGTTTGATTATATAAGTGCCAGCACCTATACTACATTAGGATTTCTCCATCTGCTTAAAAAGGATTATGAAAAAGCCTTGGATTATACTCAAAAAGCTTTAAAAGATACGCCTGATCATGGACCGGCTTTAGACAATTTAGGACAAATCTATTTTTATCAAAATGACTTGACAAAGGCAGAAGAATACTTCAAAAAAGCATTGGAAGAAAAAAGCACAATGGTAGATAGCAAATATTATTTAGGTTTGGTTTATGAACAACAAGGAAATTTAGACTTGGCAAAAGAGTACTTTAAAAAAGCTTATGAAAACAAGGTTACTGCTTTTAGTACCATTACTTTTGAACAAGTTAAAGAAAAATATGATCAATACTTTAGCAAATGAAACAAGGTTTCTCCTATACCCTTGCTTTTCGTCTTCTTAAAATTTCCCCATTTCCACTAAAAAGCAAGGGGCTTGAGAGCCTGACTACATGAATAACAATACGAAAATAATGGTATTTTATTACATCCGCTGGCGTACCACTTCATAAAGCAAAATACTTCCTGCTACCGCTGCATTGAGAGACTCTGCTTTTCCTAACATAGGCAATTTGATTCGATAATCTGCCATTTTTACCACTTTTTCCGTTAGGCCATTTCCTTCGTTTCCTACTAAAATACCAATTCCTTGTTCTAAATTGATCTCATAAGGTGAACAAGTTCCTTCTAGGTGAGCGGCTAAAATTTTAATTCCTTGTTTCTGCAATCTTTGGATAGCTTGAAATAAATCAGCTCTCGTTAGAATGGGAAGATGAAAAATAGATCCCATGGTACTCCGAATCACTTTGGGACTATAAAGATCTACTGTACCTTTGGATAAAATCACACCGCAAGCACCTGCTGCATCTGCTGTGCGAATGAGGGTCCCCAAGTTCCCTGGATCTTGTACTTCTTCAATCAAGAGCCAAAAAGGAGACTCTGACACATCAAAAACCTTATCTAGTATATTTAAATCATATTGTTTTTGCTCTACCACAGCCAAAATACCTTGAGGTGTTTCTGTATCACTCATTTTCTCAAAAACTGAATCCTCTACTATGGAATAAAAAGGAGTGGGAGTAAGAGAGTGAATACGTCTAGAAAGCCAAGATTGATTTTCTTCTTTTTCATAAAAGGATTGTTGGATAAAAAATTCTTTTACTGTCCAACTTTCTGGAATTTCATCAATAATCTTGGGCCCTTCTACCATAAACAATCCTGTTTTATCTCTTTCCCTCTTTTTTTGTAAAGCAATGACTTGACGAATTTTTGTATTTTTTAAACTAGTGATCATGGGAAACTCCTTTATATCAATTCTAATTTACTCAAATCTTCATTGGACCCAATAACAACCAATATATCGTTTTCATGTAAAATCACGTTAGCATCTGGAGAAATATTAATCTCATCATCATGTCGAATGGCCATCACATTGACTCCATATTTTGCTCGCATGTTCAATTCCTTTAAGCTTTTGCCTGCCCATTCAGGTAATGTTCCCGCTTCGACTAAACTATATTCAGAAGAAAGTTCGATAAAATCTACAATGTTTTTGGATACTAGATTGTTGGCAATACGGACTCCCATATCTCTTTCTGGAAAAACTACTCGATCTACACCTATCTTTTCTAATACTCTCTTATGAATATCATTTTGTGCTTTGGCCAAAACATACTTTACCCCTAATTCCTTTACTAAAAGTGCTGTCATAATACTCGATTGCATATTGGTCCCAATGGCAACAACAGCCACGTCAAAATTTCGAATTCCTAACGCATTAAGGGTTTCCATATCTGTTGCATCGGCTTGGACTGCATGGGTTACATGCTCAGAAATTTCTTGGATTGCTTCTTCATTTTTATCTACAGCCAAAACTTCATATCCTTTTTCTGCCAATGTCTGAGCTACACTTTTCCCAAACCTTCCTAATCCTAATACAACAAAATCTTTATAGGTATGTCCCATATAAAATCCTCCTTTATCCTACAAGAACACGTTCTTCTGGAAGTTTAATATCCCCAGTATGCTTCCTTTGTTTTAAAGAAAAGGCTAATGCCATCGTAACAGGTCCTAATCGTCCAATAAACATGGTAATAGCTATGATAATCTTACCAAAATTACTTAAATTAGGTGTTATTCCTAACGTGAGCCCTACCGTTCCAAATGCAGAAGTAGCTTCAAAAAAAGCATCCATAAAACTTACATTTTCAGATAGGGTCAATAACATGGTTACACTTATGACAACTCCTAAACTAATCATAATAACAGCCAAAGCTTTTTGGATCACATCAAAAGGGATGGAACGACGAAATACTTCTGTTTTTGGTTTTCCTTGGATCACTGATAATACAGTCAATACAATAACCCCTACTGTTACTGTCTTTACTCCTCCTGCCGTTCCCGCTGGTGATCCTCCAATAAACATTAGAATAATGGTAAAAAACTTTGAGGCTTCTTTCATTTGTGCTAAGGGTATCGTATTAAAACCAGCGGTTCTTGATGTCACCGATTGAAAAAGGGCCCCTAAGACTTTATTTTTGATACCTGTATTTTTTAAAGTATAGGGGTTACTCCACTCTACTGTAGCAAAAAAGAAAAATCCACCAAGAATCAACACCATGGTCAATACTAATACCAACTTCGTATGAAGGGTAAGACTGCTAAACCAATGTTTCCACTGAAACTTTTTTTCGATTTCCTTTTTGGTTGTTTTTAAAAGATCAAGCCAAACCGTAAATCCTAATCCACCTAATACGATCAATCCCATAATAACAAAATTAACCAACAAGTCTCCTTGAAAGGGAGTTAAATTATTAAAACCTATAAGATCAAAACCAGCATTGCAAAAAGCTGAGATGGAATGAAAAATTGACATATACAGGCCCCAACCAAAACCATAATCGCTATACAAAGGAATAAAACGTAGGGCTAGAAAAAAAGCACCAATTCCTTCTACAACCAAAGTCCCGATTAAAATGTTTTTTGTGAGTCGAACCATACCTGATAGAGAATATTGATTTAATGCTTCTTGAATAATCAATCTTTCTCTTAAAGTAATCTTTTTACCCATGATAATAAAAAGGGCCGTTGCCAATGTCATAAATCCTAGACCACCAATTTGAATAAGAAGTATGATTACTGTTTTTCCAAACAGTGTCCATTGTTCTAATGTATTCACTACTACTAATCCTGTTACACAAACGGCTGAAGTAGCTGTAAAAAAAGCATTGATAAACCCTACATTTTCACCATTATTACTAGCAATGGGCAAATTAAGCAAAAAACTCCCTAATAAAATAACTGCTAAAAATCCCAATACTAAAATTTGAGTTGGCTTTAATCCTACCTTTTTATTTCTTTTCTTTTCTTGCCGTACATCTTTTTTTCTTTTTAACATGAAGCCTTGTCTCACATCCTTTCAAGATATAACCCTTTATCTTTTATACTTTTCTCGGTATTGACCTGGTGTTAAGTTTTCCTGTTTTTTAAAGTTTCTCATAAAGCTTTGAATACTAAATCCAATTTCATTAGCAATTTCTTTCATATTTAAATCTGTACTCACTAAAAATTCTTTGCTTTTTTCAATTCGTTTTTGAGTTACATAGTCATTAAAATTAATACCCATTTCTTCTTTAAAAATTCTACTTAAATGAGAATTACTAATATATAAATATTCTGCTACCGACAACAAAGATAAGGTTGAGTCTGTATACTTTTCATCTATATATTGTTTTGCCGAAACAACTGTGTTTTTACTTTGTTTTTTTCGATCATTCTCAAGAAAGTTCATGATAATCGTTGCTATCTCAATGAGCCAAGTATACATATTTTCTAACATCTTCTGTTCCTCTAATTCCACATAAATAGGGCGATCACCAAATACTTCAAAATCTTCATATCCCATATCATTGATGGAAATAATCAAAAGACCTACTAGTTGCATAAAAAACTGCTGTGCATGCCTATAAGAGAACCGATAATCTCTAAAAAAATAAACAATTTCTACTAAGGTCTTTTCTACATTAGATCGATCAATGGTTTTTATGTATTTAATTAAATCTCTACTCAATTCATATGGATAAGACCTTAAACCAGATCCTTTTGGTTCTACGTCTTCAATAAAAACAAAAGAACGGGGCCCATAAATCCCTGTATAGTTGACTGCTTCCTTGGCTTCAACATAAGCTGTTTTTAATCGATTGATCTCTGTATAACATCGGCTAATACCTATACTAACACTAAATCCTATAAATTTATAGCTATTATCAATGATTTGTGAACATAAATATCCTGCTGTTTGTTTATATTCAAAATAATAATCAGCTTGTGGAAATTCAATGAAGGCCAATACCATTTTATCTTCTGATGTTACAAAACCAGTATACTCTCCATGAATCATTTCATCAATAATATTTTTTATACTAAAGAGACCCAACCTTTTCCCAAATAACTCCATTTGAGTTTGTTGATCCGTTTCTAAAGCAATAACGATATACCTTTTAAAGGTAATGGTTAATCCATAATCCTTTAGGATGATATGGATTAACCTATTATTTTCAATCTCATTTTTAAGAATATCTAAAAATAATTTCTCTTTCACTATTTCTAGATTACTTTGAATCTGACCATGAAGGTATTGATTATCCTTCTTTAAAGTATTAAATAAATCATTAATCATTGCATATTCATCGTAGATTTTACTTGAATTGGATTCATTTTTATTGAATAATGTAATTAAAGAATGAACAGGGCGATATAATTTTTTACTTAATGAGATGGATAAAGCCATACCTATGATTCCAAGCAAAACAGACATATAAATGGTTCCTTTGATAATAGAGTTACTACTTTCTAACAAAGAATCCACCGGCGTGATGATAATGTATTTCCATGACGTTATATCTGACTGGGTGTGCGACATCAAAATGTTACGATTGTTTTCATCTTTACAAAAATTTGACCCTTGCTTGTTCTGAAAAGCTGTTTGTATAAAGGGAAGTACACTAATATCTTTACCAACTAATTCTTGATGAAGTAACAAAAAAAAGAAGTCATAAGCTTATAATATGCTTTTCCCATTTTCTCATCCTATAAAAATATTCTTATATTTTTTAATTGTAACATATTCTACACATGAATCCTATTATATTGTTTTAAACTGCAAAAGACTTCCTCCATAGTTCACTACAGAGGAAGCTCTTTGTCCTGGATTATTTATAATATACGTAATAGCACCCTAGCAGCTTCTGCTCGTTTTGCATATCTTGTAGGATGAAAAGAATGATTTTGATCACCTTGAATCATACCTTCTCCTGTTAATACACTGACACTTTCCTTTGCATAATCAGCAATATGACTATCATCTTGATATTTTTCTAAAGCAGAATATGATTTGTTTTCTTGAATCTTTTCTGTTGCTAGTAAAGCACGATGTATCATCACTGCCATATCTTTCCTAGTAATGGCTTCATGAGGATTGAACCTTTCAGCACCTACCCCACTAACTGTTTTTCTAATAAAGTCTCTGGGTCAATGACAAGAATTAACCGTCCAAGTGTGGTATATAATAATCCATCTTCTCCCCATCGCATAAAAAAGGGCCTCCAAGTACTGGCACGTGCCCCCATATTAAATACACGACTTTTTATAATTTGATTGGTTTATGGATCCAAGGCAAATAAACAAACCAAAACCTTCTTTTCCATCTTTTTGTTCATCCCATAAAATCCCCCATAAAAGTCCATCCGGCCCAAAAGATAATTCTCCAATCATTTTAGGGATCATAATTCCAAAAGAATTAGGTTGGCTCCCGGTTTATTTTCATCTACCATCTTTGCATAAACAGATGCAATGTAGGTTTTATCCGGTATAATATTCTGGATTCCACTGATTACACCAACAGATTGTCCTTCATTCCCATCAACTAATTTTATACTATATTTACCTGTATAAGCTTCTTCATCAGTTACTATCACTTTGGTATTTTCTACAGGTGGATTAAGATAAGGTACCCAATTGGGAATCTTGTATTCTTCTGTTGGTTCTTCAAAATCAGAATTCCCCATTTTTTCTGGTTCTCTGGACTCTTCTTTTATATACTGTAAGGAAATATCATCAAAATAAGCCATTGTAATATTGGCTCCCCCCTGAATACAACCAAATTTCTGCATAAGTTGCCTCTTCAGGAGCTATCGCTTCATCTGTTTCTACTAAAGTCCATTCATTATAAATTTTAACTACCTTACTTATTTGATAAATTTCTTTTTTCTGTTCTGTAAAAAACTTTATATAAAAAATTGTTGCACTCTTTGCTCCTTCTTCGATGTAAGTATAAGCATGCAAACGATAACGTACGTATATCTGGAGATACAAGAATAGGATTACAATAGCCCCCATCAATCCTCCCTAGGTGCATAATGAAAAACAAGAAAATAAACGACGCCTGGAAGCAACATGATATAAAGGTATCTAT
>JAAYNZ010000059.1 GCA_012520595.1 Candidatus Epulonipiscium sp. | reverse complement strand
CCTACAAGATGAAGTTTTACTATACCATATCAAAACCACAAAAATTATTATAACATACTATTTTTTAAAATACAAGTATTTTTATTATGTTTTTATTTTACAATTAAGTTCAAAAATCCTCTTTTGATATTAAATATAGATATCCACATTCATAATTGAAAATGCGCCAATTGCTAAGCAGGTGCATATGATTGGCCAATACGCGACTTTTCTCCCCCTGTTGCTTCCTTTTCTTATATTTGGAGCAACAGGAGGGACATCCGAGCGTGAGCCGATGGAGATGCATCTTGAAAAATTTAGATTATGAGTGAGGATATCTATACAGGCTTACTAAAATTTTAAATTTTCTACTTGCTCCAGTTTTCTTTCATTTTATGAGCTGCTAATTTAGGTTGCCTTTCTCGTGTAAATAATCCTTTTCGATTTAAAACGACCCTAGAAGGAGTTTGACTTGTCTTAAAATCTGCAAAAGCCCAAATATGAGCTCCAATAGTATACGGTTTTGAAAAAATAATATTGTATTGTCGTTCTACCATTTCAGCTTGGTATTCTTCCGAAAATTCTTCTGCTGGATCCATGTGAAGCCCTGCCATAGCATCTGCTCCAAATTCAGTAACAATAATAGGCTTTTTAAAAATCTCATAACAACGATCTAATTTTTTATCCAATAACTCACATCCCATATCCAATCTTCCTACTTGGTCATACCAACCATAATACCGATTAATACTAATAAAATCAAAATATTGTAAGGCTACATCTTCCTCTACATCGATACAGTTTGTAATGGTGAAAGGACGGGTATCGTCAATGGATTTAGCATAATCATACATGCCTTTGTAAAATGGCTCTGCTTCTGGAACAAAAGTATCCCCTTCATTAGCAAGGCTCCATGCAATAATGGAAGGATGATTTCGATCTCTTGTAATCATCTCTTGGATCACTTTCTTTACCTTTTCTTTTATGGTTGGATTAGTATAATGACTTTTAACGAATCCAACGAAAGGAGTTTCACCAATCACTAAAATTCCATGAGCATCTGCATAATGTAAAAATTCTTCACTATAAGGGTAGTGGGATGTTCTTATGGAATTGGCACCCATCCATTTAAGTAAATTAAAATCTTTTGTAATAACAGCATGATTCATTCCCTTTCCTATAACGGGAAAATCTTCGTGCATTCCGAAACCTCGTAAAAAAATTTCTTTTCCGTTAAGTAATAGTTTGCAGTCCTTTATTTCAATGGTTCGAATACCTATCTTTAATTCATAATAATCAATAGTTGTGCCTTCTTGTGTTAGACAAGCAGCCAATGTATACAAATAAGGATCTTCCATAGACCAAAGTCTTGGCTCTGATACAATCCATTGTCCACAAATTGTATCTGTGTTATTTACTACAATATTTTCATAAACTTCTCCATCCAAAGTAACTTTTATTTCTCCATTAAAAGCTTGGTTTAAAAAAATTGTATAGTCTACAATTCCTTTATGATCTTCTGTAGAAGTTTGTATAATCATATCTTTAATATGAGTGGATGATACGGTATATAACATAACAGGACGATGAATACCTGCATAAGGGAAAAAGTCATAGTTGTTTTCTGGATACTGTCCCTTAAATCCTACAATCATTTCATGTTGCACTTGTCCTGGTGGCAAACGATCAGCCTTAAGTCGAGCATCTACAGCAACGGTAATAATATTTTTTTGGCCACATCGAATCACATTGGTAACATCAAATTCAAAAGGGAGATGTGCTCCTTCATGTTCCCCTACATATTCTCCATTTACCCAAACTTTAGCCAAATAATGAACGGATCCAAACCGTAAATAAATTGTTTCCCCTTCTACTATTTTAGGTACTTCAATTTCTTTTTCATACCATCCTGTTTCAAAGAAATACATAAGATCTTGAAATTGCTCATTCCAACTAGCTGGAACCCCTATTTCTCGGTCATGAGGGATTCCTTTATACCACTGTTTTTCTTCTCCAGTATTGTGATAATCGGGAGCAAATTTCCAAAATCCATCTAAACTTATTTTTGTTCGCATGGCATTTGTTTGTGGATACAGCATTTTATATCATCTCCTTTTTGGAATATATTTCAAACGTAAACTCTATCTTTTTAATGTTACCTTCACCTTGGAAAATAAAATCACTTTGATGATCAAGTCCATGATCCAAAGTCGTATTTTCCTTAAAAACCTTTACTTTAGCCTTTTTCCATTCTCTTGTATTATCTTTTTTAATGTCACACACAATAGAAAAATCCCCATTCCATGTAGCTTCCCGATCTGTATGGGTTTTTACAAGAATAGATCCTTCCCCCTCATCCAAATACTCAAAGGATAACCACCCTATAAAATGGTTCTTTCTTAATGAGTCTGCTAACTCTTCCTTAAATGTGATATAAATGCCATGATCCATAGAAAAAATTACATTTTCATTCATACCCACTTGATTAGCAAATACAGTGATTTCTTGCGAAAAAGAGTCTACTTGTACAATCTTTTTCTGTATTGTTAATTCTAATTTTTGAAGTTTTGTATCTGCCTTTATAAGCCAAGCTTTTCCTTTTTTATATTGTCCTTGGGCAATGCATAAGGCCAATTGGTCTAAATACTTATCAACTTCTTCTGTGGAAATACCTATATTTCGTAAAAAAGCAGCTCTTTTTCTACCATAAAATAAAGGAAGAGGCAGGTCAATACCCAAAGGATCTGATTCAATTCCTTTAAAAGTAGCTCCATATTGTTGTGTTATCTGGATTTCTCGATCTCCATCTTCTATGGTGGGTTCAATTTGATGCCGTTCCGTAAAATCATTCCAAGAAACAATAAAGACTATGTCAATCTTCTCTTTATTTTCCAAATTAAATTCCCACATCTTACGGTAGGTCTCTCCATCTTCTCTTGGGATATGAGAAAGATCATGCTTCCCCCAAGAAGCACATCCTCGATTATCCATTTCTGGACATACAGAACTAATCCCTAATGCAAACTTTTCTTCCTTGTGAAAACTATCAATGAGAGTTCTTAGGTAGCTTATCGTATCTTCTCCTGTTGCGTATCGATCCCATTGTTCAAAAGAACTCCCCTGCCCTTTTCTAACTCGAGTCGGTATCCATCCAAATGCTCCATCAAATGCTCTTTCATTACCTGTATCTTTGCTGGAAAACCAAGGATTAAAATGAAAATGATATTGAGCTTTACCTTCCACTTCCTCTCCTTCAATAGGAGCCCTCCCAAAAAATAAGGGAGGCTTTATACCCGAAGGTAGGACATAAGGAAATTCTTTAATTTCTTTAAATTCTTCTAAGGTTGGTCCTCCTCCAAACATAAAAATCAGAGGATGTCCATCAAATAAAACACCAGTTCTTTTTCCATAAACATGATCAATTACATATTGAAGAGACTTTTTGAAATATCTTACTTTATCTTTTCTTGTTTGTATATCGGGATAGGCTGCTTCAATCCACTCATAAAAATGCCATGCATCACACCAATTAATCCCTATTTCAAAGTCATACCGATCTGCCACTTGAAGTAATTTTTGCAATTCATCATTGGCTTCATGTTCCGGAAATCCCCATTCAACTAAAAATCCATCAATATTAGCCGCTTTGGCAAGTAAGACTTGGTATTCTACATAATCCAAATCATTTAGGGATTGCATTCCTACCAAAGGATAAGATAAAGCTGAAGTTTGGTGCCTACCTTGTTCATCGACTACATCTGCATTCCAATTAACATAGGTATCTTTTACTTTACTCTTTAAAGCTGTGCCACTCCATTTCCATTGCCCTAGCTTACCATCTACTTGCCTAGTGTATCTCATACCATGATAATCTGCATAAATCTTTTTTTGTAGTTTTACCTTATGTTTATCCATTTTTTTCTCCTCGTTTTATTCCTAGTATACTTTTTCATTTATTTCTATTGAATACTAAAAATATCAAAATCAAAGGAAATGTTTCTAACTTTTGCATCTCCTTTAAAAATAAAGTCTGAGTTGTTTTCTGCCTGATGGGTAAACTGGGTATTTTCTTTATAAACTCGTACTTTACCTTGTTTCCATTCTCCCGTATCACCTTTATTGATACTGGCTATAATGGAGTAATCTCCACCTTCTTCTGAAGGACGATGGGTATCTGTATAAATTTTAAAATTTTCCAATCCCTCATCTAAATATTCAAAAGTGATATATCCTTCAAAATAATTTTCTCTTAATTTTAGAGCAATGGAATCATCTACCGTAATATAGAGCCCTGTAAGAATATCATATTCTTGATCTAATTCTACAGCATTTATATTTATCTCATTATTACTTGTAAAAAACACTCCAATGAAAAGAACAATTCCTATTATATACTTTATTGTTTTCTTCATATTCATTCTCCTCACTTCACCCTTTTTTAATGAATCCTATCATAGATTCTCTTCATAGTAACAATGGCCTGAGCCCT
>JAAYNZ010000058.1 GCA_012520595.1 Candidatus Epulonipiscium sp. | reverse complement strand
TTGAGTTTGGTTTAACTTTGGATAGTAATCCAGAATTTACATCGAGTGTATTAGTCGCTTATGCAAGAGCAGCCTATGCCTTGCAAAAAGAAGGTTATACAGGGGCGAAAACAGTGTTGGATATTCCACCACGACATTTATCCTGGAAATCTCAAGAAGAACTTCAAAAAGAAGTATTATAATGACAATATTATCATATGATAAAGAAAGTTATTTGACAAAATCTTATTTTATTTTTAGTATATATAGGTATGCAACAAAGGTAAAATAAAGGACGGATGAAAAATGTTTAAAAAAATCAGTACTAAAATAGGGGTTTCTTTTGGAATTATTATCGGATTTATTTTTCTTTTAGGGTTGATGATTAATACTAGTTTATACGAGGTAGAGCAGTTGGATCAAGAAATTTTAAAAGGTAATATTCCAACAATTATGGCAGTACAAGGATTAGAAAAGGTTACTCTACAAAAGATAGGAAGTTTTCGTGGCTATTTACTCAAGGGAGAAGAAAGGTTCATAGAGGATTTTGATCGATATAAAAATCTGTCAGATGAATTGTTAAATGAGACCCTAGAAAGATTGAAAGAGGATGAGGAACAAAAAGCTTTGTGTGAAAAGCTCAAGGATCTATCAAAGAATTATGATGATATGGTAGAAAGAATAGTCCTTACGAGTAAAAAGAATCCTTCTCAAAATATAGGTACCCTTTTGACAGGAGAAGGAGAGGCCATGATAAGGGAAATGGAAGAAATTTTAGTTGCTTTAGATATTATGGCACAAGAAAGAAATCAAAGTTTACAAGGAGAAGTGGAAACTTTTCATAAAAGAATTAAAATGATCGTTTTGGTTATGTGTATCATCGTTTTAGTATTAGGTATGGTGATTACTTGGTTATTTTTACGAAGTATGAAAGAACCTGTAGTGCAGTTTGTTAAGGCAACTCATGAAATGGCTCAAGGAGATTTAACCCAAAGAGTCCAATTAAAAAATAAAGATGAATTAGGAATTTTAGCAAAGAATTTTAATCAAATGGCGGATCATTTACAAGGAGTTATTGAACATATAACAGAAATTTCAGGTCAAGTAACTTCTTTTAGTGAAAATTTAGCAGTTTCCTCAGAAGAAATGACAGCTTCTAGTCAGGATATTAGTAGAACCATGGATGAAATGGCTAACGCTGTTAATGATCAAGCCAGTTCGATTGTGGATGCCAATACAACCGTAGGAGAAATGGCTGATGGTATGACTCATTTATCTCAAAAGATTCAAAATGTATCCCTCTCATCGGAACAAATGCTAGCTACAGCAGGTACAGGAATGGAAGAAGTCAAAGAAGTTGTAAACAAGATGAATGGGATTAAACAAGCTACGGAGGAAACATCCTTTAGCATCCAAAGATTGCATGAAACTTCTGCCCATATTGAAGATGTAATTACTGTAATTGGTGGGATTGCTGAACAGACTAATTTATTAGCTCTAAATGCAGCCATTGAAGCAGCACGAGCAGGAGAGGCAGGTAAAGGTTTTGCTGTAGTTGCTGAAGAAGTTCGTAAATTAGCCGAACAATCCGCTCGTTCTACAGAACAGATTGGTACTATGATTGTTGAAATTCAAAATGAAGTACAAAAGGCAGTACAGCTAATGGATGCCAATAAAGAAGAAGTGGATCAAGGTGTAATTTTTGTTAATCAAACCGAAGAAAACTTATCCCAGATCTTTAAAAATATGAACGACATTGTAGGAGAAGTAGTGGAAGCAGATCAAATAGCAGAAAATATTGTACAAGGTATTCAAAGAGTAGTAGAGCATCTTGAATACTTATCTAGTATTTCTGAAGAAGCAGCCGCTTCTACAGAAGAAGTAGCAGCTAGCTCTCAGCAACAAGTAACAGCCATGTCTCAAATATCGGAAGGAGCCAATCATTTGGCTATGATGTTGGAAAAATTACAAGAAGCCATTTCTTTATTTCAATAAATGGAATAATAAATGAGATTGACAATCTCCTGGTTTCTTCTTAAAATAAGAGGATATCAGGAGATTTTAGTACGCAAGAAGTTTTCTTAGATTGTCATAGTAGAAAGAGGTTTTATAGGATGAGTCGGATGGAAAAGCGACAACAAAGCAAGAGAAAAAGAGGGATCTTATTTCTTTGTGCTTTGTTGTGTATTATTTGTATTGGGGGTTTGGCATTCATTAGTACAAAAGAGAAAAAGATGGAAGAAAATTTAGATAACATTCTCGAAGAGGGTTCTCATATGCCATTAATGCCTAAGAAGTTGGAACCTACAAAAGAAGTAGAAACCTTTACAGAAGCAGATCTTCCAAAAGAAGTAGAACGACCCAAAGAACAAGAACCGATAATGGTTATGATTAGTGCTACAGGAGATTTTACATTAGGCAATTATTTACCTACGGATGAAACCAATACTTTTGATGATGTATTTCGTAAGCAAGGTAGAGATTATGGATATTTTCTTTCCAATGTAAAAGATATTTTTCAATCTGATGATCTGACTTTAGTGAATCTAGAAGGTCCGTTGACCCATGCAACGAAAAAAATGGATAAGCCATTTCCATTTAAGGGAGATCCTTCGTATGTTCGTATTTTAACAGAGGGAGGAGTCGAGGCGGTCAATGTAGCAAATAATCATAGTCATGATTATTTTGAGCAAGGGTACCAAGACACATTAAAAACATTAGAACAGGCCAATATTGGATATTATGGATATGGAAAGTCATATATTACAGAGCAAAAAGGAATAAAGATAGGTGTATTAGGTTATAAAACTTGGGCAAAAACAGATGCATTTACACAAATATTAGAAAAAGAAATAACTCATATAAAAGAACAAACAGATTTATTAATTGTGAGTTTCCATTGGGGAGATGAACGAACCTATTATCCTAATGACATTCAGAAATACTATGGACATTTAGCCATTGATGTAGGTGCAGATTTAGTGATTGGGCATCATCCTCATGTAATACAAGGAATTGAGCAGTATAAAGATCGATATATTGTTTATAGTTTAGGGAATTTTTGTTATGGAGGACATCGCAATCCACCAGACAAAGATACGTTTATTTTTCAACAAACTTTTGTTTTCGATGAGCAAAAACAATGTTTACTTCATGAGTCATTTATTAATTTAATTCCATGTCGCATTTCTTCTGTACCGGATCGAAATGATTATCGACCTACTCCTTTAGAAGGAGATGAAAAAGAAAGAGTAAGGAAACGTATTGAGGAACTCAGCTCTCATTTTTAAGGGCTGAGTTGTTTTTTGTACTTTTCTTGTAGAATATGTAGATGTGTGAACTTTTTTTAATAGTTTTGTTGCTGTTTTGTAACCCTTTTTATCGAGTTTTGATATAGTATATAATATAAGAAGACGGCAAAAAATCCATTATCAGACAAAGAAAAGGTGATAGTCATGCAACAACTAGCGTACACACAAAATTCATCTCAAACCCTTCGGTATCGTAAGTTACATCGTAAGATGAAG
>JAAYNZ010000057.1 GCA_012520595.1 Candidatus Epulonipiscium sp. | reverse complement strand
TAGAGAGGCGACCAAGAAGTGGTCAATGCCTATTAGAAATTGGGGAGTAGTTTTAAACCAATTCTTAATCTTATACAAAGAAAGGGTTAGAATCTAAAAACTAAACTCTAACCCAAGTCTGATAATTTACATACTTTAAGGGATAGTTCCTTTAATAGTTATTTAATATTTATTGTAACTGAATTTTTTATATCTACAGCGGAAGCGGCACAATGAATTTTAAATTGATCTGATTCTACAACCCATGTTCCAACGCGATCATCATAAAAAGCTAAATCTTCAACGGGTATGTCGATGGTTATGTTTTTGCTTTCTCCTGCTTTTAAATATACTTTGTCGAAACCTTTCAATTCTTTAGCCGGACGTATTAATGAGGGTTTTTTCTGTGAAACATAAAATTGCACAGTTTCAGCACCATCTTTATCTCCCTTGTTGGTAATCTCAACTGAAACTTTAATTATATCATTTTTATTATATTCTTTTTTATCTGTTGTGGCATTTCCATATTCAAATGTTGTATATGATAAACCATAACCAAAAGGGAATTGTGGTACAACCTTTTTAGTATCATGCCAACGATATCCAACTAAAATATCCTCTTTGTAAATTTGTTTATTATTTATTCCAGGATATGATATTTCCCCGAATGACATCGCTCCATTATCTTCTAGTTTTTTAGGAATACTAAAAGGTAATTTTCCTGAGGGATTTATTTCTCCAGCAATAATATTAGCTGTTGCATTTCCAGCTTCTGACCCTAAATACCAAGATTGAATAATAGCAGGGACTTTATCAAGCCAAGGCATAGCTACAGCATTGCCACTTATGATGACAAGTCCTAAATTCTTGTTTATTTTTAATATGTCTTCTATTAATTCATTTTGTCCAAAGGGTAAATTATAACTAGTACGATCTCCTCCTTCACAATCTTGTTGATAATTCTTGTTTAAACCACCAAAAAATAAAACCACATCAGCCTCTTTTACTAAATCTAGAGCTAATGTTCTTAAAGAATCTGCATTGTATGGTGATTCCACAAACTGGTCATATACTGTAGGACCTGACCCATATCCCATTGTGTAGAAAATTTTATCTTCTCCATATTTTTCAATAAGACCATCTAAAGGACTGATTTCTTTTTTTACTTTTAATTCAGAAGAGCCTCCACCTGTAGTGAGTGGTCGAATAGCATTCTCCCCAATTACAACGATTTTATCATAACAATCTTTAGAAATAGGGAAGAAATTTTTCTCGTTTTTCAACAATACAATCCCTTCTTCAGCAATACGACGAGCTACATCAGCATGTTCTGGAGTTGCAAAACTGCCATAAGGACGATTCCTGTCCATATTGGTTCGAAATGTGAGACGAAGAACGCGGCGTACTTTATCGTCAAGAGTTGATATTGGTAATTCTCCTTTTTTTAATTTCTCTAAATAAGGTTGGGCTAAGTAATAATTGTCATAAGCAAAACTTTGTCCCCAGGTAAGTCCATCCGTCCATGTTCCCATTTCAATATCAAGACCATAAAGAGCTGCTTCATCAGTGTTATGAGCACTTCCCCAATCGGTTATAAAAGCTCCATCAAAGTCCCAATCATCTTTAAGTACTTTATTTACCAAATATTCGTGATGACTGCAATATTGGCCTCTGAATTTATTATAAGAACCCATTATTGACCATACATTTGCTTCTTGAACTCCGGCTTTAAATGCTGGAAGATAAATTTCATGTAGGGCACGGTCACTGGCTTCTACATCAATAGTATTTCTCCATAATTCCTGATTATTTAATGCATAGTGTTTCATGCAGGCGGCAACACCATTTTCTTGTACTCCTTTAATATAAGGAACTACCATTTTTGAAGCTAAATAGGGATCTTCTCCTAAGTATTCAAAATTACGCCCATTCATAGGAGTACGGTATATATTTACGCCGGGTCCTAAAAGAACATCTTTTTTTCGATAACGAGCCTCTTCACCAATGGCACGACCATATTCGGCTGATAGTTCAGGATTAAAAGTTGCTGCTAAGCAAGTAAGAGCAGGGAAGGCAGTACAGGAGTCGTTTGTCCATCCTGCGTGTGACCATGTATCCCAATCAATTTCCATGCGTACACCATGAGGACCGTCACTCATCCATATCTCGGGTATCCCAAGGCGAGGCACTCCTGGAGTACTGAATTTTGATTGTGCATGGATCATGGCAATTTTCTCTTCGATAGTCATTCGCGAAAGTGCATCATCTATGCGTTTTTCGATTGATTGTCCTTCATCCAGATAAATCGGAATTTCTTTTTTTTGCGCATAAAAAGGTATTACTGTAAAAATTGTAAGTAAACTGATAAATAGTTTTTTCATTCTTATATAGTTTTTATTTGTCAATAATAGATTTTAATTCTTTGATTTGGTTTTATAATATTTATTCTTATTTTCTGATCAAAATATTCATAGTTTTGAATACCTGCTATCTTTTGGGGTTGAGGTTTTTTAATATATTTTGTGTGTCCCATTTTATTTCCAAGAAAAATAGACGTTAGCACCTCCTTTAACTTTTAGTCCTTTAACTTTACCCTTTTCTATCCATGAAAAATTGCAGGTAATGATTCTATGTTACCTGCATGGCTTTGAATTAACATTTCCATTATTCTAAGTGGTCCACCAAAATCACCATCTATTTGCATAGGAGGATGAGCGCTAAAAAGGTTGAGATATGTCCCTGATTTTTGTTTTGCTGGTGTAAGTAAATCTTCTGTCAGTTTATAGGCTCTGTTTATATCTTTTAGTCTGGTCCAAAGATTTATTTCCCAAGCTATAGACCAGCCAGTTGACATGCCACCTCTTCGATTTAATGTAATTTTGGCTACTTCCATTAATTGAGGTGTTTTCTCATAGGTTATTTCATTTCCTGGAAAAAGTTCGTATAATTGTGATATATGTCGATGATGAGGTTCTACTTCTTCATAATCTTCAATCCATTCTTTTATTTGTCCATATTTACCTGTTGATGCAGGGGCTAATCTCTTTAATTTATATTTTAATTGTTGAGCAAAGTCTTTATCACAATCAAACAAGAATGTTGCTGTAATCGTGTTTGTAAATAGTTCTCGTATTAGTTGATTGTCCATTGTTGAACCAACTACAATACTTCGAGTATCTCCATCTCCACTTATGTATTTATTTTCGGGTGAAGTAGTAGGAACTGTTACTAAATAGCCATTATTAGGATTCTCGATTAACATATCGTTGAAAAAAGATGCAGCTTCTTTTATGATGGGGTGAATATACTTTAGATCTTCTTTATCTAAAGTATATTCATAATGTTGCCATAGATACTGGCAAAGCCAAGTATTAGTTGTGTTTGTAGCTCCCCATGATGGCTTTTCACTGGGAGAGGTGAACTGCCACACATTGCCTAAAATGTGAGTGACCCATCCTGAGAAGTTGTAGTAGGTTTGTACTGTCTTTTCTCCTGCTTCTCTATTTTTCTTTTGAAATAATTGACCTCTTATTTTTGACAGGTAAGGATAAGATTCCGGATCGTCAGCTTCTTGTTTTTGTCCTGCCCATAAAGAATTTTCATTTAAGACTATTCGTTCTTCATCTATTCCACCCCAAGGCATGAAGCCAATCCTCCCATTACCTAAGGGAATCGATTCCTCCCATATGGATGCAGGCTTGTCAAAGTAGTATTGCCAAGTATTTTGCTGTCCTAAGGCTAAATGTGTCGATATTATTGGAATAATGTATAGAACTTTTTTTTTCATTGTATGATAATTTTCTTTCTTAGTCTAATATCTTTAGAAGAGGCTCCAATTTGTAGGTTAACTATCCCTTTTTCAAGTAGGAAAGCTTCTTGTTCATTATCCCAATATTTTAAGTCCTCAGCATCTAAACTTAATGCGATGGATTTAGTTTCTCCTTGTTTTATCATTTCTCGTTTGAATGCTTTAAGTTGTTTTATTGGTCTGTCTATCTTTGATTTGGGGAATGAAACATAGAGTTGTACTACTTCCTCTCCATCAGATGAGCCTGTATTCTCTATATCAACAATTATATTGAGCGTTTCATTGTCAGTCAGTGTGTTCGATGATAACTTGATGTTGTTGTATTTAAAAGAAGTATAACTTAATCCAAATCCAAAAGGATAAAGAGGCTCTTTCTTATTATACATATAGGTACGTCCATTGCGAATGTCGTAATCCATCATAGGAGGTAAATCATCTATTGATTTTACCCAAGTCTGGTTAGTACGTCCAGCAGGGTTAATCTTCCCAAAAATAACGTCAGCAAGACCATTCCCCAGTTCTTGGCTATTATTTGTAATATGTACTATTGCGGGAAGATTTTCTTGTGACCAATTGATTGCAAAAGGGAAACTGCTAACCAATATAAGAATTGTATTCGGATTAGCTTTATATGCTATTTTAGCTAAATCTTCTTGTTCAAGTGTAATTGCTTTTCGGTCAACAGCTTCCCTTCCATCACTGGGTACGGGGGAATATTTCCAATCTGCTTTTGTTCCATATACGTGATTGCCAATACAAACTAATGCTACATCGGCTTCTTTAGCTGCGTGATAGGCTTTGTCAGCCTCATTATTTTCTGCGAAAATGACTTCCACATTTTCACCTACCGCATTGTAAATGCCTTTGAGTATACTAATTGTGTAAGGCGCCGTACCACTATACCAATCATATAATACCTCATCAGCACGAGACCCAATAACTGCTATTTTTTTTAATTTTCTTTTGTCAAGAGGCAATGTGCGATTTTCATTTTTGAGTAATACTGCAGACTTTGCCGTAACTAAACGTACAAAATCGTGTACTTCAGGTTTATTGAATGTTGGTACGGTGTCAGTAGTCCCTATATGAGCATAAGGTAGTTTTGTTTGATCAGCATCTAATAAACCTAGTTTTAGTGCAACATAATAATTACCTCTAATGGCTTTGTCAATATCTTTTTCTGTGAGCAAATTTTTATCTAAAGCTTCGTAGATATAAGGCACGTATTCATCAAGAAACTGTCCAACGCCTGCTTTAACGATTGCTGCTGCACCTTCAGTTGGATTTGAAAAAGCTTTATGTGCTTTTATTAGTAAATTTAATGCTCCTCCATCAGTACAGATGATTCCGTTTTGTCCCCAGGCTTTACGGGTATATTCCAATATGGGATGTATGGTCATAGGAGTGTTGTTCCATGAATTATAAGCAGCCATAAATGCACGTGAGCCCCCTTCTTGTATTCCCTTTTTGAAAGGATATGCATAATATTCGTGAAAGAGTCTTTTGTCGAAGTTTGATGAAGTTGAATCACGGCCATCTTCATTACTATTTGCCAGAAAATGTTTCATTAATGAAGCTGACTTCCAATATTTCTTATTGTTGCCCTGTAATCCTTTAATGAAAGCTACACTCATTTGTGCAACATGATAAGGGTCTTCACCAAAACTCTCTTCAGTTCTTCCCCATCTAGGGTCACGTGCTAAATCGGCATTAGGTGCTCTCATAATTAGAATATTCCTTTGATATTTTGGATTCTGTGCATAATAACGGATTTCTTCAGCTTCAATATCCGCTATTTTTGTTATAAGTTCGGGATCCCAGGTTTCTCCTAATCCATAAGCTTGTGGGAATATGGTTGTAGGATAAGTTACCGGAACGGCATTTCCATAAATAATTTTATATCCACCCCAGTTTCCTGTCCCTCCTAAGGCCAATCCATGAAGTCCCTCTCCATGACCAGTATTTCTAATTCCAAGACGAGGTACTCCAAGCTCAGTCGATAATGCTCGTATTTTCTCATCAATGGTCATTAAAGAGAGTAATTTATCAATACGTTCTTCATCGCTTAAGTTTAAATCTTGAAAAGGATGAATATATTGTGAAAACAGAAGGTTATTTATAAATATAAGGTTGATAATTATTAATACAGTCTTTTTCATAAGTAGGTCATTGATTAAAAAGCTGAATAGTAGAATCTTTAGTTTTATCTTTTAGCAAAATAATGGATGTGATTACTTTTTTGTTATTCTTTAAGAGCTCCTTGATTAAATTATTGTACAATGTAATCGAACCAATCGTAATACACTTTAGCTTTACTTGGCTTTCCATTTGAAGAAGTATATAAGCCTATCATTACACCAGTGAAACCACCGGCAACTTCAGTACT
>JAAYNZ010000056.1 GCA_012520595.1 Candidatus Epulonipiscium sp. | reverse complement strand
TTGAAGCTGTTGGCTTAAAATTTTTATTTGATGAGTATTTTGTTTTAAAATCTGAAATTCATCAATAATAGGTTCATTGGAATCCTCAGGTAAAATATCAGAGATCACCTCTTTTACAGGCTTATAAAGTCGTTCAATAATAACCTTAGAAATAAATAGAGCCAATAATAATAAAAGAATAGAAGGTAAAATAATGTAGATTAAAATTTGAAATGGATCAAAGCTAATTTTATCGTAAATATAAGCAATGGCCCAATCAACTTCTGTTAATCTAGAAAGAAATATGATTTTATCTTGA
Organism: Candidatus Epulonipiscium sp.; assembly: GCA_012520595.1. Classification (GTDB taxonomy): domain Bacteria; phylum Bacillota; class Clostridia; order Lachnospirales; family JAAYNZ01; genus JAAYNZ01. The sequence goes on along the minus strand of JAAYNZ010000056.1, from coordinate 20,810 downwards.
AATTTAAAGTGATAATCAGAGGTTTTAAGATTGGGATCAGCCAAGTAAACTTGATCAGCCAATACTTTGTCTTTTTCATTGATATTTCCATAGGCTAGGATTTGATTAGTATCAAAAAGAATAAAGTTTTGATCAAGGCTTTTCCCAAATAGGGTATGATAAGGTATTTTTATAATATAAATAAGGTCACTTTCCATATATGATTTTTTTACAATATAGTAAATTTCCTGTAGTTTATTTTCTGAATAAGAGGGTAGGATCAGACTCCCTTTATTTTTTTTGAAATAATCAAAAATATAGGAACTTTGTTGAGTATTTAGGGATGTTTCGTTGCTAAAAAACATTTTTTTACTGATGGTGCCATGGGGTGAAATTACAAACGATGTTTCATCTAATTTAGTTGCAACAATTTCATAGTCAACAGGAGATAAATTCGAAGTGATTTTTTTTAATTGGTTGTAAGCTTGGGTAGAAGCATGATAATATTGGGCACTGGTTTTAGATGCAGACCATTTTTCAAAAGCTGCATCTTGCATCACATCGTTTAATGCAGTTGTAATGACCATTATAGAAATTTGTGCCATATTTGCTTGGGTTGATACAGATTGTTGTTGTGTTGTTAAATAATGATTTTTTTGATTGATTGAGAAAGAAATCCCAATAATAATCATAAGAATCGAAACAAGAAAAATACTAATAATGACAAACGTTTTATAAAGTCGTTTTTTATATTTACCTATTAACATAGATCCACCTTCAATTTATTGTTTTATCATTCGTACCTTTTTATTATATCATTTTTTCCAATTATCAATCAAGGACAATTAGTGATTGCTCTAGGGGTATTTTTTTGTTTCATTCAATTTATAGTTTGTTTCTTCTATAAATCGGGAATAATGAAGACAAATAGAAAATTGGTGATAGGGGAATTATAAGCTTTCTAGAGTGTTTGGGGAATAATGAAAACAAAAGAGAATATTGATGATTTACAAAAAAGAGAAGAAGGTGTTACCATAAAAACAAGAGGAACACAAATAGATAAATTTAAAATGTTTTCAACGTAAATAAAACATAAATAAGTAGAAAAGAATCTATTAAGGTTAAGGCATTTTTTGAAGAAAATTTATTTTTTACTTATTAAAGAGTAAATGGAGGGTTAATGAAATGGGAAATATTAAAAAGGCAGGACGAATAATAAAACGAGATTGGGATTTATATCTGCTTTTATTACCAGGAGTAATTTGGTATTTGATGTTTGCCTATAAACCAATGGTAGGACTCAGAACCGCTTTTTATGATTATAATATATTTCGAGGTTTTGCAGGAAGTACCTTTGTAGGTTTTGATCATTTTAAGGATTTTATAACAGGTCCTGATTTTTATCGAACAGTGAAAAACACATTAATGATTGCTTTTTGGCAAATTGTGATTTGTTTTCCGGCACCTATTGTATTGGCCATTGCAATTACAGAAATGAAAAATAAATTCGTTAGTAAGATGACCCAAACAGCTACTTTTTTACCTTATTTTATATCCATTGTTGTTGTTTGTGGAATGGTGGTTAACTTTTTATCACCTAGTACAGGAATTATTAATATGATTCTTGTTAAGTTAGGTATGGAGCCGAAGTATTTCATGGTTATGCCTCAATATTTTAGAGGCATTTATACAACGATGACTTTGTGGCAAACTACAGGGTTTAATGCCATTGTGTATATCGCTGCTTTAGTAGGGATTGATCAAGAGCTCTATGAAGCTGCAACAGTAGATGGGGCAGGTAAATGGAAAAAAATACGTCATATTACCTTTCCAGGAATTATCCCTACCATTGTTACTATGTTTATTTTGAATATTGGTAAGATTGTAAAGGTAGGATATGAGGCTATATTACTCTTATACAAACCTTCTACTTATCCTACAGCAGACGTAATTGCAACTTATGCTTACCGTGTTGGTATTGAAAATGGAAACTATGGTTTAGCTACAGCAGTAGGGTTATTTGAAGCAATGGTAGCTTTAGTGTTAGTAGTTGCGGCTAATAAATTAAGTAAACGAGTAACAGAGAATGCATTATGGTAAAGGGAGGAGTTACTATGAAACGAGCATCATCAGGATTGGTTGTGAGTCGTGGTGAAAAGTTTTTTAATGGGGCTATGATTGTGATAGGAATTATAATTACACTTTTGGCATTGTATCCAATTTATTATGCAGTGATTGCTTCACTAAGTAAACCCTTATATGTTGAAAATGGAAGTGTAATGTTTACGATTAAAGGTTTTACATTAGAAAGTTATCGAAAAGCGTTTCAAAAAGAAGGACTTTGGATGGCTTTTGGGAACACTATGTTTTATACTCTTTTTGGTGTATTTATAAATATGCTCTTTTCTACAACTATGGCTTATGCGCTTTCAAAGAAAAGACTAGTTATGCGTAAATTTTTTACTTTATTTACCGTATTTACTATGTGGTTTAATGCAGGAATTATACCTCTTTATATGACATTTAAAGATTTTAACTTACTAGATACGAGAACAGCTATTATTTTTGGCTTTGCCATTAATACCTATAATATGATTATTTTAAAAAGTTTTTTTGAGCAAGTTCCAGTTTCTTTAGAAGAGGCAGCTTTCATTGATGGAGCTAGTAATATTCAAATTTTTGCAAAGGTTTATTTGCCTTTATCAAAGCCAGCATTAGCCACAGTCGGAATGTTCTATGCCGTAAATCGATGGAATAGTTATTTTTGGGCAATGAACTTGTTAAATGACGATAGAAAAATACCTTTACAGGTGTTGCTTAAAAAGCTCATAGTAGATCGAGTGGCCAATGAAACAGAGGCAGCTATTATTACGGCTCAATCGTTAAGTTCTCCTACTACAGTTATTTATGCTATTATGATTTTGGCAATGATACCTATGTTAATAGCATATCCCTTTATACAAAAATATTTTAAAACAGGTTTAACTTTAGGTGCAGTAAAAGGATAGTTTTGTATTAGATTCTCTCTTGAGAGTTTAATAATAAATCATGTGGATATTAAAAACAAAGAAAGAAAGGAAGAAGGTTTATGAAGCTAAAAAGAATATTAGCAATGTTTATTGTAATGTCTATGTTAGCTGTTTCTTTTGTAGGTTGTACCAAAGATACGGGGGATAAACAGGGGCAGATCACAGATGGTGGTAAAAAAGAAGAAACTCAATTAGAAGGTAGTCTTATTACTGAGAAACCAACCACTTTTACAATTTTTTTGAACTTTAACAATATGCCTTTTAATCCAGAATGGCGAGTTTGGCAAGAAATTGCTAAAAGAACGAATATTCATTTAGAAGGGGTTATTTCTCAATCCAACTCTAATGAACAAGAAGCTTTCAACTTGATGGTATCATCAGGTAAATTGGCTGACATTATTGGATATGTAGATGCTAGCGAACTTGAAAAATTAGGACGTGATGGTGGTATTCTTCCCTTAAATGATTTGATCAAAGAACATGCACCACATATTCAAGCTTTATTAGATAGTGATGAAAGATTTAGACAAACGGCAGTTTCTTTAGATGGTAATATTTATCAAATACCTAAAAATCAAAATTTGTTAACAGCAGAATTTTGGTGGATTCGACAAGACTGGTTAAACAAGCTGAATCTTAAAGCTCCAACAACAGTGGATGAAGTATATAATGTATTAACTGCATTCCGTAATGAAGATCCAAATGGCAATGGACAAAAAGATGAAATTCCATTATTTGATCGTGCAGGGCATAAAATGCCAGATGAATTTCTATATTTTTGGGATACAAGCACAGAATTTTATCCACGTGATGGTAAAATGACTTTTGAACCGATGGAAGAAAATTTTAAAACAGGAGTTCGTAATATTGTAAAATGGTATAAAGAAGGTCTTATTGACCCTGAAATTTTTACTCGTGGACCTAAATCAAGAGATATTCTTTTAAGTGGAAATCTTGGTGGTATGACTCATGACTGGCCTAGTGCAGGTGATTATAATGCTACATTACCAGAAAGCATTCCAAACTTTGAGATGGTAGCTATTGCACCTCCTGCTGACCAACACGGTGTTATAAAAGAACGTACGATGCGATATCCAGGGGTAGGTTGGTCCATTTCATCCCAATGTAAAGATCCTGTTACAGTGATTAAGTTTATGGACTTTTTCTTTACAGAAGAAGGTTCTGATTTGATGAACTGGGGTATTGAGGGTGAGACTTACGTTGTGAATGCAGATGGTACTAAGAGCTATACAGATACAGTTATGAAATCAGAGCAAACTCCACTTGGTTATTTACGTTCTTTAGGTATTCAATATCGTATCGGTATGAATCAAAATCCAGAATATGAATATGCGTTTATGACTCCAGCAGCAAAAGCAGCAGCAGAGCTTTATAATAGTCATCCTGAATGGTTTGCCAAAGATGTACCCCCTTATTTAGATGGAAAATTAGGCCTTAAATATTTACCTGAGGATGAGGTAGAATATAAAAAGATTATGTCTAGTATTCGTCCTTATGTAGATGAAAAATTCCAATCCTGGATGTTAGGTACTGCTGATTTTGATGCTGAATATGATGCCTTTATCGCTGAACTAAAAGCAAGAGGTATTGAAAGAGCCATTGAAATTAATCAAAAATCCTATGATATATTTATTGGAAAATAAAACAAAAACAATGAGCAGGTAAAATACCTGCTCATTGTTTTTGTTGTAAAGGTTTTTGTCTACCTTCATGATCCATATAGTAGTTTTCTTTTAAGATTAATTGAGATACAGGGACAATTTCAAATCCTTTGTCTTTCAATCCTTGTAAAATAGAATCTAAAGCATCTTTCGTATATTTTGCATTATTATGAAATAAGACAATGGAACCGCTTCCTAAATGTTTATGATCTAATACTTGTCGTATTAAGGGATCAACTCCATATTCTTTCCAATCGAGAGAATCAACATCCCATTGGATAGTATAATAACCACATTCTTCAGCTGCTTCAATAACCGTATTGTTATATTCTCCATAGGGTGGACGAAATAAATTCATGTCGATACCTGTTACTTCTTTTACTCTTTGGTGAGCAGCCATGATTTCTTTTTTTATTGCGTCTTTTGACATTTTACCTACATGAGGATGGGTATCCGAATGATTTCCTATTTCATGTCCAGTTGCTGCAATTCGTTTTACTTCTTCAGGGTAGCGTTTTACCCAATCACCGACTAGAAAAAAGGTGGTCTTTACATTGTGTTTTTCTAAAATACGTAAAAGATCATCTGTATCATCTGCACCCCAAGCAGCATCAAAACTAATGGCAATTTTTTTATCTTCTTGTTCCACACAATAAATTGGAAGTTTTCTGGTTGGTTTTTGAGCCATTGTTTGGCTTAATTCATGTAAATAGGGTTTAGAAACAATCATGGATGTAAAAACAAGAACAAAGGCAAGGGTTATTTTTAGTAAAGACTTTTGATTAATAAGATATATTTTCACTAGTTTCCTCCTTCCTCTACCTATTATATATGTATTCGGAAGGAGGAAAAAAATTCAAAAAAGAAATCTTTTAACTACATCCTGTTGTTGTTCCACATTCTGTGCAGACTTTGCAAGTTCCATTTTTAATCATACGAGTACTTTTGCAATTGGGACATATTTCACCATAAATAACTTCTGCTTTTTCAAACTTTTGTTCTTTGATCTCTGTAATGGTTAGAGTAGAAGGTAAGGTTTGTTGGTCAAGTTGTTGTGGCTTTACTTGGCAATAAGTATAATTCCCTAGTTCAATATCAATAATTTTGCTAATCAGATCGGAAATGGAATCTGCATTTTTAATAAAAGGGTGATGACTGACAAAGCCACTGGGTTCATATTTTTGTCCGCGATACATACGAGAAATATCTTCAGGAGGAATACCATATTGAAGCATTTTAGAAATTGTTGTAGATAAACTATCTAAAAGGCCTTTTACTAAGGAACCTTGGCGACCAGCAGCTACATAGAGTTCTCCTAAACGTCCATCTTCATAAAAAGAGGTAGTGATATATAATTTTAATCCTGCTAATTCAGCTTCATGAACATGAGCTGTACGAATTCCTTTCGGTTTTAACCTTTTAGGTACGGACTCTATATTTTTCTTTTTAGCATAGTCAAGTAATTCAGCATAGGTATAATCTTCTAAAGATTGTTCTTTTTCATCATAGATGGCTGTATTAAGAGGTTGGGATGCTTTACAGCCGTCACGGTATAAAGCAATGGCTTTTACTCCTAGTTTCCAAGATAGCTCATAGATTTGTTTGATATCTTCTACCGTAGCATCATGGGGCATATTGACAGTTTTACTAATGGCTCCTGAAACATGGGGGGTCAAAGCACCCATCATATATACATGACCCTCAGGGCGAATATAACGTTGTCCTGTTCCACAACGATTGGCAGTATCAAAGATAGGATAGTGTTCTTTTTTGAGGTAAGGTGCCCCTTCAATTTTCCCATCTACAATCATCTCATATCCATTGATTTCTTCTTTTCGCATTACGTATTGAATGATTTCTTCAATTTCATCAGAGGAATATCCTAATTTTTTTAACGCAACAGGAATAGCAGGATTTACAATTTCCATGCTTCCTCCGCCGACTAACTTTTTATAAGCTACATGGCTAAAAAAAGGTTCAGAAGATGTTGTCGCACAATCCATGGCAAAGGCAATAGTTCCAGTGGGTGCTAATACAGAAACTTGAGCATTGCGAAAACCATATTTCTCTCCAAGGACAAGGGTTTCTTTCCAAACTTTCTTTACGGTTTGGGAAAGATCTGTATAATGAAGTTTTTTAAGCAAATGATGATCAAGCATCATGGGCATATAGTTAAGCTCTTCGAATACTGTATCCTGTTCATCATAGCCAGCTACGATAGCGTGATTTCGTATTACTTTTTGCATAGAAAGACGATTTAATTCATAACAAGAAAAAGCACCAATTTGTTTGGCAAATAGAGCCGAAGTATAATAAGAATATCCTGTCAGTAAACTCATAAGAGCTGAGGCAATGTTTCTAGCTTCTTCTGAATCATAGGGTTTGGTCATAAGCATAAAAAGCATGCCTAGGTTGGTAAGTCCTAATCCTGTAGTACGAAACAAGTAAGACTTTCGAGCAATATCAGGAGTAGGAAATTGCCCCCAATGGATGGTTGCTTCCAGTACAATTTGAACCATTTTAATGCAATGCAAATAGCCTTCTAAATCAAATTGATCGTTATCTATATTATAAAATTTTACAACATTAATGCTAGCTAAGTTACAAGCAGTATCATCTAAGAACATATATTCAGAACAAGGATTACTAGCATTAATTCGATTGTGCTTTGCACCAATTTGGCCATCTTCGCCGTATGGACAGGTGTGCCATGCATTAATAGTATCATCATATTGAACACCAGGATCACCGCATTTCCAAGCAGCTTTTGCAACTTCGCCCCATAAATACGCAGGAGAGGTGGAAATATGTAGAGAAGGATCAATTCGTCCTTGTAATGTCCAATCGGATTCAGGTTCATGCAGAGCTTCCATGAAGGCATCAGGAATGCGAACAGAATTATTTGCATTTTGCCCTGAAACCGTTTCATAAGCTTCTCCATCAAAATGAGTAGAATAGCCCATTTTTCCAAGGGCAATGACTTTGTCCTCTTCCTTAGCTTTCCATTGAATAAAATCTAAAATCTCGGGGTGATCTAAATCCAAGATATTCATTTTGGCGGCTCGTCTAGTGGTACCACCTGATTTAATGGCTCCTGCATTTCGATCAAATACTTTTAGGAAACTAAGAAGTCCTGAGGATTTGCCACCACCAGAAAGGGGTTCGTTTTTGGCTCGAATGGTAGACCAATTACTTCCCACTCCTGAACCATATTTAAATAAACGAGTTTCTGTTGTCAATTGATCCGTTAAAGATTTTTCGCCTAATAAGGAGTCTTCTACACTAACAATAAAACAAGCAGAACCTTGGGTACGGGTATAGGCATCTTTAGATAACTGGACCTGTTTCTTTTTAGGATCATAATAATAGTGGCCTTGGGGAGGCCCATCAATTCCGTAGGACATTTTTAAGCCCGTATTAAACCACTGAGGGCTATTGGGAGCCCACATTTGAGCTAACATCATATAAGCAAGCTCATCATATACAATGTTTTTTTGATCTGCAGTAATCAAGTTTTCATCAAAAGCACTTTCAACCCAAAAAGAAACCATTCGGTGAATGACTTGTTTTAAAGAATATTCAAATCCACGATCATTAGGAACCCCTTTTTTTCTAAAATATTTGCTAGCAATAATGTCACAAGCAGATTGGGAATAATGAACAGGAAATTCAAGGTCCTGCATATCAAAAATAATTTTTCCAGTACTATAATCTTTTAGCTGCACATTGGTTGTTTTCCATTTAAATAAATCATAGACAGTAAGAGTAGTGTTTTGTTCTAATTCCTTGGTATAATAACGAAAAATTAATTGGGATAAGTTCATGTTTTAGCCCCTTCCTATTAAACTACTACATATTGTATCATAAAAAAGAAAAAAATCAATATATGGGCTTTGATAAAAGCAGAAAAAGAACTTGAAAGTGGAAAAAAATGGGAGGGTTAAAATGAAATGATAAATATGATGGAATGATCAAAAATGTATTGATAAATAATTAACAAAGTGATATAGTAATAGAGAAATATTTTATGGAAGTTGATTTATGGGGTCTTTAGGTGAAATAAATTGATTGTTTATACAACTTGAAATAATATAAATATATTAAATAACATTAATCATTTAAAAGAGGTGGGACAATGAAAAAAGTGTATGTGTGTATCGGAAGTGCTTGTCATTTAAAAGGAGCGTACCAAGTGATTCACAAGCTAGAAGAAATCATTCGAAGAGAGAAATTAGAAACAACAGTAGAAGTAAAAGCAGCTTTTTGTTTAGGAGAGTGTACCAAAGCTGTTTCTGTAAAAATTGACGAAGGGCCTGTACATTCTGTAACGGAAGATACAGTAGAAGATTTCTTTTATCAATATTTGTTGGGGAGGTGAAAGCTTGCGAATTATTAATTTTTCAAAAGCGAATTGTAAAAATTGTTATAAATGTTTACGAAACTGCCCTGTAAAAGCTATTCGAATTAATAATGATCAAGCAGAAATTTTAGAAGAACGTTGTGTATCTTGTGGACGTTGTTTAGTCATTTGTCCCCAAGAGGCTCGCTACATTAAGAGTGATATACAACAAGTAAAACAGTTTCTTTCTTCTGGGCATAAAGTCATTGCCAGCATTGCTCCTTCCTTTATGGGGGCTTTTGATATAACAGAAGGAGGGCAAATGGTAGCAGCTCTAAAACAATTAGGATTTTATGCTGTGGAAGAAACGGCAATCGGAGCAGAAATTGTTACCGATGTATACCAAGAAGAAATCAAAAAGAATAAGAAAGATAATTTAATTACAACTTGTTGTCCAGCTGTCAACGACCTTATTGAAAAATATTTTCCACAATTAATTCCAGATATGATACCTGTGGTTTCTCCTATGATTGCCCATGGAAGAAACATTCAACAAACCTATGGGAATGATACAAAGGTGGTTTTTATTGGACCTTGTGTAGCTAAAAAATATGAAGCAGTGGATTTGCGACACCAAGGGGTTATCCAAGCTGTTTTAACTTTTGATGAACTGGATCATTGGTTTCAAAGTGAACAAATAAATCTTCAAGAATTAAAAGCAGAACCGTTTGAAAGAATTCCTTCGAAAAGAGGTCGACGATTTCCTATTGTAGGAGGAATCGAAGCCAATATGAATCAACATGAAAGTCCTTATGAAGTATTGCATGTCGATGGAATGGAAAATTGCATGGAGGTATTAGAAAGCTTATCAAAAGGGGATTTGCATCACCTTTTCTTAGAAATGAACATCTGTAAAGGTGGTTGTTTAAATGGGCCACTGATGCCTAAAAATGGGGAAAGTTTCTATTTGAGGCAACATAGGGTAAAAGAGTATGTTCAAAAATCATTGGATCTTCCTTGTAAAGAAATTTTTCAAAATGTAGAAAAAATAGATGTGACTAAACATTTTTATAATCGAAGTTTTCGTAAAGCAGAAGCTTCGGAAGAAGAGATCAAAAAAATATTAAAGAAAATGGGAAAAAGAGAACCACAGGATGAATTGAATTGTGGTGCTTGCGGATACAATACTTGTCGAGAAAAAGCCCAGGCAGTTTCTGAAGGAATGTCACAAATGTCTATGTGTATTCCTTATATGAGAAGTAAAGCAGAAAGTGTGACCAATATTATTTTTGGCAATTCGCCTAATATTATATTTATCTTAGATGATGAAATGAATGTAAAAGAATTCAATCCTTCCGCCGAAAGGGTTTTTCAAATTAAAGCCAAAGAGATTAAGGATAAACCCATTGCCATGCTTATTGATGATAGTTATTTTCATCAAGTGAAGGAAACAAAGGAAAATTTATATAATCAAAGAATAGTATATGATCACTATGGTGTTGTTATGATTGTAAATGTTCTCTATTTAGAGAAAGAAAATATTATGTTGGTTATCATGACCAATATTACAGCTCAAGAAAAGAATAAGGAAGAATTAGCAAGAGTCAAGGAAAATACCCTTAATGCAGCCCAAGATGTGATTGAAAAACAAATGCGGGTAGCTCAAGAAATTGCTAGTTTACTTGGGGAAACAACAGCAGAAACAAAGGTAACTTTGACGAAACTTAAAAACATTGTGCTGGGAGAAGTAGGTGAAAAATAATGGGTTATTTCATCGATGTTGCTTTTGATAGTTTGAATAAATTTGGAGAAGAATTATGTGGGGATAATGTAGAGATCATACAAACAGAAAAAGAAGTAATTGTTGTATTGGCTGATGGATTAGGAAGTGGAGTGAAAGCCAATATATTAGCTACTTTAACATCGAAAATTGCAGGTACAATGTTGAAAGAAGGAGCTAGCTTAGATGAGACAGTAGATACCATCGTTCATACTCTTCCCGTTTGTAATATTCGTAAATTAGCTTATTCTACATTTACCATTGTTAAAATTGATTATGAAGGACAAGTGCATATCATCGAATATGATAATCCACCTTTTTTTATTCATCCCCATGGTACAAAAATAGAAATAAAAAAACAAAGTACTCCTATACAAGATAAAGTGATTAAGGAAAGTCATTTTAAAATTCAAGATGGTGATTTATTAACCATTGTGAGTGATGGTGTGATTCATGCGGGAGTAGGAGCTTTATTAAACTTAGGATGGCAATGGGATAATGTCAACGATTATCTAGCTTCTATAGCTCCTAAAGAAAAATGCTCTAGTCATATTGCGAGAGGATTAATTGAAACTTGTAAAAATCTTTACATGGAACGACCAGGTGATGATACGACAGTGGTGGCAATAAAAGTAAGAGAAGCAGAAGTAGTGGATTTATTTACTGGCCCTCCAGAGGATCCAGAAGATGATTCATGGGTAATACGTAAGTTTATGAAAGGGAAAGGTAAGAAAGTAATTTGCGGAGGTACAGCAGCCAAAATTGCGTCTAGAGAGTTAGAAAGGGAATTGGAAGTTGATATCACGTATTTAGATAAAGAAGTCCCTCCCATTGCTTATCTTGAAGGCATTGATCTGGTAACAGAAGGAGTGCTTACATTAAGTAAAACTATTGAAAAAATACAGAAATATGTAGAAGGAGATTTTTTTGAGGCTTGTCCTTCATTTTTAGAAGGCAAAGATGGAGCATCTTTATTGGCTCGATTACTGATTGAAGATTGTACTCATCTTCATTTGTGGGTTGGAAAAGCAGTAAATCCAGCTCACCAAAATCCTGATTTTCCTATTGATTTAAGTATTAAATTAAAAGTAGTTAAAGAATTGGTAAATTGGATGGAGAAGATTGGTAAAAAAGTGATAGTAACGTATATTTAATCTTTTTTATTATCGCTGTATACGCTCATAATCTGAATTTCGCAAGATGTATATCCCTCGGCTTACGTTCTGATTGTTCCTCCTGTTGCTCCTAATAAAAAAGCAGGAAGCAACAGGGGGACAAAAGTCACATATTCGTCGATACTATGCACTTGCTCTGTAATTGTAGTATTTTCAACTATGAGTGTGGGTATCTATAAATAAGATAAATAAGAATAACAGGAAGGGTTAAGATGAGATGAGAAAATTTGAAAGCTTTGTGCAACTAATAAAATATAAGGTTTTAAAGGAAGTAGCACTTTTGGCAATGGAAGGAACGTTGGAAGAAAAAAAAGGAGACATACCTAAAAGGGTTGTTCCAGGACCAAAGCCTACAACACGGTGCTGCATTCATAAAGAACATGCTATTTTACAAGAACGTGTTGCATTGGCTATGGGAGGGGATCGAAAGAATCCTAATATCATAGAAGTGATTGATATTGCTTGTGATGAATGCCCTATTGACCGTTTTACCATTACAGAAGCCTGTAGAGGGTGTTTAGCTCATAAATGTTCTGATGTTTGTCCTGTAGATGCCATTTACTATGTAGGGCAACGAGCTTATATTGACTCCAATAAATGTAAGGAATGTGGGAAATGTAAAGAAGCTTGTCCTTATAATGCTATATCAGAAGTGATGCGTCCTTGTATGCGAGCTTGTGGAGCCCATGCTTTATCCATTACAGAGGATAAAAAAGCAGAAATTGACAATGATTTATGCATTCAATGTGGGGCTTGTGTTTACCAATGCCCTTTTGGAGCTATTATGGATAAGTCTTATATTGTAGACATTATTAAACTATTAAAAGAAGCAAAAGAAAATCCAAATCTTCGAGTATATGGTGTAATGGCACCTGCTATTTCTAGTCAATTTACTTATGCAAAGATTGGGCAAGTGGTAAGTGGAATTAAAAAATTAGGATTCCATAATGTAGTGGAAGCGGCTTTAGGTGCAGATATTATAGCATTACATGAAACTCAGGAGTTTATAGATACTATCCAAGAACGAAAAGTGATGACAACTTCTTGTTGTCCAGCGTTTGTGGCTTATATCGAAAAAAATTATCCCAATTTAATACATCATATTTCTAATTCGGTATCTCCTATGGTTGCTATTGGACGATTGATAAAATCCACAGATCCAGATGCAAAAGTAGTATTTATTGGACCTTGCACAGCTAAAAAAAGAGAAGCCCAAGAAGAAGATATAAAAGATGCTGTTGACTATGTGATGACTTTTGAAGAATTACAGGCGATGTTGGATGCCATGGATATACAAGTAGAAGAATGTGAAGAAGCCCCCTTAGATAATGCTTCTTTTTATGGACGAATTTTCGCAAGATCCGGAGGAGTAACAGAAGCCATTCAACATATAATAGAAGAGAAAAAATTAGATCTTGAACTGAAACCTATCTCATGTGATGGTTTACGAGAATGCGAGCGAGCATTAAAAATGCTAAAGGTTGGACGTTTACCAGGTAATTTTATAGAAGGAATGGCTTGTGTAAGTGGATGTATTGGAGGGGCTGCTTCTCTTTCTCATGGACCTAAGGATAAAAAAGAAGTAGATAAGTATGGCAAGTTGGCCATTGAGCAAAACATATCTGACTCATTACGAATTTTTGATTTAGAAAAAATTCAATTAGGAAGACAGAAATAAATAATAAAAGTTCTCTTTTGAAAGAGAACTTTTATTATTGTTGAATGGAACGAGCATAAACAGTGGGTGAAACACCATAATAATCTTTAAATTGTTTAGAAAAATAATGAACACTGGAATAACCGAGTAAATCAGCGATTTGCGTAATAGTATAAGGAGAAGTACGAAGATATTCTTTGCTTTTTTCTAGGCGGTATTGATTGACGTATTCCATTAAAGTACTACCTGTATTTTTTTTAAATAAGGTAGATAAATAGGATGAACTAATAGGAATACTATTTGCAATATCTGATACGGTTAATTTTAGGTGGATATGGTTATGAATATACTCTAAGGCTTGAGATACAATAGTATTTTCTACATTTGCTTGCATGTCTGTAGATAGTCGGTCAATGGTATTTTCTAAGCGAATATCCCTTACCAGTTTGATAATTAATTCTTTTACATAACAAAGAATAAGGTCATCGGAGTAATAAGTGTTTAGGTTTTTTTCTTGTAAAATTTGATGAAGTAAGTTTTTTATTTCGGTATTTCCGTGAAAAAGACGGTTGCTTAATAAATGGCTATCTTCGAAATCCATATCAAAAGTAATAGTAACAAAGCAAACAGAAGTCTTATTCTCAGACCATTGTTGGTGATATTGATTGGGAGTATAGAAAATAAAATCCCCTTGTTCAAGATGATAGGTATTTTCTTCAATTTTAGTTTTTAGGATACCTTTGTCTACATACGTAAGTTCCCAAAATTTATGTTTTTCCCCACGGAAACGAAATCCCGTTTCTTTTTCTTGATAAAACAAAGTATGAATTTTTTGAATGGAAAGTTTAGGATTAATTACAGAGGGAATAATTTCATGAGGAAGGGGGAACTTTTCTAATTGCTTCTTTGATAAATGAGCGATCTCAATTTTACAAGTCCCATATAGAGGAACAATATTAAAAAATACTCCAGGGTTGATGGAAATGGGTTTGTCTAATAAAAAAACTTGTATTTCATCCGTCTGAAGTGTAGAATTAACGCATAAAAGAGCAATTCCTTGTATAATATCCAACAGTACAGGAGAATGCTTCACTTGATGCATGTAAAGAAGTTTAGAAGAAGTAATTTGGTATTCTTTTTTTATCCATTTGTTTTGAGACGAAGTTTCTAATGGTTGAGTGAAGGATTCTGTTAGAATATGTCCATACTTATAAAAGGTTACTCCATTTAAATTTTGAATCATGAGATCACCTTATCTTTATTTTATGAATAAAACTGTTTTCATTGATGTATCTTTAAAAGAATGAAAAGTTTATATATTATTAGTATAAAAGTTATTTTGTAAAATAGCAAGTAGTTCAAATCATAGAATCCTATAAAGTCACTCTATAATTTTATAAATACAAGAAAATAAATTTATAGTAAAATAAATAAAAAGTAATAGATTATTTTGGAAAAATAATAAAATAAACTTACTTATAAGAGGAAGGAATGGTATAATGAAGAAGTTATTTACATCCACACCGAGCCGTATTTGTTTGTTTGGGGAACACCAAGACTACTTAGGATTGGAAGTTGTGGCAGCAGCCATTAATTTACGCTTTTATGCAGAAGCAGTTCCTAGGGAAGATAGTTTGATTCATCTTCATTTAAGTGGTGAAGATATTGAGGTAGAAGAAGTCATTGATTTATCAAAACCCATTGAATATAAACATGAAAGAGACTACTTAAAAAGTGTCATGAATGTTTTACGAAGAAAAGGCTATCCACTTCATCAAGGGTATGATATTGTTATGCATTCAGAGATTCCTATTGGTAAAGGGATGTCCTCTTCAACAACCATGATTATTGTTTTAATCAAAGTTTTATTGGAAATGATGGAACACCCTGATAAAGATAATTCAGAACTTATTGCAAGGCTAGGATTTGAAGCAGAGGTTGCAGAGTTTAATGAACCAGGTGGAATGATGGATCATTATGCCTCAGCAGTTGGAGGATTGGTTCACCTTACATTTAATCCAGATGAAACTGTAGTTCGTAAAATCCACAATACCATTCCAGGTAGTTTTATTCTTTTTGATTCTTTACAAGATAAAAACACGACAAAAGTATTAGCAGATGCAAAAACACCTGTTTTAGAAGCCTTAGATCAGCTAAAGGTTTATGGTATTCAAAGTGTAAGGGATTTTGTTGAAGATGAAAGTAATTTGAAATATTTATCTCATTTAGATGAACGAAGAAGAAATAAGTTGAGTGCTAGCATTGATAATTATCGAATTTTAAAAGAAGGATTGGCACTCTTAGAAAGCAAAGAATTTTCTCCAGAAAAATTAGGAACACTTTTAAAACAACATCATGCCAATTTACGAGATGGATTAGAAATATCAACGCCTATTATTGAGCAAATTTTAGAAACGGCTTATGCCAACGGTGCATTAGGTGGAAAGATTAATGGTTCTGGTGGAGGAGGATGCTGTTATGTTTATGCTTATGATAAGGACTGTGAAAAAATTGTAGCAGCTGTCCAAGCATTAGGGTATCCCGGATTAATTATTAAACAAGATACAGGTGTGAGAAAAGATAAGGAGGAAGTATTATGAAAGCCATTGTATTAGGCGCAGGGAAAGGAACAAGATTACAATCTGAAAAATATAATATGCCTAAGGTATTGCGTAGAGCCAATGGAAGACCTCTACTTGAATACGTATTAGAAGCTCTATCTTTTATTCCCCAAGAAGATATTTGTATTGTAGTTGGATACAAAAAAGAAATGGTAAAAGAAGAGATCCAAGGAAATTACATGTATGCAGACCAAGATGAGCAATTGGGAACAGGACATGCTGTGATGATGGCAGAACCTTATTTTAGAGATTATGATGGTCCTGTTTTGATTGCCTATGGAGATATGCCTTTATACACAAGAGAAACCTATCAAACTTTGATTCAAAAACATATAGAATCGGGTTCAAAATGTACGGTACTGACTGCTGTTGATGAGAACCCTCCTGCTTATGGAAGAATTATTCGTAATGAAGCGGGAGAAATGGTAGATATTGTAGAAACAAAGGATTGTACACCAGAACAATTACAAATTAAAGAATTAAATATTGGTCTTTATGTTTTTGACAATCAATTTTTATTTCAAAATCTTGCATTGCTTAAAAATGATAATGCCCAAAAAGAATATTATCTTACAGATATACCTAAAATTATGTTGGGAAAAGGAGAAAAGATTCATACCTATACGATTTATGATACTGATGAGATCTATGGTGTGAATACTCCTGAAGACCTAGAGTTTTGTGAACGGGTACTGAAAGAAAGGAGAAAATAGGGATGATTAAGTTTGGAACTGGTGGCTGGAGGGCCATTATTGGAGAAGAATTTATTATGAGTAATATTCAACTTTTAACCCAAGCTTTAGCAAATGATATGTATGCAAAGGGTTGGGAAAGTCGAGGTATTGTTCTTGGATATGATCGACGTTTTTTATCAGATCGAGCTGCACAATGGATGGCAGAAGTATTAGCTGGCAATAAGATAAAGGTGTATTTTATTAATAAGAATGCTCCAACCCCTCTCATTATGTATACTGTAAAAGAAATGAATTTACCTTATGGAGCTGCTGTTACAGCTAGTCATAACCCGGCTGATTACAACGGGATTAAGGTATTTGTTGAGGGTGGACGAGATGCAACAGAAGAAGTAACAGAGCACATTGAAGATTTAATTTCCAAGATTACCTTAGATGATGTGAAGACAATGGATTTTAAAGAGGCGCAAAAAGAAGGAATTATAGAAATCATTAATCCCTTTAATGATTATATCGATACAATTTTGAACATGATTGATTTAGAAGCAATTCGAAAGAAAAATCTAAAGATTTTATTAGACCCTATGTATGGAGTTTCTAAAACTTCTTTACAAACGATTTTGTTAACAGCACGATGTGAAGTAGAAATGATTCATGATCGTCATGATACACTTTTTGGAGGGCGACTTCCATCCCCTAGTGCAGTAACATTGCATCAATTACGAAATATGGTGGTAGAAAAAGAATATGATTTAGGAATAGGAACAGATGGAGATGCAGACCGCTTGGGAATCATTGATGAAAAAGGGAACTTTATTCATCCTAATGATATTATGGCTCTTTTATATTATTATTTATTAAAATACAAAGGTTGGAGAGGACCAGTTGTACGAAACTTAGCAACGACTCATTTATTAGATAAAATTGCAGAAGCTTTTGGGGAGCAATGTTATGAAGTGCCCGTAGGATTTAAACACATTAGCTCTAAGATGGAAGAAACAAATGCTTTGATTGGTGGAGAAAGTAGTGGAGGACTAACCATTCGAGGGCATATTAAAGGAAAAGATGGAATTTTTGCTGCATCTTTATTGGTAGAGATGATTTGTGTCACAGGTAAACGTTTATCAGAGTTATTGGATGAAATACATGAACAATTTGGTAATTTTGCCATGGCAGAACATGATTACCGTTTTAGCAAAGAAGATAAAGAAAAATTTATGCATCTTTTATTTGTAGAAAAACAACTTCCTCAATTCCCATATGAGATTGAAAACGTATCTTACATGGATGGGGTCAAAGTATATTTTAAAAATGGTGGTTGGATTATTGCAAGATTCTCTGGAACAGAACCGTTGCTTCGTGTTTTTGCAGAAACAGATACCAAGGAAAAAGCAGAAGAAATAAGTCAAATCATGAAAGATTTTTTAAAATTATAAAAGATGCAAATAGGACAAAGAGGCTGTTTTAAAAATGGCCTCTTGTTTTATCCTTGATTTTCTGTAGAATGATTTTGGTTTAGTTGACAGCAAAAATAATGTTTTCTATAATGGACATGAGCTATGTCAATCGTTAAAGGAGGAAATAGAATGGAACCAAAGGAAAGAGATTTAAATAAAAGTTATGAACATGCTTGGAATAAGTATTCTGATGAAGAAATGGAAGCTGTTTTTGATTTTGGAAAGCAATATAGACATTTTATGTCTGTTTGCAAGACGGAAAGAGAATGTGTGGATGAATTAACAAAAAAGGCTCAAGAAAATGGATATGTTGATATCCAACATATTATTAAAGAAGGAATTAAAATAAAAGCAGGACATAAGATTTATGCAACAAACAAAGGAAAAAATTTGTTTTTATTTCATGTCGGCTCAGAGCCTTTTGACAAAGGATTACGTATTTTAGGAGCTCATATTGATTCTCCACGTTTGGATTTAAAACAAAATCCTTTATATGAAGATAGTGATTTTGCCATGTTCGATACTCATTATTATGGTGGTATTAAGAAATACCAATGGGTTGCTTTACCCCTTGCGATTCATGGTGTTGTTGTAAAACAAGATGGGACTGTACAAAACATAGTGATTGGAGAAGAGGATGATGATCCTGTTATAGGGGTTTCCGACCTTTTAGTTCATCTTGCACAAGACCAATTAAATAAAAAATTAGGAGATGCTATCGAGGGAGAAAATCTTAATATCTGTATTGGAAGTATTCCAGTAAAAGACGAAGATGAAAAAGAAAAGGTAAAACAAAATATTTTACGACTTTTAAATGAAAAATATGACATTTGTGAAGAAGATTTTGTATCGGCAGAATTGGAAGTGGTGCCAGCAGGAAGAGCAAGGGATTATGGATTGGATAGAAGCATGATTATGGCTTATGGTCATGATGATCGAGTATGTGCCTATACTTCTTTTGAAGCTTTAATGAAAATAGAACAAACAGATAAAACCTGTGTAGTTGCTTTAGTAGATAAAGAAGAAATTGGTAGTGTAGGTTCGACAGGGGCTCATTCACTCTTTTTTGAAAATACGGTAGCAGAAGTTATGTATGCAGCAGGAGAATATACAGACCTTGCTTTACGAAGAACCTTAGCCAACTCTAAAATGTTATCTTCTGATGTAAGTGCAGGATTTGATCCTAACTATCCTTCCGTTATGGAAAAAAGAAATTCTGCTTATTTCGGTAAGGGAATGGTTTTTAATAAGTATACAGGTGCAAGAGGAAAGTCAGGTTGTAATGATGCCCATCCTGAATACATGGCAGAATTACGTAGGATCATGAATAGACATAATGTGACTTGGCAAACGGCAGAATTAGGAAAAGTAGACCAAGGTGGAGGAGGCACTATTGCTTATATTTTAGCCAATTATGGAATGGATGTTATTGATTGTGGTGTTCCTGTTCATAATATGCATGCGCCTTGGGAAATTGTAAGTAAAGCTGACGTATATGAAACTATGCGAGGATATTATGCCTTTTTATTAGAAGCTTAATAGAATCGTAATCTCCTAACAACGTTTTATTTTTTACAAATGTACAAATAGGAATGCGAAACTGTTCTTCGGGTTGTTTGGATTCAATCTAATAAAAACAACCTGAAGACAGAATCTCTATTATAAATGTATTGAATTTTTTATTTACATCAAAAAAAGGAAAAAAGGAAAAAATAAAGCAGCTTGAAAAAAATAAAATTTATGTTATAATAGTAGAACACCTATGTGAAATAAATGATTTTGGTGTAGGAGTGTAGAGCAGATGGCTAAAGATTCTTATAAACTGATTGCACAAAATAAAAAAGCGTGGCATGATTATTTTATTGAAGAAAAATTTGAGGCAGGGATTGTGCTCCATGGAACAGAAGTAAAATCATTGCGTTTAGGAAAATGCAGCTTAAAAGAGAGTTTTATTCGTGTTCAAAATGGTGAAGCTTTTATTTATAACATGCACATTAGCCCTTATGAGAAAGGAAACATCTTTAATAAAGATCCTTTGCGTACAAGAAAACTGCTTCTGCATAAGAGAGAAATCAATAAATTATTAGGTGCTGTTACGATTCAAGGATATACTATTGTTCCTTTAAAGGTATATTTAAAAGGAAGTTTGGTAAAACTAGAAATAGGGATTGCTAAAGGGAAAAAGTTATATGACAAACGGCAAGATATTGCCAAAAAAGATCAGCGAAGAGAAGCAGAAAAACAATTCAAAGTCAAAAACTTATATTAAGGGGGCGTACTGGTTTCGACGGGGATCAGAGAAGCTAGAGAAGCCATTCGCAGACTCCGGTGCTGCGTCATCAAACTGGAATTTAAAGATAAACGCTGAAGATAATTTAGCATTTGCTGCTTAATTAAAG
>JAAYNZ010000055.1 GCA_012520595.1 Candidatus Epulonipiscium sp. | reverse complement strand
GTATTTGGGAACATGTCCACTGGTTGTACCTCATGCACCTTATACTTCCCTTTTTCTACTAGATACTTCAAATCTCGTGCCAAAGTAGCTGAATCGCAAGAAACATATACGATTCGTTTAGGATTCATCTCGATCATTGCATCTAAAAGAACAACATCACAGCCTTTTCGTGGTGGATCTACTACAATAACATCAGCTTTAATTCCTTCTTCTTTTAATTTCTTAGGTATCACTTCTTCTGCCTTTCCTACAAAAAACTCCACATTTTCAATTTGATT
Organism: Candidatus Epulonipiscium sp.; assembly: GCA_012520595.1. Classification (GTDB taxonomy): domain Bacteria; phylum Bacillota; class Clostridia; order Lachnospirales; family JAAYNZ01; genus JAAYNZ01. The sequence continues at coordinate 3,581 of JAAYNZ010000055.1, read as the reverse complement.
TAATTTTGCATTCTCTCTCGCATTATTAATAGCTGCTTCTACAAACTCTACACCATATACATACTTAGCCTGCTTGGCCAAAAATAGAGAAATGGTACCAATTCCACAATAAGCATCCCATACAATCTCTTTTCCTGTCAATTGAGCATATTCTAATGCTTTATTATATAAGACCTTCGTTTGAACAGGATTGACTTGAAAAAAAGATAAAGGTGATATATGAAACTGTAATTCTCCTATGGAATCTACAATATAATCTCGACCCCATAATACTTGAATTTCTTCTCCTAAAACTACATTGGTCCGCTCTTCATTTATATTAAGTACAATACCTACTAAATAAGAAATCTGTCTCAACTGTTTTATAAGAGCTTCTGCATGGGGAAATTCCTTACCATTGATAACAAGACAAACCAGAACCTCCTTGGTATGCCAACTGGTTCTTACTAAAATATGTCGTAATAATCCTATATGCTCTTTTTCATCATAAACAGAAATAGAATACTCTTTGATAAATTTTCGCAGCAGCTCTATTACTTTTTCTGTAATTGGATGCTGAATATAACATTTATCCATATCAATGATCCGATGGGTACGGGAAACAAAAAAACCAATTTGTACTTCTCCATTTTCCATACCTACAGGAAATAACCCCTTATTTCGATAATAATAAGGATCTTCCATACCTAGTACAGGATGAACTTGAATATCTTTCAATCCACCAATTCGTTCTAAATGATCCTGCACTTTTTTGCCTTTAATCTTTAATTGCTCTTGATATGAAATATGTTGAATCTGACATCCTCCACATTGATGAGTAAGAGGGCACAATGGTTCTACTCGATAGGGAGAAGGTTTAATGATTCGAATTAATTTGCCGTATCCATAATTCTTTTTCACTTTTACTACCCTAACTTCAATTTCATCTCCTGGAATAGCACCCTCCACAAATAAAGTGAATCCTTGAAGCTTGCCTACCCCTTCTCCGTTGCTTCCAAGATCATAAATTTTTATAGAATAATGTTGATTTTTTTGTATCTGATCCTTTATACTCATTCTAACTTCCTTCTTTTTTTATTTTATTTGTATAGATATCTACATCCATAATTGAAAATACGCCAATTACAAAGCAAATACATATGATCGACGTTTTGTCCCCTGTTGCTTCGAATCAAAAAAACGAGAAGTAAGCCGTATATACATTGGACATACGACTTCTGTCACTGAGTTGTTTCTTTTAAGCTTTTTAGAAACAACTCGAAAGAACAGTCAAAGTAGGAAAGTGATATACAAGTTTACTAGAAATTTAGATTTTTAACGTGGATATTTATAGTATTCGCAAACTGTTTCCCTACATACACAAGATTTACATTTTACAAAGCTTGGTTCAACTTCATATTCGCCTGTATCTAACATCTTTCTCATTTCCTCTAATGTACGTAACACTTGTTTTCGAAGTTTCCTAGTATTTTTTACAATAAACATATAATTTTTATACACCAAACGTCCTTGTTTCGGTCGTTTTCCATACACATCTTCAATTAGTAAAAAATAAACAGCTAATTGCATTAAATCTCCTAGATTTGGTGATGGATCTTCATCAGAAATTCTTCCGCTTTTTAATTCTACAGGAATAAAAGATCGACTCATATATTTTTGAAAGATATAATCTGGTTTTCCCCGAACTCCATATTTTTCAGAAGATAAAACTTGGTGATATACGACATTGGGATTGGTATTTTTTTGTTTTTGATCCGTATAAACAATTTTCGCCCAAGGAACTCCTAGTTTTGGCTTTTTGACTTGAATAGGAGGTGTGTATTGAAAAAAGCATAGTACTACCAATAAGAATGACAAGATGATCCATAGCTTATCCATGTTGCATCACCTGCATTATAAAATAAATACAAAATAGAACAACAAGCCAGATAAATAATAGTATAAATGCTCTTTTAACCCGATACCAAAAATGGTAAGAAGAATGAAATCGGTTTCCTTTAGAAAACCGACTTTGTGTAACATCATGATATTCATATTTTTCATTTCTTTCTCGAGCCAATTGTCGTAACGTGGATGGACCATATAAACGAGTATAATACCACTGGTAAGCACAGTATGTAAATTGATTAACTTCTGAAGCTGAAATGGTTTTTGAATCCTTATACATACTTTTTCCTCTCTAAAAATCAGTTCTTCTTAAATTTCGACCAAAAATCTTTTGGTATCCAAGCCACGAATCTTCTTGAGGTACTGTGGAAAGCATTTCTTCAAACATTTTAATTTTTGCATCTGTGTTATCAGCACAATGTAAAATAAATGCTTCTATGGTTTTAGGACGTTTCGGTGAACCATATTCTAATTCTCCGTGATGAGCTAATAAAGAATGTTTAATTAGATTGGCTAGTGTAGGTGGAAATCCTTCGATGGTATCGATTTTTCGTGATACCATTTCCATTCCGATGATCACATGCCCAATCAGCTGCCCATCATCTGTATAGTCATTTGTAGGAAATCGAGAAAGTTCATGCAACTTTCCTATATCATGAAACATGGCTGTAGCAAGCAATAAATCCCTAGAAACTCCTTCATAATGAGTGCTGAGAAAATCACAAATTTCTACTACCGATACAGTATGTTCCAAAAGTCCTCCCATATAACTATGATGAATATTTTTAGCCGCTGAATGATTTTTAAACTCCTTAATAAATTCTGGATCTTCCACAAAAAAACTTTTGATTAACTTTTTAATATAAGTATTTTTAATAGTAGGAATATAATCTAATAAACTTTGGTACAATTGATCAATGTCTTTGTTAGTAGAAGGAATATAATCCTTGGGATCATACTCTCCTTCGATGCTCTTTCGAATTCGTCGGATATTTAGCTGATATTCATTTTGATAAATTAAGACGGTTCCATCTATTTTAATAAAATCATATTCACTAAATTCATGAATACTGTCATTTAAATCCCATACTTTTGCATCAATAATTCCTGTTTTATCTTGTAATTTTAAAGATAAATAAGATTTTCCTGCTCGGGATTTTAATATTTGTTTTTGTTTGCATAAATAATGCTCCATTACATTATCCCCTTCACGGAGATCAATAATATAACGCATAAAATACTCCTTTCAAATCAACAATTCCTTTCCTGCTACATCTTATTTATTATACCTTAAAAAAAGGAAAAAAACTAGATTACTAAAAAAAGAGTCAAGTTCTCTTGACTCTTTGTATCTCTCAAAACCCCTTTGTCTAATGCTCTATCACTTGTTCAACTTGGTATCCTTTGTCTTTTAAAGTTTGAATGACACCTGTTTTCCCGACTAAATGTCCTGCACCAACAACTACAAAATAAGTATTGTTTTCTTCGTCTGCTAAAAATTCCTCAATCTTATTTACCATATTTTTATCTCGCTCTAACCAAAATTTTTGATTAAATTCATTGTTTTCCTCTGCTTCTTTTGTTGTGTCTAAGAATCGCTCAAACTCCAAAGCATTTCCTTGTTTCCATAAATCCAACATATATTCCACTACTTGTTCTGCATCTTGAAGATGGTCCTCTGGTTTTGCTTCTAC
>JAAYNZ010000054.1 GCA_012520595.1 Candidatus Epulonipiscium sp. | reverse complement strand
GTAAAAAAGGAAAGGACATAACAATTTCAGTAAAACGCATCAATACATTGTCTACCCAACCACCATAATAGCCAGCAATCCCTCCAATAATGACTCCTAAAACAATACTAATAATAACAGCAAATAAACCTACTTTTAGAGATACCCGACCTCCATATAATATACGTGTAAAATAATCCCGACCTAAGTTATCCGTTCCTAACCAATGTTCCCAAGACGGTGGTTGATTTCTTGCTGTTTTATCAATAGTTTCTAAACTATAAGGCGTTAAAAAGGGTGCAAAGGTAGACCCTAATACTAATATAGCAAAGATAATAAGTCCTGCTACTGCTGTTTTCTTTTTTTTGAAATGGATCCATGTCATTTTCCATGGACCAATCACTTGTGTCTGATTTATTTTTTGATCTTCCTGCATTCCAATCACCTCTCGTCTACTTTTACTCTTGGGTCAACCAAGGCATATCCAATATCCGCCAACAAGTTTCCTAATAATGTTAAGATGGAGAAAAACATCATTAGGGCTAACATTAAGTTGTAATCCCTTTGGTTAATGGCATCCACCATAACTCGTCCAATACCTGGCCATACAAAAATACTTTCTAAAATAACGGCTCCTGAAAAAAGTCCAGGAATTTGGAAACCGAGTAAGGTAACAAGAGGAATGAGAGCATTACGAAAAGCATGTTTATAGATAACTACTTTTTCTGATAATCCTTTAGAACGTGCTGTACGAATATAATCTTGGTTAAGAACATCTAACATTCCATTACGAGTATAGCGAACTAAACTAGCTAAACTAGAAATGGTTAGTACAATTGCCGGGAGTACCATATGATGGCCAACTTCTAGGACCCGTGCAAAACCCGTTGTTGTACTTCCTGGGTTGATCATCCCATTAATAGGAAACCATTTTAACTTTACAGAAAATCCAAATATCAATAAAAGTCCAAAGAAAAAAGAAGGCATAGAAATTCCGAATAAGGAAAAAAGAGTCCAAAAGCTATCCGTCTTGGAATATTGTTTAACAGCACTAATGATTCCTATGGGAATTGAAATTAAAAAGGCAAGAATAAATACAACTACATTTAGTATAAAAGAATTCCAAATTACTTCTGATATTACTTTATTTACAGGTCTCTTGTATAAATAAGACTCTCCAAAATCACCTCGAATGGAACGTTTCATCCATTCTATATATTGAATATGAATGGGTTTATCATAACCAAGCCGCGCTCTTTCTGCTGCTTTCTCCTCAGCTGTGGCCCTTGGGTCTAAATTGGATCCAATGGGATTACCAGGAGTCAATTTAACAATTCCAAAAATACAAATCGAAATAATAAAAATAACTGGAATTAGATGTAAAATTCGCTTGAGGATGTATTTTATCATGGTTTCCCTCCTATATTTTATTGTTACTCTTCGATGAATACGAAACAAAAGCCCTGCAAAATAGGTACAGGGCTTTATTTCGTTTCTATATCTTTAAAAGTCTCTTTTAAAAAGATTAATCTACTAATTCCATATCAAGAATATAGTAAGTCCAATCACAGAAAGAAGTAGCTTTAAAGTTTTTCACTCTTTGGTTATAAACATCCCATTGGTCTCCTTGATTTAAGAACATATAAGGCACTAATTCGTTCATGCGTTTTCCAAATTCTTGATAGATGGCTTTTCGTTTTTCAAAATCAAATTCTTTTGAACCTGCTTCAAGTAATCGGTCAATTTCTGGATCTCGCAATCCACCTGCGTTATTTCCATCAGGTTCATCAGCACTTGAATGGAAAGTAGTATAGTTACTACCTGGATCAATGGTTAAGGACCATGCCAAGTTGGTCATTTCAAAATCTTGTTGGGTAAATACTTTATCAACCATAGCATTAAAGTCCATTAAGTTAGGCTCTACTTTCACACCAATTTCTGCCCAATCAGCTTGTAATAAGGGAATTAATGTATCTACATATTTACTCTCTGTATAAGTATCCCATACGAATGATAATTTTTTACCATCTTTTTCTCGGATACCATCAGCCCCTACTTTCCAACCGGCTTCTTCTAATAATGCTTTCGCTTTTTCAGGATCAAATTCATAAGAATTTATATCGTCGCTATAAGCCCAAGATACCTTAGAAAGAGGTGTATTTAAAACGGACGCATTTCCATCATAGTATAGATCAATAAAACCTGCACGATCAAATCCATAAACCAAAGCTTGACGAACTTTTACATCTGCCAATCTTTCATCTCTTACATTAAACATCATAAAACCATAACTATTTGCAGGATATTTAGCAATATCAAGATATCCTGGAGCTTCAATTTGTGATAAATTATCATTGTTAGAAGGTACTTGTAATTGTACGTCAATACTTCCTGCTGCTAACTCTTGTAAGCTAGTTTCTGCTGTTGTAAACTTAGTAATAAGATTTTTAATCTTAGGTTCACCCCTAAAATGATCAGGGTTTGCTTCTAATTCTACGAATTGTTTTGGTTCGAATTTTTTAAATTTATAAGCACCAGAACCTACAAGATCAAAGGCTTGCATTTTATCCTTAATAGCTTGGATATTACCTTTTTCAATAGCGTAATGATGTTCTGGCATAATACCCATATCAAATTTAGTGATATTATCTGCCTTTGCTTCTGTAAAAGTAAAGGAAATGGTATGATCATCTTCTACTTTAATTCCAGCTAGCTCGGTAGCATCGCCTTCACTATATTCTTTATATCCAACCATTTCTCTAACAACACTCTTATAACGTCCATCATAGCTTGGGTCTGCTAATAAAGTATACGTAAAAGCTACGTCTTTAGCTGTTAAAGGAGTACCATCAGAGAATTTTACATCATCCCGTAAGGTAAAGGTATACGTTAGATGATCATCTGAAACCTTATATTCTTTTGCTACATGAGGAACAATTTCAGCTGCCTCATTATTGGTCATTAAACCATCAAATACAAGCTGAACAATAAAAGCATCATATTTTGTACTATAATAAACAGGTAATAATTCTCCTTTTGCCTCTGTCATTCCAATGATTAATGTATCTTTTGCATTGGCTCTCTTAGAAGCTGGGTTATCAACCTTTTTTTCTTGCTTATCCTCTTTTTTATCTTCTTTTGCGTCAGTTTGCTGTCCTTGGCTAGCATCTGAATTTGAGTCTGTTGCTTTTTTACCACAGCCTGCCAATGCTATGGAAAACATCATAACAACAGCTAGTAACAAGCTCAGTTTTCTTTTCATCTTTGAATCCCCCTTGATTAAATAATAATAATGATAAAAATTTTAAGTCATACAAAGAAATGTTCCGTACCTGAAATCTGCCTTGCTACTTTCTTACTGCAGACCCATATTGCAGTAGCAACTGACTGACTGCTTGGTACGATCTGATTCCTTCTGTATTGAAATACTTAACTGATTATACACTTAATTTATTATGTTTGTCAATACCTGCTTTATGGAATTTGCAACTTCTTCTTTTCCAGCTTTCCTTTTTTATTATTTTATTGACCTTTGTCTATTTATAGAACTATAAAAATTATTGTTTACATCGATTTTATCCCATTCTTTTCTTTATATTCATAGCAGCCGCCCTAATTCTCCCAATTTCCCTTGAATCTGTTTTATTTTTTTTTAATCAATCCTGCATATAACTGAATTATCTGTCTATTTGTTTCCCTGAAAAAGACACTTGTTTTTCAAAAAAATAAGCCGTCTTCCTTTGTATTTCTTTTGTTTTGAATGCTTTTCTTGTAAGAAATTTTTCAACTAGATTTCATTTGTTTTTCTTTTACAGACACTCCATAAGAAATATTTTCTCTTTTATAGCATGCATTTGTTTGTTGGAAAGAAATTCTTACTTTTCCCTTTTAAAAAGGAAGGAGAACGAATATAATAGAAGAAAGGGTGACCTTGATAAAAGATACACAATCTATTAAAGCAAAGGAGGAGAAAAATTGAAAGAAATCGAAAAAAAGTTTTTACTGACTTCCCTACCTAATGATTTGTTTCATTATCCTTATGAGAAAATTATTCAGGGATATATCGCCACAGATCCTGTTATTCGTTTGAGAAAAAGCAACGATCATTATTTTCTTACTATTAAAACTTCAGGACATTTACAGCGGGAAGAAGTAGATCTACCTTTAACAGCAGAACAATTCCAATCCTTGTGGTCTAAAGTAGATCACATGGTAATTTTAAAAACTCGTTATTTAATTCCACTTGAAAATGATTTAACAGCAGAAGTGGATATTTATCACGAAGAATTGGATGGTCTTGTGACCGTTGAAGTGGAATTTGATAGTGTAAAAGAGGCAGAGGCCTTTCATCCACCTGCTTGGTTTGGAAAAGACGTAACCCATGATAATCGATATAAAAATAACAACTTGGCCTTATATGGAAAACCTTCAAAATAATAATAAAAAAGATCCGAAAGGATCTTTTTTATTATTATTTTGATTATAACATTCGTTGTACAATAGGACTGCTAATAGGATAGCAATAAGCTTCTCCCTTCAGTGATCTAATGGCTGCGATAACAGGAAAAATAAGTCCCATGATCACCAATGCAATCACTAAAATCACACCTAAAAGTATAATAGGAATTCCGATTAAAACAACACTTAAAACTCCTCCTATTGTAAAAAGAATGGCTGTTACCATACCTGCTATATAAAGTAATCCTTGGAAGCCAAAAGCTTCTTTCGCATGATGTTTTACAATTGAATCTTGGCTAACAAAAAAAATAATAATGGGTGCCAATACTCCTACTCCTAAAAAAACCCCTAAGTGACATAATAAAATTAATAATTTTTGCTCTGTTGTATAGGTTGTTTGATTATACATTAAACGACTCCCTCCTCTTATTTTCTACTTTAGCTGAACCTGTATTTCTATTGTAAATTCTATGATGGTAGAAAGGGCTTTCATTCATCCTTTCTACATAAGTATACGTTATTTTTCTTATTTAGTTTATAAATAAAAAACTTCTTACTATACTATAGTAAGAAGTTTTAAGCGGGTGATGGGAATCGAACCCACGTATCCAGCTTGGAAGGCTGGTGTTCTACCATTGAACTACACCCGCAAG
>JAAYNZ010000004.1 GCA_012520595.1 Candidatus Epulonipiscium sp. | reverse complement strand
ATGTGGACAACATATGCTAGAGGTCAAGGGAAAAAGAGGAAAGATGTTGATTTGCCAAGATCGAGGATGTGGATATCGAGAATCCATTTCCATTCAGACCAATACCAGGTGTCCTAATTGTCATAAAAGGATGGAACTACATGGACAAGGTGAGGGGAAAATTTTTGTATGTCCTTGTGGATATCGAGAAAAATTATCTGCTTTTAATGAAAGAAAGAAAAAACAGCAGAATCAATCATCTAAAAGGGAAGTGGCAAAATATTTGCAACAACAAGCGAAAAAGAAGGAAGAACCCATGAATACAGATTTAGCCAATGCCCTTTCTAAATTGAAGTGGAAGTAAAAAGTTCGAGCAGATAGAACTTTATTTTGAAATTTGAGGTGCCAATGATGAATTTTAATCAAAGAAATAATAAACAAAAGAATAAGAAGCAAAATAAGAAATCCCTTACCAAAACTTTTTTTATCATTGTATCTGTTGTTACTTTGTCTTTTTGTATTGTTGCATCTATATTTGCAATTTCTTATATTGCAAAAAATAAAAAAAATGAGGATTTGGTACAAACCGATGAAGGAAATGAAAAACATGAGGAAGAAATTGTTGTTGAACAAGAAAAGTCAGAGATAAAAGATTTAAATATCATGATATTTGGAGTTGACAAAGAAAAGTCTTTATCGGATGTAAATATGATTGTAAGATTTGATCCTAAAACTAGTAAAGTTCAGTTAGTTTCAATTCCGAGGGATACCTATTTTAATTTAAAAAAATCACAGTTTGCAAAGTGGAAAGAAAAAAATAAAAATGTTCCTACTACAGTGAAGCTGACGGATGTTCATTCTTATGTAGGATCAGAGGCAACCATTGAGTTGATTGAAATTATGTTTGAAGTAGATATTGATTATTATGTTAAGTTAGACTTAGATGGATTTAAAAAAATTGTTAATACAGTAGGTGGAGTGGAAATTGATGTTCCTAGAAACATGTATTATCCAGATCCAGCACAAGATTTATATATTAATCTTAAAAAAGGTTTGCAGACATTAGATGGAGATAAAGCAGAACAGTTTGTCAGGTATCGAGGGAGTTTGCGGAGAGATCTTGAAAGAATGGAAATGCAGCAATTACTAATAAAAGAGTTAGCTAAAAAAATATTAAAAGAACGAAATGTTATTGTTCTAACAAAATTAGCCTATGATCTATTTAAATATGTCGAAACAGATTTTCCTCTTACACAGATACCTACGTATTTACCAGCAGTTATGAAAATAGATGTAGATAATATGACTATGTATACTTTGCCTGGAGAAGGGGAAAGGATCGATGGCATCTATTATCATAGACTAGACGAAGAGGAATATAAAAAAATTATGAAGGAATTTGTGAAAAAGGTTACTAAAGAGTAAAAAAGAAGAGCCAAAGAATAATTACTCCTTGGCTCTTCTTTTTGCTTATTTTTCTATGATCACGTCAGAACGAACTAACTTTACACCATTTTCTAATGTATCTCCTACAGGACAAGTTTTTTCAATAAAATCTACAAATTTTAATACTTCATCTTCAGGAGAGTTGCTCTTTATATGCATATTAAATCGGATTTCAGAGAATCCAGGTCGAACATCAGATAACCCTAAGAAACCATCTGTGTCTAAGTCACCTTCTAATTCTACTCTAAAGTCTTCAAGTTCAATTCCGTGTTGTTCTGCAAAGGCAAAAGCAACGATGGTTTGGCAGGCACCTAAGGCACATAATATAGCTTCTACAGGGTTCATTCCTTTATTTGTTCCACCTAAATCTTCAGGTTCATCTAATAAAATTTTGAAATCTCTTGCTTGTGTTTCGATTTGTAATCCTTCTGGAAGTTTTCTAGCAGTGGCTTTAAATACGTTTACCATAGTATAACACTCCTTTTTTATAGAATATTAATTTTAAAACTATTTCTTGCTCTATTCAGATAAACAAATGTGATAAGGAGACTAATTGTCTCTTGATAATAATATAACAGTTACCTGCAAAAAGATCAACAAATAATTAGAAAATTTTATACTTCTTTTTCTAGTAACCATTGTTTGATATCAATGATAATTTTTTCCTCAGCGTTATTTTTGATAGGAAGGAAATCCAAATGTTCGGTGATTTCTTTCATATTAAATTTGACTCCTACTAAAGCCTTTTTGATTTTTTCTAAAATATTGATATGGATGGCATCCGAATAAATGTGAACTTCTTGTATGATACTGTCTTTTAGTTTAAACATAAGCTCAATACTGCCAAAGGCAAACCGTTTTTCAAAACAAATATCAAAAGTAGGGGTTTGACCAAATCGCCATTCCCAAGAAGAATATTTTTGAACTAAATCTTCTAAGTCTTGCTCCGGTGGACATTGGATTTTTTGGGCAGGACCACCATAGATTTTTTCAAAACTATTTTCTAATGCATGAATGACTTTGGGTATAGTTAGATCAGGGTTTAGTTCAATCAGGTTAATGACTCGGGACTGAATAGAGTCAATACCTTTTGAACGTATTTTTTCTTTTGATACTTGTAAATACTGAGTTAAAGGTCTTATGTCTGTATTAATCAAAAGGGTACCGTGGTGATAGGCCCTTTTATCACCAAAGTAAAAAGCATTTCCTGAAAACTTCTTGCCCTCTACAGTAATATCATTTTTCCCAGTAAAGGTGGCTTCTATTCCTAAAGTTTTTACTGCTTCGAGAATGGTCTGTAATTGTTTTTCTAAATTGTAGAGATTTTCTTTCATGATAAAGGTAAAATTTAAGTTCCCTAAATCATGATAAACAGCACCTCCACCAGATAACCGTCTTGCTAAATGGACTTGGTCCTTTTCCACTTGAGAAATACGGCATTCTTTCCAAGGATTTTGATTTTTTCCAATGACGATGGTGTTTTGATTTTGCCAAAGATATAAAATAACTTCATCATCTTGTACTTGCTGGAGAAGGTATTCTTCTAGAGCTAAGTTATGGTACGGATTGTAATTATGTGATTGAATGAGTTTTGTTTTAATTGGCAAAGTGTAAGGCACCACCTTCAGAGGCAAGGGCTGCTTCATGTATGGATTCAGCTGTAGTAGGATGAGCATGAATGGTTTCAATGATCTTTTCTACCGTTAATTCATTTTTAATGGCTAAGGTAACTTCAGCAATAAGGTCAGAAGCATGAGGTCCAATAATGGTACAACCAATTATTTTGCCTGTTTCTTTTTCTTTTATTATTTTTACAAAACCTCTCGTTTCTCCATAAGTTAATGCTTTTCCATTGGCCGCAAAAGGAAATTTTCCAACTACAATATCCATATTATTTGCTTTGGCTTCTTTTTCGCTAATTCCTACCAGAGCGATCTCAGGACTGGTAAAAATAGCACTGGGTACAGCAGAATAATCCATCTGTCTATCTTGTCCCAAGATGTGTTGAATAGCTATTATTCCCTGGTGAGAAGCAACATGAGCCAATTGCATAATATTGGTTACGTCTCCAATGGCATAGATGTTTGAAACATTGGTTTGCATGTGAGAATTAACCTGAATTCCTTTATTGTTAGGATTTATCTCTAGCTGTAAATTTTCCATCCCTATGTTTTCATATTCAGGAATTCGACCCACACAAACGAGAACTTTATCACTGGAAATGTATTTTTCTTTTCCCTTTTGTTCAAATTTAACGATGCAATTTTGTCCTTCTCCTTCGATAATTTCCAGCACTTTTGATTTTGTATAGAGCGTAATGCCTTTACTTTTGGCAATGCGAGAAATTTCTCTAATCACATCTTGATCCAACATACATAAAATGTCATCCATGTATTCAATAACAGATACATCCACTCCCATGTTGGCATAAATAAAAGCAAATTCCATCCCAATAATTCCACCACCAACAATTAGGATTTTTGGGGGTAGTTCTTTTAATTCTAAAGCATCTTCACTCGTCATAACGTTTTTTAGATCCATGCCTGGGAAAGGAGGCTTACAAATTTTAGAGCCGGTGGCAATAATAATATTTTTTGCTTTTACTAAGGTGGTATCGTCTACTTGAATGGTATTTTGATCCAGAAGTTTTCCGTTCCCAGATTTTAAAATAACTTTTTGTTTTTTAAGGAGATACTCAATTCCTTGAACTAGATTTTCTACAATGGTATCTTTTCTTTCAATGACCTTTTTCATATCGACAGTAGCTTTTTCTACCAAGAGACCGTATTGTTCTGCATTTTTTATATCATCATAAACTTCAGCTGATCGTACTAAGGCTTTTGTAGGAATACATCCACGATTTAAACAAGTTCCGCCAACTTTGTCCTTTTCGATTAGAATGATTTTGGCTCCCATCTTAGCACCTTGGAGAGCAGCTACATATCCTCCAGGTCCTCCACCTAATATGGCAATATCTCCTTCTATTATTTCTTTAGTAGTCAAATCTTCTTTTGAAGGAGAGGGTGTTGTAGATTTTGAATCAAGGGATGTTTCTTCCTCTACGATAGCTACTTTCGCTAATACATCACCAATTTTTACTATGCTTCCTTCGTCTACTTCTAGGCTTTCAAGAGTTCCTTGGACCTTTGACTTAACAGGGATATTTCCTTTTTTTCCTTCAATTTCAGCAATGGTATCTCCAATATTAATTTCATCACCCATTTGTTTATGGAGTTTTCCTATTTTTCCTTCTTTTGCTCCCGGAGATAATTTTTCCAATGTGATTTCAACGTACATTATTTAATGCCTCCTTTAATGTGATTATCGATATACACATTCATAACCCAAGCGTTGCAAGATGCATATTCATCTCTCACGCTCTGATCGTTCCTATTTATTCTAATTACTATATTGCTATATTAGTATAACAAGAAATAATGAAAAGTGAAAGGGGGTTTTGCTAGATTAGAAAGAATGATAGTATCCTTTGCCATTCTTAGGCATAGGATGGTAAAGAAATAATATGAAAATAATATAGAAATAGGGGGAGTATTGCATGTGGTCTAGAGAAAATTTTATTAGACAGTCTTTGGAACTCAATTTGTTTTTTGGACGAATTATGAAAGAGCACTTGTTTTTTTTGGAGGCAGGCTTTACACCAAAAAATTCAAAATTTCTCGTGTATTTTCTCAACTTTCCAGTATTTACGGGCTTTCCCGCCCATCAACATCTATGTAATTTGCACTTTTCCCTTATTTTTTCCCTTGTGAGGAAGCTATAAGGGAAAAAGTGT
>JAAYNZ010000053.1 GCA_012520595.1 Candidatus Epulonipiscium sp. | reverse complement strand
TTATGATAGCGGGAGCTTTTGATTACCTTAAAGATAAAGTATTTCGTATAGGGCATATGGGTGAAAATTGCTATGAAGAGAAATTATATAAGACTTTAAAAGCATTAGATGCAACATTGAAAAAATACAATGTAAAAATAAATGGATGTTTACACCAGCATTTTATAACCCAAATGGATCATGAAAGATAAAAATAGGTGCTTACGATAGGGTATTTAAATTATAGAGTGGATATGGATACTAGATGAGGTGTTAAAAAGTGAAGGCTAAAATAAAAAGACAGAATAAAATTTCTTTAAAAAGGATGATAGTTGCTACAATAATTCTATTATTCCCTATTGGTTTAATAGGTTGTGCTGTTATTAGAGATAAAATAGCAGTAACAAAAGGGGAGTTAATTGGGCAAAATTTTAAAGTATCTGTTTATGATCATTATGCAAACAAGACATTGGAAGTAAATGGAGAAAAAATAACGGTAGGGTTATTGGAAAATGATGCGAATATAGATATAACATCAACAGGCTATCCATCTAATGTTTTGGAAATAACGGTTAATGGAAGTCAAATGTTTCAAGTAGGTAATACCATCATCTTTGCAGAGGATGGATTGGATATGGTAGAGGATTTTCAAGTACCAACGGATATTACAGTCGATAAGGGGGGAGGATTTGTTCCCATTGATAGGTTAATTAATAATATAAAAAATAATATTGGAAAAGAGAAAACAATTATAATATCAAGTCAGATGGGAATTCCTATCGGTGTTTATCAAGGTAAAAGTGTTTATATTACAGTTCCTGATAATTTGCCTAAGATGACTCGAATTCATATTGATGGGAAAAGTTTATATATCCATAGAGCAAATTATTTAATTTTGGATACAAAAATGATAAAGTAAGAGTAATGTTTTGTAATATAATATAAGAAAAAAGCGGTTGTACCATTCAATTTTCAGGTGAACGATACAACCACTTTTTTCTTTATGTTATCTTAAGAAAGCAACCGCTTTTTTCCTGTGATTCCTTGGATTGGTTTTATGTTTTGAGTGACTTCAAAAGTGTCAAAGATAAGACGCCACTTTCAAAAGAAATCACTTGATCTTCTATTGTGCTTTTTGGAATGGCTTCTGCTTTGTCTTGTTGATAAGAAGAAGTTGTTTGAGGTTTCCACTTAGCAAGAGGTTCTGTTAAGCAATACCCAATCTCCTTGCTTTCTTCCGCAATACGGTACCATTCATCTTCTGTTAAGGTTTCAAGGGCCATGGGAAAGAGAATATTTTCTTCTTTAAAAATCATTTCATTAATTTGATGGAGAGTTTTTTTGCATTTTCTAGTAAAAAAGTATGAACAGGGTGTTCAGGTGTTTCCTTGCGGTGTTCTCGATTATTAATTAATTCGCTCATAACAGAACCTCCTTTTTTCTCTTGTTTCTCAATAGGATCATTATATCCTTCTCTTTTATGACTTATTCGAATAGTGAGTTTTGTTTTATAAGGTGCTACTGTTAGTATACAGAAGAAACAAGGAGTATTCTGTGATTATAATCACATTTACTTAAAAATGGTAAAGGTTAAAATAAAGTACATTAAGTAGGAAGCAAGAAGAAAAAGACCATTTTTTCTTTGGAGTTTTTCTTTATTGATTCGAATAAACAGTAGAACCAGTCCAATAATAAAGATAGCAAAGGGTAAGTGGAATACAATCCAACTTTTTCCTATATGTATAGGAAGGATGGTTGCAGAAAGACCAATAACTAAAATAATGTTTAAAATATTGGCCCCTAATACATTCCCAATGGATAAATCTTGGTTGCCCTTTTTCATGGAAACAATGGCAGTTACTAGTTCGGGTAAGGAAGTTCCTACAGATGTAAGCAAGAGTCCAATAACAAGATCGGGAACACCTAAAATACGTGCAATTTCTTCCCCATAGACAACCAGTAAGTTTGCACCACCAATGGTTAAAATAACACCAACAATAAAGGCAACAATGTTCTTTATTACAGTGCCTTTATCTGTATGTACAGGAATAGGCATGTTTAAATCAGGTTTTTGACGACTGGTTTGAACATTATAAAACATATATAACAAAAGAATTATCAACAAGAAAATTCCTGTAAAGCGAGAGATTTCCTGAAATAAAATACCGATAACCAGTAAAAAGATCAACAATAAAAGTAAAAACCTTCCGGTTTTTTGAAATTTTTTTCGTTCCCTAAGACGAGGCGTAGAGAAGAGAATCGTAATGGCTAAAATAAAACCAGTATTAAAAATAATGGATCCTAAAGCATTTCCAAAAGCCATATCTGTATTTCCACGAAGTGCAGAATTTGTGGAAACCATGGCCTCAGGAAGAGTGGTACATAGGCTAACAAGAGTTGCACCAATGATAATATCTGGTATTTTTGAAGCTCTTGCAATCCAGACAGCAGAGTCTACAAACCAATCACTTCCTTTAATAATCATGATAAGTCCTGCAGTAAATAGAATAAAGGGCATCATTTGTTCTAACATTTATATCCTCCTTTTATATTGTAAACTTCATTGTAACAAGAGAAATAAAAAAAGACTTTTAATGGCATAAAGATCTGCCAGTAAAAGTCTTGCTTTCATATTTGAAACGATGATATGAGTGATGAACCGGGTAAAAATATACCGAATTGACGACTCATCACACAGCAAAGCTGTAAGCTACTCCCTTGTACTCCAGATCTATTATATACTATTTATTTAAAAAAGCAATCCTTATTTAAAAGTTTAGTAGTGAATACGGGTATACTTAATATGTATGAATGTAATAGGATAAAACATGCTTATTAATAAAGAAAAAAATAAATAGATTTATTTCCAGTACAAGCAATAGGACTTTTTAAAAAGATTTTCCTATGGTATACTAAAAGAAATAAAACATCGAGGTGTACAGGAATGAACAGACCTTTTTCCTTATTAATTAAGCCTGCATCTGCAGATTGTAATTTAAGGTGTTCCTATTGCTTTTATTTAGATCGATCCTCTTTATATCCAGAACAAAAAATACATCGAATGTCTGATGAAGTTTTAGAGGAAATGATTGCTCGTTATATGGCAACAGATCAACCCCAATACATTTTTGGATGGCAAGGTGGAGAGCCTACTTTAATGGGAGTAGAGTTTTTTAAAAAAGCAGTGTATTTTCAACAAAAATATGCAAAGCCAGGAGCGGTTATTTCCAATGGATTACAGACCAATGGAACGTTGCTAACAGAAGAATTTGCCAAGTTTCTACATGACTATAATTTTTTGGTAGGCGTGAGTTTAGATGGTCCTGAATCCATTCATAATCAATATCGCTTAACGCAAGGAATGGAAGGAAGCCATGCAAAGGTTTGGAAAGGGATTGAACTTTTACAAAAACATCAAGTAGAGTTTAATATATTAACATTAGTTAGTTCTTCCAATGTTCATCATGCAAAAGAAGTGTATCAATACTTAAAAAAACAAGGATTTTACTATCAACAGTATATTCCTTGTGTGGAAATGGATGAGAAAGGACAACCCCTTCCTTTTACAATTACAGGTCAGGAATGGGGAAACTTTATGTGCGAAATTTTTGATGAGTGGATCCAGTCAGATCCGTATCAAATTTCTGTACGTCTTTTTGATTCGATTTTGTCTCTTATGGTATATGGAAGTATTAGTGTATGCCATATGGGGGGGAATTGCCGTCAGTATTTTGTGGTAGAACATAATGGTGATATTTATCCTTGTGATTTTTTTGTAGAAAAAGAAAAATGTCTAGGAAATATTACAAAGAATACATGGGAAGAAATGCAGGATCATCCCAACTACCATCTTTTTGGACATTTAAAACACCAATGGAATCCAGCTTGTTACAAATGCTCTCATTTACTCTATTGTTCAGGAGATTGTTTAAAACATCGAATTTATAATGGCCAATCACCGGAGACATTAAGCTGGTTGTGTAAAGGATGGAAACAATTTTATGATCATACGATACCAGGTTTTTATAAGCTAGCAAAAATGATTCAATCCCAGCAGGGAATTAAGGAAAAATTATTTATAGATGAAAAACACGAAAGAAATCAACCTTGTTTTTGTGGTAGTGAGAAAAAATACAAACAATGTCATGGATAAAGTGGAAAAAGAAGGTGAAGATATGCGGATTGTAAGTACCATGCCTATTAGCGAAAAATATATAAAACCGGTAAGTGAAAAATATGATTTCATTGAATGGATCATTAAAGATAATATGGAAGAAGCACGCCCTTGGCTTTCGAAAGCAGAGATTTTTCTTACTTTAGGATTTGATACATTGGCAGCAGATATCGAAAAAGCAGAACAATTAAAGTGGATTCATGTTCTTTCAGCAGGAGTAGATCAAATGCCTTTTGATGTAATTCAAAACAAACAAATTTTATTAACCAATACGAGGGGAATTCATAAGATTCCTATGTCTGAATATGTCATCGGAGTCATGCTCGACCATGTAAAGAAGACTTTGTTTTTTCATGAAATGCAGAAAAAGAAAACTTGGGAACGAAGGAGAGACATAGGGGAGCTCTATGGTAAAACCTTAGTTGTTGTAGGAACTGGAAGTATTGGAAAGGATATTGCACACAAAGGAAAAGTTTTTGGAATGCATACCATAGGGGTAAACACCTCAGGGAGTGAAGAAGAATTTTTTGATCAGATTTATTCCAGGAAGGATTTAAATGAGGCTCTGAGTCAAGGGGATTTTGTTGTTATTGTTGTTCCATTAACACAAGAGACACAAAACATGATTGGAAGAGAGCAGTTTAAGGCAATGAAAGAAAATGCGTACTTTATTAATATTGCACGAGGTCCAGTAGTAAAAGAAAAGGATTTAATTCATGCCTTACAGTCCAAAGACATTGGAGGGGCCGCTTTGGATGTATTTACAATAGAACCTTTATCTTCGAATAGTCCCCTTTGGACTTTAGAGAACGTTTTTATCACTCCTCATGTATCTGGGGTTACGGCTTCTTATACCCAACGAGCGTTTGAATTGTTTGTCAAGAATTTAGAGGTTTATATAGAAAAAAAAGGAAGATATATTAATATAGTAGATCTGGAAAGGCAATATTAGAGAAGCAGTGAATTTTCACTGCTTTTTTATGAACGAGGAAGAAAGGAGAATCGGTCATGAGCAGTACCAATAAAGTGGAAAAATGCGATTGTACTCTGATTCATCAAGATCGAGTGGAACAAGTGATAACCAATATGCCCAAAGAAGAAGAATTACAAAAATTAGCACAGCTTTTTAAGGTTTTTGGAGATTATACAAGGATAAAAATCATACATGCTTTATTTGAATGTGAAATGTGTGTATGTGATTTGGCTTACTTATTAGATATTACTCAATCGGCTGTTTCACATCAACTACGGGTACTCAAACAGAGTAACATTGTAAAATACAGACGGGAAGGAAAAGTTGTTTATTATTCCCTAGATGATGCACATGTGCAAGAGATTTTTGCTGTTGGGTTATCACATATTCAGCATGGGTAATCCATCAAACCTTATAAAGAAAAAGATGAATGATAGAAAGTAGGAATGGGAAGATGGGGAAAATATTAATTATTGCAGAAAAGCCTTCTGTAGGCAGGGATATTGCCCGGGTATTAGGATGCCATCAAAAAGGAGACGGTTGTTTAATAGGGGAGCAATATGTAGTGACTTGGGCCATTGGGCATTTGGCTACCCTAGCACCGCCAGAAGTCTATGATCCCAAATATAAATTTTGGACTTATGAGACCCTCCCTATCATACCTCCTACTATGAAACTAATACCTATCCCAAGAACAAAAAAACAATTACAAATTATAAAAAAATGGATGAAAGATCCAGAAATACAATCCTTGATTTGTGCTACAGATAGTGGAAGAGAAGGAGAGTTAATTTTTAGGTACATTTATGAAATAGCCAAATGCAAAAAGCCTTTTCAGAGGTTGTGGATTTCCAGTATGACAGATACAGCTATCAAAGAAGGGTTTTCAAAATTAAAACCAGGGACAGAATATGACTTACTTTTTGCTTCTGCTAAATGCAGAGCAGAGGCAGATTGGTTAGTAGGTATGAATGGAAGTCGAGCTTTTACCATACGATATAACACCCTTCTCAGTGTGGGACGGGTTCAAACTCCTACATTAGCTTTGCTTGTCCATCGTCAAAAAAATATTGATGATTTTGTACCAGAAGACTACTGGGAAGTATATGGTATCTTTCCAGAATATCAAGGAATTTGGTTTAAAAAAGAACCTAAAAATACAAGGATAGAGACCCAAGAACAAGCGAATGAAATTGCAAATAAGATTCAAGGTAAAGAGGGACAAGTAATAAAGATTCAGGAGGAAAATAAAAAGCAACTTCCACCGTTGTTATACGATTTAACTGAATTACAAAGAGAAGGAAATCGAAAATTTGGTTACTCGGCGCAAAAAGTTCTTTCCATTGCTCAAACCTTGTATGAAAAAAAGAAGATGATTACCTATCCACGAACAGATAGTCGATATTTAAGTCAGGATATGATTCCTATGATTCATCAGATTTTAAAGCAGATTCAAAAAGGACCATATCAGAAAGAAGTAGAAAAGGTTTTATTGTTACCGAAGCTTCCCATAACCAAAAGAATCATTAATGATGCTAAAATTACAGACCATCATGCCATTATTCCTACGGAAGTTTTTCCAAAATGGGATTCTTTAACAAAAGAAGAAAGGAATATGTATGAGCTAATTGTTCTTCGTTTTATCGCTGTTTTTTATCCAGATTACTTATATAAAATTACCCAAGTGGTCATTGAGGTAGAAAAGGAAACCTTATTGGTAGAAGGAAAAGAAATCTTGCAATGGGGTTGGATGAGTTTATATCCTCCTAAGAAGCAAGAGGACCAAATGTTGCCAGCTGTGAAAAAGGGTGATCGGGTAAAAGTATTCGAAAGTAAAGTGGAGAAAAAACAAACACAGCCACCTAAACCGTATACCGAAGCAACCCTATTATCAGCTATGGAAAATGCAGGACGTTTTGTAGAAGATGAAGAATTAAAAGAACAAATGAAAGAAAATGGACTTGGGACTCCGGCGACTCGAGCAGCTACCATTGAACGTTTAATACAGGTAGGCTATCTAGAGAGAAAAGGAAAATCTTTATTTCCTACAGAAAAAGGAATACAATTGATAGAAATTGTACCTCCAGAATTAAAATCACCTGAAATGACAGGAAAATGGGAAAAGGCATTATTTTCTATTGCAAAAGGAAGTATGCATCCAGATCGATTTATGGGAAGTATTATTCGCTATGTACAATACATTGTTGAAGAGGGGAAAAAGCAAAACCCTATGGTTGTCTTTACACCAAGGAAACAAGGTACAGGGAAAAAAACAAAAAATAAATCTAAAAAAATTACAAAAGGATTGGGAAACTGCCCGCTTTGCAAACAAGGCATTGTTTTTGAAAATTCCAAGGCATTTTATTGTAGCCAATGGAAACAAGGATGCTCCCTTACCATTTGGAAAAATAGTTTAGACTCCTACGGATGTTCTGTTACAACTGCTATACTCCAAAAACTATTGAAAGATCAAACCATGGATAACATGGACATGATCCTGCCTCAAACCCAAGAACCTTGTACTGCTACTTTGTATATTACAGAAAAAGGACTGTTGGAATTTAAAAATGTGAAGAGAAAAAATAAAAATCAGTGAGAGGTATGAAAGATGATAATTGTCTTGATTATATGTGCTATTTTATTTTTTATTATGCAAACCATTGCATTGAAAAAGATTAGGATTACTACATTACGAGAAAATATTTTAACAACGGGTATTTTTACAGGAATGATTGCAATCGGCTTTGGATTATGGGGGATTTATCAACCAATGCAAATGAGTTCATCAACAGTTATTTTAGGAGTTGTTTTTGGCGTTTTATTTATTGCAACCATTGCCGCTTATTATTATGCAATGCAGACAGGTCCTCTTTCCTATACAACCTTTTTTTATTCTACAAGTATGCTTATTCCTTCTTTAGCAGGTATTTTAGTATGGAAAGAACCTCTTACTGGAACCATTGTTTTAGGAATTCTTTTGTTATTAGGTGCTTTCTATTTTATCAGTGTATATGGTCAAGGCAAAGGAGAGAATATAAACAAAAGGTGGATGTTCTTATGCTTTTGGAGTTGGCTATGTAATGGAAGTCTTTCTGTTGTGGTCAAGACACAACAGACTTTATTGAAAGGAATAGAATCAACGGAAATGATGATGGTATCTTTTTCTGCCGCCTGTATCATTTCATTTCTTGTTTATTTTATTCTTTTAGGCTTTAAAAAGCAGCCGAATATCTTTAAAGAAGACATAAAAAATATGAAAGCATCCTTACCTTCTTTAATGGCTGTAGCCTTAGGAAGTGGAGCAGGAAATGTAATTGTAACTTATTTAGCTTCTAGAGTCCCAAGTGCGTATTTATTTCCCTTTGTTCTAGGGGGGATGATGATAGGAGTCACTTTGTATTCCGTGTTTTTCCTAAAGGAAAAGTTGAATAAATTTGGAATCCTTGGGATTACTTTAGGACTAGTAGCCATCATTGCAATTAATTTATAAAAACAAGAATATGAGTATGAGATTTTTATTGATACAATGGAAAAGGAGACATGATCATGAACCCTTTATATGCTGATTTTTATCAACGTGATACTTTAGAAGTAGCTCCAGATTTGTTAGGAAAGTATTTAGTTCGAGAGATTCATGGCCATCGATTAATAGGGAAGATTGTGGAAACAGAAGCATATAAAGGTCCTATTGATAAAGGAGCTCATAGTTATAATTATAAAAGAACACCTCGAACAGAGGTTATGTTTGGACCTCCAGGCTATGCATATGTATATTTGATTTATGGAATGTACTATTGCTTAAATGTGGTTACAGAAGCAGAAGGAGAGCCTTGTGCAGTATTGATACGAGGAGTTGAGCCTGTAGCAGGGCAGGAGCATATGGCCTTTTTAAGATATCAAAAATCTTTAGAGGAAATAACTTCAACCCAAGAAAAAAACCTAACCAATGGACCGGGAAAATTATGTAGGGCTTTTCATATTACAAAAGAGCAGAATGGACAACCTTTGTGGGAAAAAGATTTTTATATTCATTCTGGGGAACCCTTGGATACTTCTCAAATAATTATGAGCAAACGGATTAATATTGATTATGCAGAAGAAGCAAAGGATTTCCTTTGGAGATATTCGATAAAAGATAATCCCTATGTGTCAGTAAAACCAAAGTAAATTTGAGTTTATAAGGAGACGATATGAAATATAATAAGATCATAGAAGGCATTTTTATTAAAAGGCCTAATCGGTTTATTGCACAAGTACGTATTCATGGAGAAGAAGAAACAGTACATGTAAAAAATACAGGAAGATGTAAAGAATTACTAGTACCAGGTGTAAAAGTTATATTGGAAGATTGTTCTCATCAGCGAAATAGGAAAACGAAATATTCTTTGATTGCTGTTTGGAAGGGAGATTTATTAGTCAATATGGACTCCCAAGTGCCAAATGCTGTAGTTTTTGAAGCCATTGCAAAGAATAAAATCAAAGGACTGGAAAATATAAATTATCTAAAAAGAGAAGTTACTTTTAGAAGATCCAGGTATGACTTATACTTTGAGTCTGAAAGAGAAAAAGGATTTATTGAAATTAAAGGAGTTACTTTAGAGGAAGAGGGAATTTGTATGTTTCCAGATGCACCCACAGAACGAGGAACCAAGCATGTATTAGAGATGATAGAAGCCGTTAAGGAAGGTTATATTGGAATCTTGTTTTTTCTTGTCCAAATGAAAGGACCTAAATTATTTCAATTAAATTGGCAAATGGATCCTGTTTTTTCAGAAGCGGTTAATGCAGCTAAGGAAAAAGGTGTACAAGTTATAGCTTATGATTCTGTCGTGGTGGAAAATAATATTCAAATTGGTGATCCGGTAGAAATACTTTTAATAAGTTGATGTTCTAAAGTTTTATCCTATCATGAGAAATGGTGCGGCTAAATTATTATTTATACACTATTGATTCTGTCTAAATAAAATCAATGTTTTTAGATCATCTTATTTTCAATATAAGTAGGAACTATGGAAAGATGCTCGAAGAAAGGGATAAAATAGTGTAGAATAATACTGTGAAATAAGAAAGGTCTTATGACTCTAAAGAAAAAAGGAAGGAAAGATATAAAATATGGAACTAAAACCACTAATCCAAGATTTAATGGATTTTATTGACCAGAGTCCAACTGCTTTTCAAGCAACTCAAAACATAAAAAAAACATTAGAAAAAGAGGGATTTCAAGGCCTGAATCTAAAAAATAAATGGGATATAAAACAGGATGGTAAATATTTTGTAACTCAAAATGATTCAGCTTGTATTGCTTTTGTTGTAGGTAGTGAAAAAGTAGAAGAAGAAGGCTTTACTTTAATTGGAGCTCATACAGATAGCCCAGGATTTCGTATTAAACCCAATCCAGAAATGACATCCAATGGGTATCTAAAATTAAATACAGAAGTATATGGAGGTCCTATTTTAAATACTTGGCTAGATCGTCCCTTGTCGTTAGCCGGAAGAGTTAGTTTAAAAACAGATCATTTGCTAAAAAATAAAAGTGCATTTGTTACTTTTGATCGTCCTTTACTTACCATTCCTAATGTGGCCATTCATATGAATCGTAATATTAATGAAGGAGTGGAATTAAATCGTCAAAAAGATCTTTTACCTATTATGGGATTGATCCAAGATTCTTTTGAAAAAGAGAACTGGTTGTTGAAAGAAATAAGCAAAGAATTACAGGTTTCTCAAGAAGAGATCGTGGATTTTGATCTCTTTTTATATCCTTGGGAAAAAAGTTGCCTGATAGGAAAAGAACAAGAATTTATTTCTGCTCCTCGCTTAGATGATCTGGCCATGGTTCATGCAGGCATCATGGCTTTATGTAAGGTTACGCCAAAGACAGGAATCAATGTAATGGTCTGTTATGATAATGAAGAAATTGGTAGTCGAACGAAACAAGGAGCTGACAGCCCTTTCTTAGGGCATGTATTAGAAAGAATTTGCTTATCCTTAGGAAAGGATCGAGAAGAATTTTTGCGAGCTCTTACCAATTCCTTTATGATTTCTGCAGATATGGCTCATGCGATTCATCCCAATGCACCAGAAAAACATGACCCTGTTAATCACCCTAAGATCAATCAAGGACCTGTTATTAAGATTAATGCCAATCAAAGTTATACAACCGATAGTGATTCCAGTGCAGTATATGAAAGGATTTGTAAAGAAGCCAAGGTACCTTTTCAAAAATTTGTTAACCGATCAGATGAGCGTGGAGGTTCCACCATTGGACCTATTGTTAGTGGTCATTTAGCCATTCGTTCTTTAGATATAGGAAATCCCATGCTTGCTATGCATTCCATTAGGGAATTAGGCGGAACCTTCGACCATCTTTATCTCCTTCGGTCTTTTGAAATTTATTATGGTTTATAATAAGAAAAATGATACAAGAAAAGAAAGGAAGGGAGGGTTTTTGTATGGAGTTCTGTGGTTGTAAAGTTTGTCAAGATAAATTATGTGCACATAAGGTTCCTATTTTTGCTACCCTTTCCGAAGAAGAACTCCTAAAAATTGTAGAAAAGATTGTGCATAAGAGTTATGATAAAGGAGATATTATTTTTTTAGAAGGTAGTAGGGTGAAGACGTTATCGATTATCAATCAGGGGCAAGTCAAACTATTTAAACATACTAAAGAAGGCAAAGAACAGATTCTACATATTTTATCAGAAGGAGACTTTTTTGCTGAACTCAGTTTGTTTGAAGAAGAAGAACTTCCTTTTAGTGTAGAAGCCATGACTCCTGTATATCTTTGCACATTGCATAAGCAGGATTTAGATATCATTTTAAAAAAACATCCAGAGATAGCCATTAAGATTTTACAAGTGGTGGGTAAACGATTAGCAAAAGTAGAAAATAGGATACAAAATATGGCTACTAATAATGTAGATGCTCGTATTATAGATTTATTATTTGAACTTAAAGATAAACATGGTATTAAGAAAAAGAATTATATTGAAATCGCACTTCCTTTAACTCGAGAGGAAATGGCCAATTATATTGGAGTTACAAGAGAGACCATTAGTAGAAAACTAAGTAAATTTCAACAAGAAGGATGGATTGAAATTGTAGGCAATAAAAAAATCTATCTTCTAGATGAAGAAAAACTAAAAAATGTGATACAATATTTCTAATAGGACAAACAGAAAGAAATTTCATCATAGGAGGATCATCTATGAAAAAGAAAATGAAAATCATTGGTTTATTACTGGGCATAACATGTTTACTTACTTCTTGTATGCCTAAGCCTACGGTTCAATGGGGCTACATAGATAAGGATGGAAATGTAGTCATCCAATCACAGTTTGATGCGGCTTCTCCCTTTCATGAAGGCTTAGCTGCTGTTCGTATAGGGGATAACAAAAATGGAAAATGGGGTTATATTGATACCAAAGGAGAATGGGTAATTAATCCTCAATTTGATAGTACCCATTTTTTTAGCGAAGGTCTAGCCGCCGTTCGTGTAGGTGATGAAACTACTGGTCAATGGGGGTTTATTGATCGGGAAGGAAATATAGTAATTGAGCCCCAATTTGGCTTTACACGAGGGTTTAGTGAAGGTGTAGCCGCTGTTCGTGTGGGGGATGAAGCTACTGGAAAATGGGGCTATATTGACACAACAGGAACTTTTGTGATAGAGCCTCAGTATGCCAATGCTACTGTATTTCGTGAAGGACTTGCTCCAGTTCAGATACAGGAAGGAAAAAGACAATGGGGTTATGTTGATGCAACAGGAACTTTCGTAATAGAACCTCAGTATGATCTGGCTTCTTATTTTAGTGAAGAGGTGGCCGCTGTTCGCATTGGTGATGAGTTATCCGGACAATGGGGTTATATTGATTCGACAGGAACCATGGTACTTAGGGTACCAGAAGAATATTCATATCCTGGTGGATTTTCGGAAGGATTTGCTACCTTTGTTTGGGAGAGAGAAAAAGAAGAAGCCGCTTTTGGTTATTTAGATCGTAATGGGCAAGTGGTGATTGAACCAGCCTTTGGTTATGCATATGAATTTCAAGAAGGCCTAGCTCCTGTTAAAACTGGTTTAGAATTAGATTCCAAATGGGGCTATATTGATTCAGAAGGAAAGATAGTATTATCAGGATATTGGGGCGTAGGGACTTTTCAAGACGGTTTGGCGCCTGTGGGTTTTCCAAAATAAACCAATAGTAAATATTTTTTAGAAAAACCGGAAAATAAAGAAGCGGAATTATGAGTATACACATTGAGGCAAAAAAAAGGAGACATTGCTAAAGCAATTTTACTCCCAAGAGATTCTTTAAGAGCAAAATACATTTCAACAAATGATGAAAGTAGCATTGGCTTTAGGAAAAGAAGAGTGAAAGATATAAAAATGTTTTTAGGATAAAGGGTGTGCTATAAAGATTTTGTGGTATACTATTAAAAAAATCAATACTAAAAAATAGTTGTTAGAGGAAGGTGTATGGATATGAAGGCAATGATTGATCGAGAAGGTTGTATTGGGTGCGAATTATGTACCAGCCTTTGTCCTGAAGTATTTCGAATGGCTGATGATGGATTAGCAGAAGTATATACAGATCTTGTTCCAGAAGAAGCAGAAGATGCAGCCATTGAAGCACAAGAAAGTTGTCCGGTATCGGTTATAACAGTAGAAGAATAAAAATGATAGATCTATAAAAAATTGCTGTTAAACATTATGTTTCAGCAATTTTTTTATGTTTAAAACTAACAAAATATAAATCTATAAAAGAAAAATATGGAACAGGAAAATAAAAAACAACCAAAAGTAGTTGCATCTTCTTTTTCCATATGCTATAATATAACAAAAGGACGGAAACGATTCCGGTAACGTTTGCAAACGAAAAGGAGTTTTTATATGCAGAATATGAATATTAAAGACATTGCAAAGATTGCAGGAGTAGCCCCTAGTACCGTATCCCGAGTTTTAAATAATCGTCCTGATGTAAGTGAAAGAACAAGAAAAAGAATATTAGCCATTATGGAACAATATAATTACATTCCAAACAATAGTGCAAGAAATTTAAAGATGATTGAATCCAATGCCATTGGTGTATTAGTAAAAGGGATTTACAATCCGTTTTTTTCGAAAATCATTCAATCCATTGAAGAGAAAATAGCAGAGCAAGGTTATTCAATGACTTTAAATTATAATTACGATGATTCCAATGATATTGACACGGCCATAACATTAATTAAAGAAAAAAGACTAGAAGGACTTATTTGTTTAGGAGGAAATTTTGAATATATTGATGAACAACAAATCCTAAGCTTAAATACACCCATTGTAATTGCTTCTGCTAATATTATTGATCAACAAAATAAGTCTATTTTATCCAGTGTAACCATTGATAATGAAAAGGCAGCTTTTGAAGCGGTTGATTATTTATGCAATCTGGGTCATACAAAAATTGGAATGATCACAACAGGAGAATCGGATCGCAGTATAGGGAGACTACGAATACAAGGGTATAAAAAGGCTCTACAGAAACATCATATAAAAGTTCAAAAAGAGTTAATGGAAATAGGAGAATACACTTTTGATTCTGGCTTTAATGCAATGGAACGATTATTTGATAAAGACTTGGGGATGACCGCTTTATTTGCTACTTCTGATATCATGGCCATTGGAGCAGCAAAGGCAGCATTATCAAGAGGATTTATAATTCCCGATGATATTTCGATTGTTGGTTTTGATGATATTGAATATACTCGTTATTTTCATCCTTCATTAACAACCATAAAACAACCTCAGGTAGAAATAGGATATAACAGTGTAGAAATTTTATTTGACATTCTAAAAAAAGAAAAAGAACATCGACATGTTATTTTAAAAACAGAATTAGTAAAAAGAAATTCTTGTAAACAAATAAGCAAAGAATAAGGAGGTGATTGCTGGATCCAAACAATGTACTTACGATGCATCACTTAGTACAATTTTTATTGTTATTTTAACATCCATGGCAGCGTGGATGTTGGTAAGAACAAAGACTTTTTATAGCCAATGTATTTTTTTCTTATTTGCAGCTTCCATGCTTATTCCCTTTCAAGCAATTATGTTACCCTTGATCAATATTATGGGACGATTTAAAATGCTTCATCCAGCAGGACTTATTTTTATGTATATAGGATTTGGTTCCAGTTTGTCGATTATTTTATATCATGGTTTTATTAAAGGGATTCCACGAGCGTTAGAAGAAGCAGCTATTATTGATGGATGTAATGTTTTTCAGGTTTTTTGGAAAATTGTATTTCCTTTATTACAACCGACTACAGTAACGGTAAGTATTTTAAATGTAATGTGGATATGGAATGATTTTTTATTACCTCAACTGGTGATTAACAAGCCCCAATGGCATACAATTCCACTTCGAATGTTTTATTTCTTTGGACAGTATTCAAAAAAGTGGAATTTGGCTTTGGCAGGTTTAGTTATTTCTATGATTCCTATCGTTGTTTTTTATCTTGGAGCCCAGCAATATATTATAAAAGGAGTCACCGAAGGATCTATTAAGTCATAATTTAATAATCAATAGAGCAATAATTTTATAGATATCCCATTGAAAATCTAAAACTTCAGTAAGCTCGTACATTCTTCTTCTGCTTTAACTGTGAAATATTTTGTGGAATAAATATACGGCTTACTTCCAGTTTATTTTGTTTATGAATGTGGATGCCCATACAATGAATTGGGAAATATATAGGGTAGTATTTTCAGCAGTTATTTTATGAAGCATAAAGAAATAGAGATAAAAATAGAAAGGGAAATGCATCTATGAGTGAACGAAGTAGCGGCATACTTATGCATGTATCTTCTTTGCCAAGTCCTTATGGTATTGGAACTTTTGGAAAGGCAGCTTATGATTTTATTGATTTTTTGAAAAAAGCAGGTCAAAGGTATTGGCAAATCCTTCCTTTGGGTCCTACAGGATATGGAGATTCACCTTATCAATCCTTTTCCTCTTTTGCTGGGAATGCTTATTTTATCGATTTCGATATTTTAAGAGAAGAAGGACTTTTATACAAAGCAGAATATGAAGGGGGGGATTTTGGTTCTCGTGCCGATTGTGTGGATTATGGGAAAATATTCAAAAATAAAATGCCTATTCTTCATCTTGCTTTTGAAAGAGGAAAGGTAAGATATAAAGATGAAATTAATCACTTTCGAGAAGAAAATAAAATATGGATCGAAGATTATGCTTTATATATGGCGGTAAAATCTCATTTTGGTTTACGTTCTTGGCAAGAGTGGGAAGATGAAGAAATCAAATTAAGAAAACCCTTTGCACTACAGCATTATAGAAAAAAGTTAAAAGAAAAGATAGAATTTTGGATTTTTATACAATATTTATTTTTCAAACAATGGCATAAAGTAAAAAAATATGCCAATCAAAAAGGAATTTATATTATTGGTGATATTCCTATTTATGTAGCAGAAGATAGTGCTGACACCTGGGCCAATAGCGAGCTCTTTTTATTAGACAAGAACAAAACACCTATAAAAGTAGCTGGTTGTCCACCAGATGCCTTTTCTAAAACAGGACAATTATGGGGCAATCCTATTTACAATTGGGAAGAATTAGAGAAGAGAAATTTTACTTGGTGGATTCAGAGGATAAAAGGAAATTATCAATTATACGACATGATTCGTATTGATCATTTTAGAGGATTTGATTCTTATTGGGAAATTTCTTATGGAGATCCTACAGCAGAAAAAGGACGATGGACTAAAGGACCAGGAATGAAATTATTTAATGCTTTACGAGCAGAACTAGGGAATCTTCCTATTATTGCAGAAGATTTGGGCTATCTTACCGAATCGGTTATTCAACTTCGGGAAGAAACAGGATATCCAGGAATGAAGGTATTACAGTTTGCTTTTGATATGAGAGAAGAAAGTGATTATTTACCTCATCATTATGATAAAAATTGCATTGTTTATACAGGTACTCATGATAATGATACAGTGAATGGTTGGTTAAAAACGGCAAACCCAACAGATG
The DNA here is from genome assembly GCA_012520595.1 of Candidatus Epulonipiscium sp. GTDB lineage: Bacteria > Bacillota > Clostridia > Lachnospirales > JAAYNZ01 > JAAYNZ01. The sequence goes on along the minus strand of JAAYNZ010000053.1, from coordinate 7,728 downwards.
TTCAATATGCCATTCGATATTTAAAATTAAACAAGGAAGAAGGGTATCATTGGGGATTCATAAGAGGAGCATGGAGTTCTGTAGGAAAGATCGCCATTGCTCAAATGCAGGATTTTTTAGGATTAGGAAGTGAAGCACGGATGAATATCCCTTCAACCATAGGTGGTAATTGGAAATGGAGAGCAACGAAAGAACAATTATCTCCAGCATTAGCAGAAAAAATATTAGAATTAACCAAACTTTACGGGAGGTAGTGATATGTTTACGCAAAAAAACTTTAAAGATAATGTCCAACAGATTTTAAAGATGGATTTTGGGAAAAAGATAAACCAAGCTTTAGAACAAGAAAAATTTATAGCCGTGGCAAAAGCATTGATGGAATCCATTATGGAAACTTGGAATCAAACCAATGAAAAGTACAAGGGAGAAAAACAAGCTTATTACTTATCAGCAGAATTTTTAATGGGCAGGGCTTTAGGAAATAATTTACTCAATTTAGGAATTTATAATGAAGTCAAGGAAACATTAAAAGAACTGAACATTCAGCTAGATCGAATAGAAGAAATAGAAGAAGATGCAGGACTTGGTAATGGTGGTTTAGGAAGATTAGCTGCTTGCTTTTTAGATTCTAGTGCCACTATGCAGATTCCTCTTCATGGATATGGGATTCGATACAAATATGGAATCTTCAAGCAAAAATTCATAGATGGATTCCAAATGGAAGAAGCGGATCATTGGTTAAAATATGGAGATCCTTGGTCCATCCGAAAAGAAGAAGAAACCGTTATCGTTTCATTTAAAGATTTTGCAGTGAAAGCCGTCCCATATGATACTCCTATTATTGGCTATGGAAATGAAAATATTAATACATTGCGTTTATGGCAAGCAGAACCTGTAGAGGAATTTGATTTTCAATTATTTAATGATCAAAAATACGATGCTGCAGTAGAAGAAAAAAATAGAGCTGAAGATATTTCCAGGGTTTTGTATCCCAATGATTCGAAAAAACAAGGGAAAATATTACGATTGCAACAACAGTACTTTTTTGTATCAGCGTCATTACAAGATCTAGTAAGGAGATTTAAAAAGAATATTGGAAAGGATTTTAGTCAATTTCCCCAATATCATGCAATCCAGTTAAATGATACTCATCCAGCTGTTGCCATTCCAGAATTAATGAGAATTTTAGTCAAAGAAGAACAAATTCCATGGAAAGAGGCTTGGAAAATTGTAGTAAAGACTTTTTCTTATACCAATCATACAATATTGGCAGAAGCCCTTGAAACATGGGATACAGCCATTTATCGAAAACAATTGCCAGAAGTGTATGAAATGATTAAAAAAATTGATCAGCAATTTGTAAAAGAACTTAAAAAGAAAGAATATACCAAAGAAAAGATACAACAAATGCGTATGATCACAAATCGAAGAATTAAAATGGCCTGGTTATCGATCTATGGATCCCATACAACCAATGGAGTTGCTAGACTGCATACAGAGATTTTAAAACACAAAGAATTAAAAGATTGGTATGAGTTGTATCCAAAACGATTTCAAAACAAAACCAATGGAATTACTCCAAGAAGATGGATTGCACTGTGTAACCCACAACTTTCCGGGTTAATAACAGAATTATTGGGAACGGATGAGTGGATTCGGAATCTAAATATGTTAAAACAATTAGAAGGTTATCAAGATAATAAAGAAGTTTTAAAAAGATTTTTAGAGATTAAAAAAGAAAAAAAGGTAGAACTAGCAGAGTATATACAAATTCATGAAGGTATTTCCGTTGATCCCAATTCTATTTTTGATATACAAATCAAAAGGCTTCATGAATATAAACGACAATTGCTCAATGCTTTTCATATTTTAGATTTGTATTATCGTTTAAAAGAGAATCCAAATATGGATATTGTACCAAGGACCTTTATTTTTGGAGCAAAGGCAGCTCCAGGTTATATCAGAGCCAAAGGAATTATTAAATATATTAATGAAATGGCTAAGCTCATTAACAATGATCCAACTATTAACGGAAAAATAAAAATTATTTTCGTGCAAAATTATCGAGTGTCTTATGCTGAAAAGTTATTTCCAGCAGCAGATGTATCAGAGCAAATCTCTACAGCAGGAAAAGAAGCTTCAGGAACAGGAAATATGAAATTTATGCTCAATGGAACACCTACTTTAGGAACCTTAGACGGAGCCAATGTAGAAATCGTAGCTGAAGCAGGGGAAGAAAACAATTTTATTTTTGGTACGAAGGTAGAAGAGATTGAACAAATTTATGAATTCTATGATCCACTTGTTTACTATAAAGAGGTAGAGGGATTAAAAAGGGTTGTTGATTCTTTAGTGGATGGAAGTTTTGATGATGGCGGAACAGGTATGTTTAAAGAGCTTTATGATTCTCTTTTAAAAGGTACTAGTTGGCACCGAGCAGATCATTATTTTATTCTAAAAGATTTTGAAGAATACAGAAAGGCTCAAAATAATATCGATCAAGCCTATCGAGATCCTATCAAATGGGCTCAAAAGTCTTGGTTAAACATAGCCAATGCAGGTATTTTTAGTAGTGATCGAACCATTTTAGAATACGCCCATAATATTTGGGATGTAAAACCCATTAAAATATAAAATGATTTTATTTAAGGAGGAGAGTATAATGAGTAAAAAGTTTTTAAAGGTAGTATCTATTCTAGTATCATTGGTTTTATTGGGGGGATTTTTTACAGGTTGTGGTAAGAAAGAAGGATCAAGTTCAACAACAGAAACAACGACAGAAAAGACAACTGAAACAACAGAAAAGACAACTGAAACAACAGGCAAAACAGAAGAAGGATTGGAACCAGAAGAAGGAGCTAAGCTGATTGTTTGGGAAAGTGAAGGACCAGAAGGAAAATATGTAGAAGCAGCCATTGAAAAATTTAAAGAAAAGTATCCAAATGTAGAAATTAGTTATGAACCTGTTGATCATACAGATGCAAAAGGAAAATTAGCATTAGATGGGCCGGCAGGTGTAGGGGCTGATGTATTTGCCGCACCTCATGATCATTTAGGGGAACTAGTAGCATCAGGATTGATTTTGGAGAATGATCTATTTGCAGATGAAACCCGTTCCAATTTTATGGATGCTGCCATACAAGGGGTATCTTATGAAGGAATAGTATATGGATATCCAACTGGCATTGAAACTTATGCTTTATTTTATAATAAAGACATTGTTTCAGAACCGGCTAAAACCTTTGATGAAATAAAAGAGTTTGCAAAAGAGTTTAATGATCCTTCTAATAATAAATTTGCATTAATGTGGGAAGCAGGAAATGCTTATTATAATTATGCATTTTTAGCAGGATACGGTGCTGACTTATTTGGCCCTACAGGAGAAGACCGGGATGCCCTTGGATTTGATACGGAAGCAGGAATAGAAGGAATGAAATTTTATCAAAGTCTTCATGAAGTCTATCCTGTTAATTCAGCAGATACTGGCTGGGATCCTATGATGACTGCATTTCAAGAAGGAAAAGCAGCGTATATGATTAATGGACCTTGGGCTATTAATGATATAAGAGAAGCAGGAATTAACTTGGGAGTTGTTCCTTTACCTTTATTACCGAATGGTAAAAATCCAAAAAGTTTTTCAGGAATTCGCGCAAATTATGTTAGTGCCTATACCCAATATCCTAAAGCAGCTAAATTATTTGCTGCATTCATCAGTAGTGAAGAAGGGCTAAAACTTCGTTATGAAATGACGAATCAGCTACCACCACGCAATAGTTTAGTAGATAGTATTGATGATGAACATCTTAAAGGAGTTCTTGAACAAGCTCAATATGCTTTTCCTATGCCCTCTATTCCTGAAATGGGCGTTTTCTGGGAAACATTGCCTACTGCCTTTGAAAATGTTTGGAATGGTAATGGAGAGCCAGAAACAGAATTAAAAGCAGCAGCAGAAGCATTAAGGGCTAGCTATCAATAATAAGTAGTTACACAAAGGCATACTAGGATGGTATTTATAACGGTTTAATAAAATGGTTTATATTGATCTTGGTATGCCTAAAGATTACATACTATTATCATATAAAGAAGGGGATTGCAATGAAGATAGAGGAAAAAAAACAAATCAATGAGCAATCAACCCCATTTCCCATTCGACACCGAAGAAAGGCTGCTATTTTATCCGCTTTATTGATGGGAGTAGGTCAAGTATATAATAAAGAATGGATCAAAGCCATTTTCTTTGGGGTAATAGGGATAGTAAGCATTATTGCTATTCCATATTTTCACCATGGACTTTGGGGGATTATTACCTTAGGAGAAGTACCGGGGCCTCACAACGATCATTCCATTGTATTAATGATTCAAGGACTTATTTCGATTTTGGTTTTGCTCATTCTTGTTACGCTTTATATTCTGAATATTCGGGATGCATGGAAAACAGGGCGACTACGAGATCAGGGCGAAGAAGTGCCTGCTTTTAAAAAGTATATTTCTCAACTTTGGGACGAATCTTTCCCTTATATTATGTTATCACCTGCAGTACTAGGAATTATGTTCTTTGTACTTCTTCCTATTTTATTTGGAATTTGTATTGCTTTTACAAATTATTCTATGCCACATCATATTCCACCTAAAAATTTAGTGGATTGGGTTGGGTTTGAAAATTTTATTAATATTGCAAAGATGCCTATGTGGAGCAATACCTTTTTAGGAGTCGCCACATGGACAGTCATTTTTGCTATTTTGGCAACTACTCTTAATTTTTTTGGAGGCCTTTTTGTGGCAGTTTTAATCAATAGCCGATATGTTCATTTTAAAAAATTTTGGAGAAGTATCTATATTTTGCCTTATGCTGTACCAGCTATGATCTCTCAATTGATTTTTAGAAATATGTTTAATGGCCAATTTGGACCCATTAACATGGCACTAAAAGAGTGGGGAATTATTAAAAATAACATTCCATGGTTATCCGATCCTTTCCTGGCAAAGGTGACCATATTAATCATTAATATATGGTTAGGCTTTCCTTATTTTATGGCTTTGATGACTGGAATCATGACAAGTATTTCAAAAGAAATTTACGAAGCAGCGGATATTGATGGAGCTAGTTCAAGACAAAAGTTTAATTCCATTACTTTACCTATGGTTCTATACTCTACAGCTCCATTACTGATTATGTCTTTTTCCTTTAACTTTAATAATTTTGGGCTTATTTATTTCTTGACAGATGGAGGACCTACTGGTAAATACCCAGCTGGTTCTGGAGCAGGAGCAACCGATATTTTGATTTCTTGGGTGTACAAATTAACACTCAATACCCAACAATATCATATGGCTTCTGTAATGTCTCTTATTATTTTTGTAGTGATTGGAAGCATTGCTGCCTATAATTATACTCGCACAAAATCCTTTAAAGAGGAGGGAATGTTATAATGACCAAATCAACTCCTTTACAATGGTTAATTCAACTTATAGTTTATGTCATATTAATTATTTTGGCTTTTATTGTAATCTATCCTTTACTTTGGGTTGTGGGGGCTTCCTTTAACCATACGGATAGTTTAGGATCAGCTACGGCTATTCCTACCCAAATGATGTACCAAGCGAAGTTTGTTCATTCTGATGGAACCGTTCAAGAAGTAGAAGAATCCAAAAAGTATACAGGGAAAAAAGATCAAGAGGATTTTATAAATGGCATACGAGCAAAATATGTAAAAGAAGGAACGACGATACAAGAAGAAACGGTAAGGAGAAAGATGAATCCCTCCTTGCGTCAATATCAAAGATTGTTTAAAGATACTCAATATATCCAGTGGTATAAAAACACCTTTAAAATTGCGGTGATTAATATGTTTTTATCCGTTATTTTAACGGTTTCTGCATCCTATGTATTTTCTCGCTTTCAATTTAAAGGGAAAAAAATAGGGCTGATCACTATTTTGGTTCTTCAAATTTTCCCAAGTTTTATGGGGATGGTAGCTATTTATATTTTATTAGCTCAACTAAAATTATTAAATACTCATTTGGGGCTAATCCTAGTCTACGCAGGAGGACAAATCCCTTATAATACTTGGTTAGTGAAAGGATATTTTGATACGATCCCTAGGGATTTAGATGATGCCGCTCGGATTGATGGAGCAAGTAATATGAGAACTTTTTTTACCATTATTATGCCTTTGGCACGTCCTATTTTAATGTTTGTAGCATTAACTAATTTTATGGGGCCTTGGATGGATTTTATATTTCCACGACTGATTTTGAAACAAAGAGAAAAATTTACCTTGGCTATCGGATTATTTGATATGATTGCAGGAAAGCAAAATAATCAATTTACCATGTTTGCTGCTGGAGCTGTTTTAGTGGCGGTACCTATTACAATTTTATTTACATTTTTACAACGTTACATTACAGAAGGTTTATCTGCGGGGGCAGTAAAAGGATAAAAAGGGATATAGGGGGAGTTTTAAATGCGGTGTATGAGAAAACGGTTTTTATCTTGCTTTATGATGTTAATAATGACCATCGGTATACTTGGTAGTCCAACTTTAATTCAAAGGGTCCAAGGGGCTGAAGAAATAGAATTGCAAAATCAAGAACCAAAGTTTGTCGTTGCTGGAGATCTCCAAGAACATTTTATTGATATTGATGAAAATAGTTGGAATCCAGGATCGGAGAAGACCCAAATGCAAGATATGGGGAATGGGATTTATGAATTTAGGGGGGTATTACCAGCAGGTTCTTATGAGTACAAAATAACTCATGGAAGTTGGGATGAAAGTTATGGTCAAGGTTTTTATGCCAACCCGGATGGCGATTATGGAGAGAATGGCAATATTAAAATAACTGTAGATGAAGAGCAAGAAGTACTTTTTTATTATAATCCCAAAAATCATCGAATCGCTGATTCTACTTTTTATACTCCTATTCAAGAAGAAAATAGACCTCGAATTGTAGGTGATATTCAACCTGCCATTCAACAGGGTGAAGCATGGAGTCCAGAAGAATCAAAAGCGTATTTGTATGATGATACCTTTGAACAAACCTATACATACATGACTTATGTACCGGAAGGAAGTTATGAATATAAAATCGTATTAGGTAATTCATGGGGAGAAGAGTATCCAGGTCAAAATGCAAAATTAGATGTTTTGGAAAATACAGAAATTACGTTTTACTATAATCACAATACAAAAGAAGTCTATACTGATTATCGACCTAAAGGGGAAAATACGGACGGAGTGATTAACAAAAGTAAGTTGTATCATAATACTTGGGATTTACTATATCGAACACCTTTCGGTGCTGTTTCTAGAGATACAGAAGTAACATTACGATTACAAGCAGAAAAAGGAGATTTAACAAGAGCTAGGGTTTATTTAAAAAATTATCAAACGGGAAATGCTTATTTACATCCTATGACACGAGTTGGATGGATCAGTACAACACAAGGGGAGATGGATTTTTGGGAAACCCGCATTACGTTAAAAGAAATAGGGACTTATGGGTATAAGTTTCTTGTAGGTGATCAAAATGCACAAGTTGAATATGGGGAAGATCATCAAAAAGGTGGATTTGGAGAGGAAGTGGATCAGAATGCTGGATTGTTTCAATTAACGGTTTATGATCCTTCTTACCAAACACCAGATTGGATGAAAGAAGCCGTTGTCTATCAGATTTTTCCAGACCGTTTTTACAATGGAAATCGTGAGAATGATACTGCAAAATCCAATG
>JAAYNZ010000052.1 GCA_012520595.1 Candidatus Epulonipiscium sp. | reverse complement strand
GATTCAGTTCGAGAACTCAGTAGAACTGGTTGTCAGCATGTTCTGCCGAAATGGAGTCCACAAGGGGAAATGGTATTAGAGACAAGTTTGGAACGTTTTGAAATAAAGGGTTATCAAATAAAATTTGATATTTGAAAGGAGATTGAAAATGAGTCAGCGTCCTAATCTTTTATTTATTATGACAGATCATCAAAGAGCAGATAGCATTGGGATGGTTCAAGATGGTAAAGAAGTCACTCCTGTATTAAATCAATTGGCAAAAAAATCAGTTCAATTTACTAGAGCGTATAATACGACACCTTTATGCGTACCAGCCCGTACAGCTTTGGCTACCGGTAAGTATCCTACTCATAACGGAGTAGTTTTTAATGATGTTCAAGGGAAACGAGCCCAAGATCATAAGACCATTCACCAGTATGTAAAAGAAGCGGGATATATAGTAGGACATGTAGGAATTAATCATATTCAGGTTGCTCCAACGTTAAAGGAAAGAATGGATTTTGATTTTTGGATCGATGATGAGAGTTATGAAGAGTATGCCAAAGAAAAAGGAATTTCATTAGGTCGTACTCCTGATTTTGCCAAAGAGATCATTGAGTTTCAAGATGGGAAATATGTAAAAAAAGAATATTCCAATGCGAAGGTTTCTGGTTGGTCTTATCCATTAGAGGATTTTAAAGATCAATATTTTACAAGGAAAGCTTTGGAGTTTTTAAAACAACAACAGGGGGATCGACCTTTTGCTTTATTCTTGTATTATTGGGCTCCTCATCCACCATTAAAAGTACCAGAACCTTATGCATCTATGTTTAATCCAAAGGCATTGACATTACCTGAAAATGTAGGAGTGCCTTCTCCTAAAGAACCTCCGAAGAGGAGAAAAGGTATTGCAGCCCAATTAGCAGAAGGATTGACCATGGAAGATTGGAGGGAAGTGTGGGCTGCTCATTTGGGACTAGTGAATATGGCAGATAACCTTATTGGACAAGTATTGGATGAACTGGGAGCCATGGGTGAAGAAGAGAATACTATGGTTATCTTTACATCGGATCATGGAGATCATCTGGGACAACACAAAATGTATCAAAAGATGGAAATGTATGAGCAGGCTATCCATGTGCCTTTCTTATGTAAAGCACCCCAAGGACAAGTGCAAGAGTGGGACATACCTGTATCTCATCTTGATATTTTACCAACAGTTTTAGAAATATTAAATATTGAAGGTGGACATGATTTAGACGGGATTTCTCTAGCCTCTAGTATTTTAGATAAGGAAGAGCCACCTAAAAGGCCTGTGTTCTGTCAATACTCCGGAAATCCTACAGTGGGAGATTTACGAAGGGCTGTTATTGAAGGACCTTATAAATATATTTATGATCCTAGAGACGAAGCAGAGTTATTTGATTTGATTAATGATCCTTTAGAGATGGATAATCTGGCTGGAGAAAGAGAGTATGCTTCCATCCAAAAGGAATTGCATGAAAAAGGAATGAAGTGGGCAAAAGAACATGGTGATTGGATCCCATTTTAAAACGGGAAGGAGAAAAATAATGAAGGATTTTCCTTTATTGCAAAATATGAATACAGTCATTGATGAAGTTGTGTTATATCGATATGATAGTACGGTTCTTCGTCATTTTAGTTTTGGTACATGGCGAAGCCGTCAGCATGCTTTTCTTAAAATTTCTGCTGGTGACTGCTGTGGTTGGGGTGAAAATGTAATTTCTGTCAATCAAGAAGATGTGGATCTACAACGCTGGGGAAGTTTTTTTGAAGATTTAAAAGGATTAACCGTTTCAGAGGCTATGAAATATGT
>JAAYNZ010000051.1 GCA_012520595.1 Candidatus Epulonipiscium sp. | reverse complement strand
AACACCATAACTTTTAAGAAGATCTTCAAAAATAGGTAGGTCTTCTTCTACAAAATCCAATAAGAAAATGGCTCTTCCACCTTTTTCTAAAAACTGGCGAACTTTCTCATCCTCTTCTTGTGTAATATCTCTTTTAGGAGTAGCTATAAATAATGTATCGTCTTGTCCTAATTCTTTATCTGATGTGAGTAAGTTAAGCTCTTCCAGTGTATAATTTTCTCGTTCTAATTGTTCTTTTACGATAAAAGGAAGTTGGTCTTCATTATGACCCACTAATGTATAAATCATAGGATTTTTATCGCTAGTTACATAATCAATAGCAGCTGTAACTCTTTGCTCAATGGCTAAGGATTCAGCCTGCGCTTGCGTTGGATCATAAGGATTGTAATTATAGTTCACTAAATCATATTGACTAATTACTTTAAACTTATTTCCACTTTCTACAATAATACTACCGACTCCAACACCCTTGCCTTCTTTGTCATACTGCATGGCAAATTGAGGATATAGGATAGGATCTTTATATTCAATGTGTACTTTTTTAGAACGATTGGCATATCGCTCTAAGATTTCTGTAACCATAGTTTGTTCTCTTCCTGTTTCATACAATCCATAAATGGTAACATCTTCTTGTAAATCATTCAAAATATCATAGGTTTGTTGTGATAAAGAATATAATTCATTGCGAGTTAAATCTACTTTAATCCCCATTTGTTCTACAACTAAATTAATTACTACTAAAATAGCAATAAAGATGATGGTGACTAAGGTAGCATATCCTCCATACTTAAACTTTTTATTATGAAATGACTGTTTAATATTTATACGCTTCATGATTTCCTCCCCTTAACTCCATCGTCTTTTTTCGATCATCTGAATGGTTAGAAATAGAAAGGCAGCAGCAAAAGTAACATAGTAAATCACTGCACTTAAATCAAAAATTCCCATGGCAAAGCTATCGTATCTACGCAATAGAGAAAACCAATCAAAAAATCGAATCATAATTCCGTCATATAATGTTTTATCCAATACATACGCAATGCCCATTGCTACAAATCCTATCATTCCAATTCCAATGCTAACATAAATATTGCGAATGGAAAAATAAATCAAAACGGCTAAAGCAATCACAAGTATGCCTACAAAAATAATGGAAGAAGTCCGATCTTTCGGTAATGCTTGTTTAATTCCATCCATTAATAATAAGAGTAACAAGGTGGCAAAAGTAACCAATGCTGCTACTACTTGATTATCCGTAAGAGAAGAGATAAATAAGCCAATGGCAATAAAACAAGCTCCTAATAAAAAGTAGCCTATATATCCTCCCAATACTTCTCCTACAGGTAGAGAACCAAAAAGGCTGATAATCACAGGTTGTATTCCTGTAATTAATAATGTTACAGCAAATAAAGCCAATGCTGCAAAATATTTTCCAAGTACAATCCCTGATAAACGTAAGGGAGAGGTTAGTACTAATTGGTCGGTTTTTTGTTTTGTTTCTTCTGATAGGAGACGCATGGTAATAATGGGAACTCCAATTAATAGAATCATTGTAATACTATTTAATACGATATTATAATTTGGATTTCCTGACATTAAATTCATAATAGCAAAATAGATCCCTGACATAATGAGAAAAAAGCTCATAAAAATATATCCTGTAGCAGAGGTAAAATAAGATCGAAATTCTTTACTGAAGATCGCTAACATATGTTGCCCCTCCTTTTTGCTGACTTGTAACTTGTAAGAAAATATCCTCTAAGGTCAAATCCATGGATTTCATCATCAAAATAGGATATCTTTTTTCACTCATAGCATAAAACAAAGCCTCACGAACATCTACCTCATCATGAGCCTCTACTAAAATATCAAATGTACCTTGTTCTCGAACTCGCTGAACTTCTACAAATTTAACTCCTTCAATCTCTTTAATGGTATCTAAAATATCTTGTTTTGGGCCTTGGATTCGAAGAATCAGACGATTACTTTGACTCATTCGTCTTGATAAGTTATCAGGTGAATCACTAGCCACAATCTTTCCTTTATCTATAATCATTACACGATCACAAACAGCACTAACTTCTGACAAAATATGAGAACTTAAAATGATGGTATGCTGCTTCCCTAATCCCTTAATCAAGTTTCGGATCTCGATGATTTGTTTTGGATCTAATCCTACGGTGGGCTCGTCCAAGATTAATATTTCGGGACTACCAATCATGGCTTGTGCCAAACCTACCCTTTGTTTATATCCTTTAGATAAGTTCTTAATTAATCGTTTTCTCATATCATTAATTTTTACTAATTCCATGACTTTGTATAAAGTTTCTTTTTCTTTATTTTTCTCTACTTTCTTAATACGGCATACAAAGCGTAAATATTCTTCTACTGTCATATCCATATAGAGTGGAGGTAATTCTGGTAAGTAACCAATTTTTTTCTTTGCCTCTTGGGGTTGTTCTAATATATCCAATCCATCCACTTTTACTGTTCCTTCTGTTGCTGATATATATCCGGTAATGATGTTCATTGTTGTGGATTTCCCGGCTCCATTAGGCCCTAAAAATCCCAATATTTCTCCTTTGTTTACGGTAAAACTCACATTGTCCAATGCCAAATGTTGTCCATACCGTTTGGTTAGATTCTCAACCTGTATCAAAGGTCTCCCTCCCATTATCTTATTTTTCATTTTCATTGTACCTAAAAAACATGAATAAAATATGAATAAATTGTAAACGATTTTTGTTGATTATGCAAGTCTTCACAAATACAGATACTTACTATAAGATATTTAAATTGATAAGAATGAACGTCTATGTATCACATTTTAAATATTGAATAACCTGTTGTGAAGTCTTACTCTCTACGTTTAAGGTATGTAAAGGTTCTGCAATATCACCCAAGTAATGAGCATCTGAAGATTGTAAAATTTTTTTATTTGGGTATTGTGTACAAGCTTTTTCATAAGAAGAATTCATGGATACCTCAATAGTAGGTATATAAAGTTCTTGAGGAAACCAACCTAAGTTGGATAAAATACTATAAGAAGATCGATCGATATGAGCTGGTATGGCTACTCCTTGAAGAGACTGAACCATACGAAAAATTTCTGTTAGAGAAAGAGCACAAGCAGTTAAAAGCAATTGAGGATTTTCTCCTATTATTTCATCTTTTGCATTGAAAATAAGTTGTGATCCAAAAATATGTTTAGGATTTTGTACGGAAGGTAACGTATTGTAAATGATCTTTTGCATGGCCATGGCCTGTTCTAGGTTTGGAAACAACGTTACAACATGAACCTCCTCTGCAGTTTCAATCTCCATTCCTGGAATCACTAACAAACTTGTTTTTT
>JAAYNZ010000050.1 GCA_012520595.1 Candidatus Epulonipiscium sp. | reverse complement strand
TATGAAAGCTTTAAATTTTGGTTCACTGAATATTGATTATGTATATGAAGTAGAACATTTTGTGCAAAAGGGTGAGACGATATCTTCTAATTCTTTGCAAGTATTTAGTGGTGGGAAAGGGCTAAATCAATCCGTAGCTCTAGCAAAAGCGGATGTAGATGTATACCATGCTGGAGTGATTGGAGAAGATGGTACTTTTCTAATCGAAGTTTTACGCAATGCTGGTGTGAATACTGATCATATTTATATACGAAAAGATGTAAGGACTGGGAATGCAATTATCCAAAATGATAAAGCAGGTGACAATTGTATCATATTATTTGGAGGAGCCAATCAAAGGGTTGAGAATGAATATGTAGATAAAGTCATGGATCAGTTTGAAAAAGGAGATTTTATTATTCTCCAGAATGAAATTAATAATATGGATTATATTGTTCGAAAGGCCTATGAAAAAGGGATGGTTATTATCCTTAATCCTTCTCCTATGAATGAAAAAGTTTGGGAGCTGCCTTTGGAATATATTGATTATTTTTTTATCAATGAAGTAGAAGCACAGCAGCTATCACAAAGTAGTGAGAAAGATGAATATGTTTTATTAAAACATTTAAATAAGAAATTTCCTAAAGCAAAAATAGTTATGACATTAGGAGAAAAAGGTTCTCTTTATTATGACGGGAAAATAATCTTACAACAGAATGCAATAAAGGTAGATGTAGTAGATACGACGGCCGCAGGAGATACTTATACAGGATACTTTGTTTCAGGATTAATGCAAGGAAAGCGTATAAAAGATGTGATGAAAATAGCATCTATGGCAGCAGCCATTACCGTTACAAGAAAAGGAGCGGCACCATCCATACCCTCGATGAAAGAAGTGGAGAATAAATTAAAAAAAGGATAAGGAAAGTAGAAAGGAGAAAAATAATGAAAATGAATGTACCAACACCACATATTGATGCACAAATAGGCGATATTGCAGAGAGTATACTACTTCCAGGTGATCCACTAAGGGCAAAATATATTGCGGATCATTTTTTAGAAAATGTAAAACAATTCAATAAAACAAGAGGAATGCTTGGATTTACGGGTACGTATAAAGGTAAGAAGGTATCCGTTATGGGTACAGGAATGGGGTGTCCTTCCATTGGGATCTACTCCTATGAACTGATTCATTTTTATGGAGTTAAAAATCTGATTCGTATTGGTACAGCAGGAGCTATGCAGCCAGAAGTAAAACTTCGAGACATTGTAATAGGAATGGGCTCTTGTACAGACTCAAATTATATGCATCAGTATGGGTTCCCTGGAAATTATTCTTGTATCGCAAGTTATGAACTTCTCAGTAAAGCAGTACACTCTGCAAAAGAAATGGGTATTCCTTATCATGTAGGAAATATCCTTTGTACAGACCTGTTTTATAAGCCAGATACGTATAATAAAGGGGTTACATGGTCAGATATGGGAATTCTTGCTTGTGAGATGGAATCAGCCGCTTTATATGCAAATGCTGCTTATGGTAAAGCCAACGCTCTTTGTATTCTTACTATTTCAGATTCTGGGTTTACGAATGAAGTGACAACGGCTCAAGAAAGAGAAACTTCCTTTACCAAGATGATGGAACTTGCTTTAGATATTGTGTAATAGATATTCGCATTTATAATTCAATTTTCGCAAGATGCATATTCATCGTCTTAAGCTCTGATTGCCACTCTGTTGTTTCGTAATTGGCTATTTTCAACTAGACATTCACTCTTATGAATTTAAATGCCTTATAGCAAGTATCTATATTTGCTTGAACTGCGACTTCTGTCATCGAGTTGTTTCCGAGTAGGGTCTTTAGAAACAACTCGTAAGGACAGTCGGAGCAGAAAAGCTATATAAATACTTGCAAAAGGTAGAATTTAAAGTTGGATATCAATAAATTTAATTTCCTATTTAAGGTAAGAATGATGGCTGTAGATGGGAATACACTTATATCAACCTTATTTCAGTTTTTATGTGAAGTAGGATTTAGTAGGTTGATGATAAGTGTATTTTTTTGTATAAATATATCTTGACAAGAGGGTCTACACAATGTAAACTGAAAGTGATCTACACGATGTAAACTGGAGGTGTAATATGAATTACAATTTGAGTGAAAAAGAAACAGAACTTGCAGAAATCATATGGGATAATGAACCAATCAAGTCTTCTAATATAGTGAAAATATGTTTTGATAGATTTAATTGGAAAAAATCAACTACTTATACAATGATAAAGAGAGTTGAAAACAAGGGTGTCATTATCAATGATAATGGTATCGTACGTTCTGTGATATCTAAGAAAGATTATTATGCTACATTGAGTAAACAATATTTAGAAGAAAATTTTGAAGGATCGCTACCTAAATTTATAGCAGCATTCACCAGTAAAGAAAGGTTAAGTAAAAAGGAAATAGAAGAAATAGAGAAAATGATACAATCTTATAAGGAGCTATAAAAGGAGGAGTAGAAATGAGCAGAATTTTTTTAGAAATTATAAATATAAGTTTGATCGCTTCTTTTATGATAATTTGTATATTATTTATTCGATTATTGTTTAAAAAAGCTCCGAAAAAATACTCCTATATACTATGGATATTGTTGCTAACTCGATTGTTTATTCCTATCTCTTTTGAAACATCCCTCAATCCTATTAATATGGATAAGATACGTATTACGAACCATAAAGAGGGTATAAATGAATTGGATTTAAATAAAGAAGGGGAAAGGGAACATAATGATATACGTTTTAGGGATCGCACGGAGATAAGAGAACACAAAGAGGAAGAATTTACAAGAGAAGGAAAGTCAATCAATAATAATAAATTAACGAATACAATCAGTAATAAAAGATTTAGTATTAAACTTGAATATCTTTGGTTAATGGGTGTAATCATTTTATTATTTAATGGAATTTTATCCAATTATAAATTGAGAAAAAAATTAAAAAATATAAACTTATTATATGATAATGTTTATGAGAGTCATTGCATAAATACAGGTTTTGTTTATGGCTTTTTCAAACCCATGATAGTAATCCCAAGCTCCTTGAATAAAAAAGAAAGAGAATACATTATTGCTCATGAAAAGATACATGTAAAGCGATATGATTATATCATTAAGCTTTTATATTCTATCATTTTATCGCTACATTGGTTTAATCCATTTATTTGGCTAGCCTTTAGGCTGATGTCTAAAGATATGGAGCTTTCATGTGACGAAGCAGTGTTAAAAGATTTAGAACAGAATAAAAAAGTTGAATATGCAGAAACACTTTTATCTATGTCCATTTCTGAGACGAGGATCAGTTCTTTTTTAGCCTTTAGTAAAAAAGATACTAAAAGTCGTATTAAGAATGCTTTAGAATTTAAAAATAGAAGTACATGGGTACGTATTATTTTGATCATAATAGTAATTATCATTGGTTTTTTTATGTTTACAAAGTCGAAGCAACATCAAGAAATGACAAATGATTCTTTATATGAAATAGAAAATAGGGAATTTAAAGATCCAAGAGAAGCGGCAGATTTACTATTTAAAAAGGAATATGAGACAGTTTTAAATCATAGTGATGATGGAATAAAGATATTGGAAAAAGGGATCACTCATTTTGAAAAAATATATTCGTATACTGGCTATTTAAACGGAGATATCGATATCTATAAATGGGAATATAAAATTAAAGCAGAAGATCCAGAAATGTTTAATGTTATAGAGTATCAAGAGGATAATAGCATAACAGAAGAAAAGATGAGTCTGGGTAAACCATTATTAATTTTTAAAAACAATGGTAATACTCATAAGTTTATGGGTATTATTTATTTAGGTGAAAGAGGAGGAAATGAAACTAAGATAGGGGTAGAAATAGAACTGATTGATTTTCTTGAAAATAAAGGGTTAAAAGCAAAAGAAACATTTACAGGCAACCATCATGTAGCCGAGTATAAACTTAGAGAAGGTGGAAGCTATAAAATACTGTTATCTCAGCCTGCAAAAGAGGGAGAAGATGGCATTTGGTGTGTAGATCGATGGATGGATAATCATGGTATGATGTACTATGAATATATAGAAAGTGAATTGGATTTAAAAACATATTATAATCAAATCCAAGGAAAAGCAGATGCAGGTAAAGATAAAAGTCGGTTGGATTACAAAGATGTAGCATTGAATTTTATTAAAAATAATGCGAAGGATTATGATTTCGATTATTCTTTAAATGTAACATTAGAAGATTTTTATACTCTGCCCGTCAATCAATACTATGGATATATAATGGAAACCAAAAAGTATGAATGGAGTGAGAATAATTTTATCGATTTTGATAAAGTAGAGTTTTTAACGTTAGAAGATAAGGAAAGGTTACATGATTTAGCAATTGATGAAAATCGTCTAGCGGATGGATATTATATAAATAATCCAACCAGTTATCCAGACTCTTTTATCATAGAAAAAGATAAAGATACGAAATTTTATGTTTTAGATGATTCAGGAAAAAATAATAAAGAAATAGGGGAAAAGGATTTTATTGAATACGTTAAAAACAATAAGAATAATCTCTATAAAATTGTTGAAATCGGTTTTGATGTAATAGAGATTCGAGAAATAACAACTGCAGTGTCAGAGAGTTGACTTAAAAAGTCTTTGGGTGTGCTAATGAATTAAGGAGTTTGAAATGAGTCTTTGGGAAGATTATTTTTTGATTGTGCATTTTTAGTAAAAGTGATATGATAAATACCAAGAAAGCAAAAATATTTTACGCAAGATGAGCAAAAGTACAAAAGGAGAGCATGACCATGAAAAAATGCAGAGCAATCATTGTTTTCATCGTAACCATCAGTCTATTGTTTACAGGATGTGGGATGACTTCTAAACAAGAAAAAGTAGAAAAAGTGACCCTACAAGTTCCTATGGGACCTCCAACAGCCCCTATTCTTTATATGCAAGAAAATAATCTTTTGGGAGAAAAAGTAGAAGTTGTTATTTACAAAAACATGGAAGAAGCCAATGTTAATATTGCAAAGAAAACAGCAGATCTTTCTATTATACCTGTAAATGTAGCTTCCATTCTCTACAATAAAGAAATGGATATTTCCCTATTAAACGTAAATACTTGGGGAATTTTATATATGGTTGCAAAAGAAGGTTTGATCCAATCTTGGGATGATCTAAAAGGAAAGGAGATTCATGTAGGAGCCCAAGGGGCCAGTCCGGATGTATTAACACGATATTTGTTACAAAAGAATGGGATTCAAGAAGAGGAAGTTACTTTACAATATAGTTCTTCACCAGAAATTGTACAAAAGATGATTGCGGGTCAAGGAGAAGTGGCTGTTTTACCAGAACCATTGTTAACCCAAGCTTTGAAAAAGGCAGAAAACATAGAGGTTGTTTATGATTATGCCAAAGAATGGCAAGGTATTCATGGAGAGGATCGTAGATTGCCTCAAACAGGTATGGTGATTCAAAATGGGTTTGCCCAAAAGTATCCAAAATGGGTGCAAGAATTTCAAAAGACTTATGCAGAGGCAGTAGTAAAAATCATGGAAGATCCTAGTATTGTATCCGAAGTCGTAGAGAAAGAAATGGGTATTCCTCAGGTGGTTTTTGAAGAAGCCATGACTCGTATTCATTTGGAAGCAGTGCACGCATCAGATGGGAAGGAAGAGGTGCAAGCTTATTTGGAAGCGTTATTGGCTTTATCTCCAACCATGATAGGAGGCAATGTACCGGATGCAGAATTTTACTACAAAGAGTAAGAGAAAAAACAAGGGGAAATTTTTTTGGATTTCCCTTTTTTTATTTTTTACGATTTGGTATTTTTTATCTCAATGGGTAGCCTATCGTTATCACCCTATGATTTTACCTTCTCCTTTTGAAGTTATACAAGTGATGTTCACGTTTTTTACCCAGAAAGTTTTTTGGCAATCCATAGGATTGACCTTATATCGTGGTTTAATGGGTTTTTGGTTAGCAGCAATGATCGGTATTCCCTTAGGGTTTTTAATGGGCTTTTTACCAGAAATAGATGCTTTTTTTCGGCCTTTCGTAATTACGTTACAAACCACTCCTACAGTTTCATGGCTGGCCTTAGCTTTAATTTGGTTTGGAAGACCCAGTAGTATGACCATTTTTATTACTTTTATTGCTGTATTTCCATTATTAGTTATTAATGTATATCAGGGCATGGGGCAGTTAGATGAGTTTTTACAAGAAATGGCTACCTTATTTCAAGTAAGCAAAAGGAGACAATTTATTTCCCTTTATCTTCCACAACTTCTTCCTTTTATATTGGCAGGAAGTAGGGCTGGCATTGGAATGACGTGGAAGGCTGTAGCCATGGCTGAATTATTGAGTGGGCGGGATGGCATTGGAGGGCGCATGGCCTTGGCACGTGTGAATTTATCCACCACAGAAGTATTGGCATGGACAGGGATATTAATGTTGTTAGGTTATTTAGGAGAACGGGTAATGAAATATATTACGGACAAAGCCATCGGACATTGGAGAGGGTACTTATGATTGAATTAAAAGAAGTAAATAAATATTTTGATGGTTTGCAGGTTCTTGGGAATTTATCTTTTTCTGTGTCAAGAGGAAAGATTCTTTGTATCTTAGGCCCTTCTGGATGTGGGAAAACGACTATTTTACGTATTTTAGCAGGATTATTACCGATAGATGGGGGACAGGTCATTCAAAAGGAACCTATTGTTTCTAGTTATGTGTTTCAAGAGCCCCGATTGCTTCCCTGGAAAACTGTTAAGGAAAATATTAATTTTGTTATTTCTCATTCCTCACTTGCAAAGGATAAAAGAATTGACTTTTATTTGCAAAAGACGGGTTTGCAGGAGTATGCTAATTATTATCCACATCAATTAAGTGGTGGAATGAAACAAAGAGTGGCTTTGGTACGTGCTTTTGTTTATGAACACCAACTGCTTTTAATGGACGAGCCTTTTCAAGGATTGGATGTGAAAACAAGAAATCTTCTTTTGAACCAAACTCATCTTTTATGGAAGGAAACCCAAAATACCATTGTATTTGTTACCCACCATGTAGAAGAGGCGTTACTATTAGGAGATGAAATTTTACTCCTTAGTAAAAAGCCAGCCCAAGTCAAGAGAAGAATTTCTATTGGACTTCCAAGAAAGGAAAGAAATCTACAGGATCCTAATTTTCAAAAACAATACGAAGGCATTGTTCAGTCTTTTTAACTTTTTTAATTCAAGCATATGAGGTGATAAAAATGGAAAGAAAGATGATAAAAAGGGTGATAAAGATGCAGATAAGGATGATGCAAAAAGTAATGAAGATGCAGATGAAGATGATGCGAAAGATAACAAAGATGCAGATGAAAATGATAAAAAAAATATAGAAAATAGATTTATATCAATAAAAACACGATTTCTTAGTCTAGGAATCGTGTTTTTATTGAAAGGAAGATGGATCTAAATCATACCCCCATCTAAGACAATGACTTGACCTGTTATGTAACTAGCAGATGAGGAAGCAAGGTATAGACAAAGGTCAGCCACTTCTTTTGGTTGTCCTAGTCTCATCAGAGGAATAGAATTAATGAGTTCTTCTTTTTCTCCCGGGGAAAGCCATTGATTCATTTCCGTATCAATCACTCCACAAGCAATGGAATTGACCCGGATTTGACTAGGGCCTAGTTCTTTGGCTAAAGCTTTGGTAAAAGCATTCATGCCTCCTTTGGTAGCAGAATAAGCTACTTCACAGGAAGCACCTGTGACTCCCCAGATGGAAGAAATATTAATAATGGAACCTGCTTTATGATGGATCATAGAGGGTAAGACACAATGGCAGCAGCTATAGACAGAGGTAAGGTTGGTCTGTACCATCTGGATCCATTGTTCATAGGTGGTGTCTGTAAACAATCCGATCTGAGAAATACCAGCATTATTAACCAATACGTCAATTTTTGAGTGTTGTTTTAAAATAGCAGCAAACATTTTTTGTACTTGGGTATAATCGGAAATATCAGCAACAAAAGTTTCGCATTGTCCCCCTTCTTGTTGAATTTTCTGTTTGATCTCATCTAAGGCAGAAATAGATTGAAATCCATGAAGGATTACCATAGCCCCTTCCTTGGCAAATTGGTAGGCAATTTCTCGACCCATACCTCGGGAAGAGCCTGTTACAACAACCACTTGATCTTTGTATTTCATGTTAACTTCGATCCTCTCTAAGCATAGCAATTTCTTGTGCGTACAAATTGGTAGAGGAATCGAGCCAAGGGGTTTCTAAGATCAATGGTTTGTCTTGGGCAACAGGATGATGAACAATTCGATACAGGGCATCCAATCCAATGTGATCTTTTCCACGTGGATTTGTTTCATCTGCATTAATATTAGCGTGTCGATCTTTTTGGGCTCCTCTAGGGTTCAATGAGCCATTGATATGAAAGACTTTTAGCCGATCCAAACCGATTACTTGATCAAAGTTTTCCATAACTTCATCAAAATGATCAATAATATCATAACCACTGTCATGGGTATGACAAGTATCAAAACATACTCCTATTTTTTCATTGTATTTTACTTTATCAATAATTTTTGCCAGTTCTTCAAAATTACGTCCAATTTCTGTGCCTTTTCCAGCCATAGTTTCAAGGCAGACCCAAAGATCAGTATCTGGGTTTACAATTTGGTTTAAGCCTTCAGCTATTCTTTCGATGCCATAGTTAGCATCTTTATCCGTATAAGACCCTGGATGTAAAACAATATAATTAGCCCCTAGTGCTTGGGTACGTTCCATCTCTGAAGATAAGAAAGAAATGGCTAAATCATAAATATGAGGTTTATAAGAGGCTAGGTTAATAATATAAGGGGCATGAACCACAATATCATGGATACCTTGTTCTTTCATAAAAGCATGTCCTTCTTCAATCTTTAAATTGGATAAGGCTGTTCTACGGGTATTTTGAGGAGCGCCTGTATAAATCATAAAGGTACTGGCACCATAAGAAGCAGCTTCCTTAGCAGCACCTAAGAGACCTTCTGCAATGGATACGTGAGATCCGATTTTTAATGACATGATCATACTCCTTTCAGCTACAATCGTATCTATTTTATGAAGTAGGACATCGATAATGGTAGCTTGTCCATACGTCTAAAATATGAAAATAAGGGTTTTCTATTTTATTTTTTTCGTGTACAATATTCATTATATCGTAGACACCGAAGATTGCAAATAAATTTGTCATTGATTTGTTATTTGTTTGTAATCAAAATATGATATGATAATGTAGTCTGTAAAGGGAATAATAACATCAGTACGTTAGCATGTAGGAGTGTGAAAAATGTCTTCGCAAAAATCAAACAAGCCAAAGCAAAAGAAAAAATCTTTGGCACTAAAATTTTTTGGAATTGTATTTTTAATGGTTTTTACTTTTTTAATCATAGCAGGAGCAGCTACCATGGGTTATTTATATCTCAATAAGGATAAAAATCAATTGGCAGGAGATCAGCTAAAGGAAAAACAAGAGCAAGATAAGAGTAGTATGTGGGACATGTTTAAAAAGAATGAGAAAAGGAAGATTAATGTAGCAGTTTTTGGAGTAGACGAAGATGGGACAAGAACGGATGTGATTTTTGTTACTAGCTTTGATACCAAAACAAAAGCAATTAATCTTCTTTCTGTGCCTAGGGATACACGTATCGAACTTACAGAAATGCGTTGGAAAGAAATGCAAAATAACAATAGCCATCGTGTGCCCAAGGTAGTAAAAATTAATGAAGTTCATGCTTATGCGGGAAAAGCAAAACGAAATGAATATTCAGTGGATGAATTGGAGCGATTATTAGACATTACCATTGATCATTTTGTAAAGATTGATCTTGTTGCTTTTCGTAAAATTGTAGATGAATTAGAAGGGGTAGAAGTTGATGTTCCTATGAATATGAAATATAGTGACCCCTATCAAAATTTATATATTAATTTAAAGAAAGGAAAACAAAAATTAAATGGCTCTCAAGCAGAAGGTTTGGTTCGATATCGAGCAGGGTATGCTGAAGGTGATGTAGGCAGAATTCAAACCCAACAGTTGTTTTTAAAAGCCTTTGCTAAGCAGGCTTTGAGTGAAAGGAATATTCTTCGTATTACGAATATTGTTCGAACTCTATATGAATATGTTGAAACCGATGTAGGATTAGATGATATACTACAATATACAAAATACATTAAAGACATCCAAGTCGATAATATTCATATGGAAACCTTACCAGGGGAAGGGAAATATGTAAAAGGGACTTCTTATTTTATTCCCGATGAACCTAAGGTAAAAGAACAAGTAGCACGTATTTTCTCAGTTTCAGAAGAAAATTCTAATGATCAAAAAACAACAAAGAGTAGTCAAGAATATTCGATTCAAGTGCTTAATGGTGGCAATGTAGGTGGATTAGCAACCAGAACTCAAAAAAAATTACAAGAAGAAGGATATCAAGTTTCTTCTATTGGAACATATAAACAGGAAAGACAAGATTCAACTAGAATCATTGTCAAAGAAAAAGGAATGGGGGAAGATCTAAAGAAGTTTTTTGTAGAAACAAAAGTAGAAGTAGATCCACATGCTCTCCCTGAGAATATTGATATACAAATTATTTTAGGATTAAAAGAAAAATAGAATAGTAAAAAATGAAACTCGTTAATGGTGTCTAGATAAAGGAGTGAGCAATAAGTATGATGGCTCAAAAAAGAATCAGATGGAAAAGATTTATTGCATTGTGTTTAGGGGTTTTTTTGGCAGGGAGTGGAGGTTCTGTAGAACTCTTTGCCGATCCCCAAGGAATTTATAATATACTTCATGAAGAAAAAGAGGTTCAAACCATTACTAGTGGAGTTATTTATGAAAAAAATCGACGTTTTACCCAAGATGGTTGGTTAGATATCCATGTAATGACCATTGACATGGAAAATCCTAATGTTGAGTTAGGGGTCTTAGATTCTACCCAAGAATTTGGACTTCGAGAACCTTTGAAGGATTTGGCACAGAAGAAAGGAGCCGTAGCAGGGATTAATGCGGATTTTTTTAATATGTCTAAAAATCCAGCAGATCCCATGGGATTGGTGGTCAAAAACGGGAGAATACAAGGGGTTAATAATTATGCAAATTATAACCAAAATTATAATGCAAGTTTTTTCGTTCATCAAAACGGCTCTCCTTTTATTGATTTTCTCCGTTTTTATATGAAGTTTTATAATGGCAATGATTCACATATTGACTTACATGGTTTTAATCGGATTACTCATTTT
>JAAYNZ010000049.1 GCA_012520595.1 Candidatus Epulonipiscium sp. | reverse complement strand
TACCTACGCTGAAAATCTAAGTTTCCGCAAACTCGTATATCATTCTCTAGCTCTGACGTTCTTTCTAAAAGGAAAACAGTCGCAAATAGAAACCCTTGGATATACATCTTTCGAAATTTGGATTATAAGCGTAGATAACTATACTCATAAATTTATATTATAGAAAGGAATTTAGCATCATGAACACAAAAGAACGTAACTTATTATTTGCTCGCTGTTTTTACACTTTTTTTGTAAGCGGCATGTCTGTCTTAATCATTGGAGCTATTTTACCCTACCTAATCAAAGAGACCAATATGAATTATACGGTTGCTGGTGGGCTCCTCTCTGCTTTTGCCATTGGGAACTTGTTAGCAAGCTTTTTCAGTCCATTTCTAGCATCCAAAATAGGTAAAAAGGCAACAGTTATCCTTTTATCTTCTCTAATCCCGATTGGCTTAACCATCGTAACCTTTTTACCTTCGGTTGCCATCTTATATCCAACCTTTCTTTTTATTGGAATTGGAAGGGGTTCTATTAGTAATTTTAATAATGGTGTCATTAATGATCATAGTGATGGAAAACCTCTTGCATTAAACTTGCTTCACACTTTTTTTGCTTTGGGTGCTTTTCTAGCTCCTTTTATGACTTCTACTATGATTCGACTAGATTATACATGGAAACATGTTTTATATGTGATGATCTTTTTATGCTGGACTTCAGTGATCACATATATTACGATGAAACTCTTTGATACAACCACAACGAAAAAGAATACAGCGGTTTCTGAAAAACCTGCTTCCACCTTTTTAAAAAGCTTTGATTTTTATTGCATTGGTCTTATTTTGTTTTTCTATTTAGGGGTAGAAAACTGTATCAATGGCTGGTTTGTAACCTATCTTCAAAGCATCGGCGTAATGAGCGAAGCTTTTGCAACCAATTTGGTTTCTATCACTTGGTTCGTCATTATGATTGGCCGACTTACTACTGGTTACTTATCCACTAAAATACCTAAGAAAACACTGATTTTAATTAATTGTATCGGTAGTACCTTGGCCTTTTTCCTTTTGATTTCTACTAAAAATATTGTATGGATTACTGTCGCCATTGTTGCCCTCGGTTTCTTTTTAGCAGGTATCTATCCAACAAGCATTGCCAATGCTAGTTTTCTAATCAAAGGTTCTGCATCAGGAATGGCACTATTGCTAGCCATTGCTGCTATGGGAGGTATTATCGCTCCTCAGGTAGTAGGCTGGATTGCAGACTCTCTTGGCATTGTTGCTGCTATTAGTTTTTTAATCATTAATGTCATTCTGATGGTACTTTTTGCTACCATTAATTATAAGAGAAAAATCATAGAATAAAGATATCCAACACAATGAAAAAACACCCTTCTGGAAATTACATTTTATTTCCCAAAGGGTGTTTTTTCATAAACTCTTTTTATTTATTGCTTTTTATTAACATAATAACCTAAAAATACGGCTCCTAGAACAAATACGATTACAACTACCCAAGCCACCCAATCGATTGCCATCATCTCTCTCACCTCTCTTTAATGAAAAGTCATCTTTTAAAGACATCGTAATAAGAAAGGTTTTTTCTATTTCTATAGGTACTCCCATGAAAACGTTGGGTAAATAAATCAAAAATATTACTTCTTTCATCAATGACATAATGATAGAAAGAAAAGGAAAATAAAATCCATAAAGAGATAGCAAATAACTTAAGGGTAGAGGATACGAAATAAAAGTCCATTGAAAACGAAAACATATGTCCTAGAGTCGGAGTATCCGTTACAAAAAAATACGCTTGCTGGTCATGATGCGAAAAACGAATCGGGTATTGAAATTGAAAGCTAGATAAATAAATACTAGATAAAACAAGATAAAATATAAGGATGGCAACAAAACAGTATTTTATATTCTGTTTTCCCATTCATGCTTCCTCCTTATTTTCCTTGTTTTACAAACCATCGTAAAGTTTCTTTTGCCTTTTCTACTCTTGTTGTATTCGCAACAATCCCTATCACAGGTTTCTCTGCTGTAAAATGAAGTTCTTGTAATAAGGGATGATCCCATAAATAAATTCCATAAATTTGTGCCTTTGTATCTTCTTCGCTTTTGCCCGTTAAACAATTTTCTTCCCATTGTTTTAATTCTTCTTCTGTAAACACTTCTGTTAAAGGTAGAAAAGCTTGCTGTTTAACATAAACACCAAAGCTAGCACTATCAGCAATCAAAATATCGATTTCTTTACTAGCCAACATGGCCATGAGTTTCTGGGCATTGGCCATATTAACTTCCATTAACTCCTTACTATCTGGATTGATCATAAAAAGATCTAATTTGGCTTCTGTTTTATTGGTAGGATCTTGTATAATTTCTTCGGTAAGTCGCTCTTGTACAACCTTTGCTTGCTCCATGTCCATATATTTTCCTATGAACCCTATAAACACTCCTGCTTCTTTGGGAGGATTAAAAACTAAATGATTCAACATAGAACCCAGAAAGAATAAAACAAATATTATAACAAAAATATGAATTCGATAGTATTCCCAGATATGTTCAACCTTTTCCCGGAAGGTCATATCTTTAAAGGGAGAAGGTTTCTTTTGTTTCATAACATCACTCCTTATATGCTGCTTGTACATTGGATTTAATCCACAGAGTAACCACCGGAAGAGCTTTTTCCTCAAATTGTCCTCCATTTAAAATTAAATCACTATACCATTTCGTAGGCAAAACAAACTCTCTTTCTCGAAAACGTACTGAATCCAAATAATAATCCGCAATTTCCTCTAAAGTCCATCCTCGCATGGCCATATTTCGCTTAATGCGACGATACATTCTTTCTTCTGCTTCTAAGTCCATATAAATTTTGAGATCCAAAAATGTGCGAATTTCAGGTGAATATAAGACTAAAAGTCCTTCTATTACTAGAATATCAATAGAAGCCTGCAAACTTATTTGAATTTGATTCATCACTGCCTCCCAATCAATGGAATCTGGATGGTTAAAATCCTCATATTCTTTGCCTGTAAAAGGAGCCATTGTTTTCGGCAAAGGGCGTTTAAAATATTGATCCAAAGAAATAATTTGGACTTTATATTCCTTTAACTGTTGATGAAGCATATTCGTAAATGTAGATTTCCCACTTCCTGTAGGTCCTCCAATTCCAATTACAAGAGGCTTTCTTACAATCTTCTTTTCTTCTTTTAGCACCCTCAACACCTCTCCTTATGCTTTAATCTTGGATGTATAATACGCCTATGGTTTGAGGACCACAATGACTAGAAATGACGGTTCCAGCTCTTGTCTCTAAAACTTCCTCGATTTGTAATTCTTTTTTGATCTTTTCTTTTAAATAAGCGACTTCTTCTGGAGGACAAGCAGAATGAGTAACAGAAATCCGATTTAAACGAATCTCCTTTCCTTCCCCAATATGATCTTGATAAAAACTTTCCAAGCATCTTTTACGATTACCTCTGTACTTACTTCCTACAATCATGCCTCCATCTCTTACAATAATTTGAGGACGAATTCGAAGTACCGTACTAGCTAGCATCTGAACAGAAGTACATCTTCCTCCCATATGCAAAAATTTTAATGTGTCAATAAAAAAACTAGATCGCACTTTAGGTACATCTTCCCTTACTTTCTTGGCAATCATAGCTCCTTCCATCCCTTGTTGAGCCATCTCTGCTGCCTCAATGGCCAATAAACCAATTCCCATAGATAAATTTAAAGAATCTACAATATGAACCTTCTCTTCTCCTAATTCTTTCGCTGCAATGGTAGCTGCTTGAACAGTTCCGGAAAATCCTGAAGAAATTCCAATATAAACAATTTCATAATTTTGCTGAAGCCAAGGAAGAAAAGCCGCTTTAAAATCTTCTACTGTAGGTGCAGATGTTTTGGGAAGCGTTTGATATTTTTCAATTAGTTCATACATTTCTATAGTTGTTAAATCCAATCCATCTCGATAACTCTTCTCATTAAGTATTACATATAATGGCACAACAGAAATATTATATTTTTCTAATAGTTCTTTGCTCAAATCTGCTGTACTATCTGTAAAGATTTTTACCTTACCCATGCATTAACCCCTCTTTCTTGTTTTTTATATCCGTCATTTATACTCTTTACATCTATAAGACATAGAGACTCTCCAAAGTAAAATCTATCTTTTATACCTCCGCATTGATAGTATTATAACATCATTTTTTACTTTTTTCTATAAAGTATATTTTACTTTATACAAAAAAGATTACTTCTTATCCTTTCTTTGAATGTATAGGACAGAAGTAATCTTTTTTCTTGCTTGCTTTCTTTATCTTAGATTTTCTTTCGACTTCCCGGTTTTATGAGATCTATTTTTCCCTCTTTACATAAAGGACATTCTCTTTCTTCATAGGAAACAATATTAGCTGTATAGGCTGCATACAAAGGACAACCAAAATCAATATTCCCGTTACTGCGATCAACTAAAACAGCCACGCCAACTACTTCTCCTCCTACCTCTTTAACCAAATCCATCACTTCTTGTACAGAGCCTCCTGTGGTAATCACATCTTCTGCAATAATGACCTTAGCCCCTTTTGGAATTGTAAAACCTCGTCTTAGGGTCATTTTCCCTTCTTCACGTTCAGCAAAAAAGTTTCTTACTTGCAGTTGTCTTGCTAATTCATAAGCAACAATAATACCTCCCATAGCAGGTCCAACGATCAGATCAATAGGTTGGCCTTTGATCTGATTCGCAATAACACTCATCACTTCTTCCATGTGCCAAGGATATTCTAAAATACGGGCACATTGCATATATTGACGACTATGTCTTCCGGAAGTTAATAAAAAATGTCCTTCCTGTAGTACTTGGGTTTTACGCAAAATTTCCTCCATTTTTTGTTGATCCATCAAATTCTCTCCTTTTCTATCTTTCCGTATCTTTGTTCAATATTATTTTATAATTCCTCGAATTTTTTTTAATTCTTGTACTTTATATTTTTCCATATACTCTTGGATGCCTTCCAAGACTTCTAAAGAAGCCCTTGGATTATGAAAATGAGCTGTTCCTACTGCTATGGCTGTAGCTCCTGCCATGATAAACTCAATAGCATCTTCTCCTGTTGCAATACCACCCATACCAATAATAGGAAGGGAAACGGCTTGTTTTACTTGGTATACCATACGAACAGCTACTGGTTTAATGGCTGGTCCTGAAAATCCCCCTACTCCCATGGCCAATACAGGCCTTCTTTTATGAATATCAATGGACATACCTAAAAGTGTATTAATGAGAGAAAGCCCATCTGCTCCTCCTACTTCTGCTGCTTTGGCCATCTCTGTAATATCCGTAACATTGGGGCTTAATTTTACAATTAAAGGTTGTTTGCTGTGTTTTTTTACTTCCCTTGTTACTTTTTCTACCATACGAGGATCTGTACCAAAAGCCACCCCTCCTTCTTTCACATTGGGGCAGGATATATTTAGCTCTAATAAATCCACATCAGCATCTGCTAATCGTTCTGCTACTTGACAATATTCTTCTATGGTTTTACCAGCAATGTTTACAACAATCTTTGTATCATACTGCCGTAAAAAAGGAATATCTTGTTCAATGAACACTTCTACTCCAGGATTTTGAAGACCTACACTGTTAAGCATTCCTCCATATGTTTCTGCAATTCGAGGCGGTGGATTTCCCTTCCAAGGTGTAATGGCAACCCCTTTAACAACAACAGCTCCTAGCTGATTTAAATCCATGTATTCCCCATACTCCCTTCCGGAACCAAAGGTTCCGGAAGCAGTCATAACAGGATTTTTCAGCTCTACTCCTGCAATGTTCACCTTAAGATTCTTCATTCCAAATCACCTCTTTCCCATTAAAAACTGGCCCTTCTTTACAAACTCTTTGATATTGCCACTCTCCAGTTTGTAGATCTTTGATCTTACAAACACATCCTACACAAGCACCAACACCACATGCCATTCGTTCTTCTAAAGATACTTGAATTGGATACCCCTTCTCCACGGCCCATTGAGTAATACTTTGTAACATTGGCTTAGGCCCACAAGTATAAACCCTTGCTTTTTCAGGACATTCACTTTTGTTTTTTAATACATCCAAAACAGTTCCTTTTGTTCCGTGAGATCCGTCATCCGTTGCTATATATACGAAATCCGTATATTTTTTAAAGTTTTCCACTAAAAAGGGTTGGCTGCGAAATCCTAAATAAACTTCTACTTTGCCTGGCAAACGCTTGGCCAATTCCAGTAAGGGCGGAACCCCTAAACCTCCTCCAACCAAAATTGAGTGTTTCTCTTGGCTTTCCCATTGATACCCTTTTCCTAAAGGGGCAATTATATCAATGGTTTCGAAAGGAGAGTAGGAAGCAAATTCCTTTGTTCCTGACCCTACGATTCCATATACAATTTTTAATCTTCCTTTTTTCTCATCCACTTCACAAATACTAATGGGCCGGGGGAGTAGTCGCTGTCCTTGCCGACAGTATAAATGAATAAATTGACCCGGTTCTATTTCTTTTGCTGTCTCTCCTACTTGAAGATCCATCTCATAAACATCTTTTGCAATGGCTTCATTTTTTATAATAACAACAGTTTTTTTCCTCTTCCATTGATCTTCTGTTAAACACATGCCTTTCTCTCCTTCTACTCTCTTACTCTAGTCTGGATTCGCTGAAACAGTAACTTGTATATAGATTGATATTGTTTACGATAAATAAATGGGTTCTAGTGCTTTTTTATCCATGTCTTGTTCTAACAACTCCACTAAAGCTCTAACAGTATCTAAAGAAGTAAAGACTTCTACAGAGGCTTCTACAGCTGCTCTTCGAATACGAAATCCATCTCTTTTAGCGTCATTTCCTTTGGTCGGTGTATTTATAACCCAATCTACCATTCCACTTCGAATAATATCTAAGATATTCGGAACTCCTTCTCGGATTTTTTTCACTCTTTCCACTGGAATATTTTCTTTTTCTAACAATTGAGCTGTTCCTTCTGTAGCTATAAAGTGATACCCTAAACGAGCTAAGCGTTTTGCAATAGGTACAAATTCATCTTGATCATAGGGTTTAATGGTGGCTAAAATTTTTCCTCCTGGTCTTGGACATGTAATGCCTGCTCCCAAAAACCCTTTGTACAAAGCTTCTTCTACAGTGGAGCCAACCCCTAATACTTCCCCTGTAGATTTCATTTCTGGACCTAAACTTACTTCTACTTCTGGTAATTTTTGTGTGGAAAAAACAGGAACCTTTACTGCAATCAAAGAAGAGGATGGGTACAAACCGACTCCATAAGGAAGTTCTTTTAATTTGACCCCTAACATTACCTGCGTGGCCACATGGATCACTGGCACCCCTGTCATTTTACTAATGAATGGTACTGTACGACTGGATCTAGGATTGACCTCAATAATATATAATTCTCCTTGAAATTCAATGAATTGAATGTTGACCATGCCTACAACTTTAAGGGCCAAGGAAATACTCTTAGTATACGAGATGATTTTCTCTTTTATTTCCTCGGATACATTTTGGCTAGGATAGATGGAAATACTATCGCCAGAATGAACTCCTGCTCGTTCTAAGTGTTCCATAATACCAGGGATTAAAATGTCTTCTCCATCACAAATGGCATCTACTTCGATTTCACGTCCTATTAGATACCGGTCAATCAGCACTGGATTTTTTTTGTCCCTCGTAAAAGCTACTTCTAAATAACGTTTAAGTTCTTCTTCTTGGTAGGTGATCTCCATTCCTTGACCTCCTAATACATAAGAAGGACGTACTAATAAAGGATATCCTAGCTTAGCCCCTTCTCTAAGTCCTTCTTCTAGACTCCATACTGCCTTTCCTTGTGGTCTTGGAATTTTTAATTCTTCTAGTAATTGATCAAATTTTTCCCGATCTTCGGCTGCATCAATTTGTTCTGGCTTTGTCCCTAAGATAGGAATGTCCATTTCTCGTAAAAACTTTGCTAATTTAATAGCTGTCTGCCCTCCAAATTGTAAAATCACTCCTTGGGGTTTTTCTCGCTCAATGATATTAAGAACTTCTTCCTCTGTCAAAGGTTCGAAATACAAAGCATCGGCAATATCAAAATCTGTACTTACCGTTTCTGGATTATTATTAATCATAATGGTTTCTAGACCTGCTTTTTTTAGGGCTAAGATACTGTGAACAGAACAGTAATCGAACTCAATCCCTTGTCCAATTCGAATGGGACCCGAACCTAACACTACTACTTTTTTTCTCTGACTATTTCTCTTTTCATCTTCCCATTGGTATGTGGAGTAATAGTAAGGAGTTACTGCTTTAAATTCTCCTGCACAGGTATCTACCATTTTATAGGAAGGGCAGATCTTCCATTCTTTTCTTTTTTGGTAAATATCTCTTGGTTTACAATGCAATAAATCAGCTAACCCTTTATCTGAAAATCCATTTTGCTTTAGCTTTCTTAGCCATGATTCCGTAAGATCTTCTAATGTACTATTTTTTAGTTCTTCTTCTTGTTGAACAATTCCTTTAATTTTGTTCAGGAAGAAAAGATCCATACCTGTAATCTCATGGACTTTATCCACTCGATATTCTCTTCTTAACATCTCTGCCACATCAAAAATTCGCTCATCGTCTGGAATTCGAACCCGCTTTTTAAGTTCTTCTAGGCTACGTTTTTCAGAAGATGGATTGACTAATGTATACCGTCCAATTTCTAACGAACGAATCCCTTTTAGAAGAGCTGCTTCAAAAGAAGAACCTATGGCCATGACCTCTCCCGTTGCCATCATCTTGGTTCCTAGAGTTCTTTTGGCTCTTTGAAATTTATCAAAAGGCCATTTTGGAATCTTAACAACCACATAATCAAGGGTAGGCTCTAAAGCAGCCGAAGTAATACCTGTCACTGCATTGGGTATTTCATCCAAATGATACCCTAAAGCAATCTTCGTGGCTACTTTGGCAATGGGATATCCTGTTGCCTTAGAAGCTAGTGCAGAAGAACGGCTCACTCGTGGATTGATTTCAATGACTACATATTCAAAGCTTGTAGGATTTAAAGCAAACTGGACATTGCATCCTCCTTTAATCCCCACAGCTTCAATAATATCATAGGATGCTTGTGCTAACATACGGTGTTCATAGTAGGATAAAGTTTGGGAAGGAGCTACTACAATACTATCTCCTGTATGAACTCCTACTGGGTCTACATTTTCCATATTACAAACGGTAATGTAGTTACCAGCTCCATCTCGAATCACTTCATATTCGATTTCCTTCCAACCTTTTACACTTCTCTCTAAAAGTACCTGTCCTACCCGGCTTAAATGAAGACCTTGGGATAAAATTTCTCGGAGGGCTTCTTCATCCTCTGCAATTCCTCCACCGCTTCCTCCTAAGGTGTAGGCAGGACGTACAACCACTGGATACCCGATTTGCTGGGCAAACTCTAGCCCTTCTTCTATGGTGGTTACAATGGTGCTTTCAATAATAGGCTGCTGAATCTTCTCCATCAGCTGTTTAAAAAGTTCTCTATCTTCCCCTTGTTTAATGGATTCAATAGAAGTTCCAATGACTTTGACTCTATATTTTTCTAAAATACCTGCATCATATAATTCAACAGCTAAGTTAAGTCCTGTTTGTCCTCCCATCCCTGCCATTAGAGAATCAGGACGTTCCTTCGCAATGATTTGCTCTAATACTTCTATGGTTAATGGTTCAATATAGATCCGATCTGCCATTTCCCGATCTGTCATAATGGTAGCTGGATTGCTATTTACAAGAACGGTTTCAATCCCTTCTTCTTTTAGTGCTTGACAAGCTTGGGTTCCTGAATAATCAAATTCAGCAGCTTGTCCAATAATAATGGGACCTGAACCGATGACCATTACTTTTTGAATACCTGTATCTTTAGGCATTTTGACTTCCTCCTATCATCCCTAAAAATTGATCTGCTATTCCCCAAGGATCCCTCAGCCCCTCCCATACTTCTGGGTGAAACTGAATTCCCATTATAGGAAGAGTACGATGACGAATTCCTTCTACAGTTTGATCATTCAGACTTTGATGAGTTAAGATAAGTTCAGAAGACAAAGAATCTCGTTGGATCACATATCCGTGATTTTGAACTGTAACTAAAATTTTTCCTGTCTCTAGATTTTTAACAGGATGGCTAACTCCACGGTGACCAAAAAGAAGCTTTTCGATGGACCCTTCAAAACAAAGGCCTAAGAGTTGATGTCCTAAACCGATGCCTAAAATAGGTACTTTGCCAATAAGCTTTTGAATTTCTTTTGTAATTTCAGGAATTTCTCTTGGATCTCCTGGTCCATTGGAAATAATCACACCATCTGGTTTTATGGCTAATACTTCTTCAGCTGAGGATGTAGCTGGAAAAATAGTCAATTCACAACCTTTTTGATGAAATCCTCGTAAAATGCTTTTTTTAACCCCTAAATCAAGAACCGCTATGGAGGTTTTCCCGCCCTCCCACTGATATTTTTCTGAGGTAGTCACTTGGTGTACAGGTGCCAAAGAAGAAGGAACTGCAAACTTTTGTTGGATTTGACTGGATGTTAAATCCCGTACCGTTATAATTCCCTTCATGGTCCCTTGGGTGGAAAGAATTCGAGTTAAAGCCCTTGTATCAATCCCTTTGAGTCCTAAAATCCGGTTTTGTTTTAAATATCCTTCTAACTCCATCTCACAGCGCCAATTACTAGGAGCTTGGGCTTCTTCTGCTACAATCAATGCCCGTACTGATGGGTATCGGGACTCCATATCGTCTAAATTGATTCCATAATTTCCTATGAGAGGATAGGTCATTACTACCAATTGTCCACAGGAACAAGGATCTGTCAATAATTCTTGATACCCCTGCATTCTTGTATTAAAAACCACTTCACCTACTGCTTCTTTTATATGACCAAAGGCCTTCCCTTCCATAACAACATTATTTTCTAAAATCAGCTTTGCCCTCAAGCTAGGACCTCCTCTAAATCTTTTTTCATATCAAGAACTGCCGTTCTAGCTGCTTGTACAAATTCTTCTTCTTTAAATTGTTCCTTGTACTTAGGTCTACTGTAAGCAGCAATAATTCCTCTCGATGAATTTACAATGGCTCCTCGACCTTCTTTATCAAAACAGCCAGCTAAATCTTTTGCTGTGGCTCCTTGAGCACCATACCCTGGTACAAGAAAAAAAGTGTGAGGTAACTGTTCCCGTAGTTTCCTTCCTTGTTCTGGATAAGTAGCTCCTACTACAGCACCAATGGAACTATATCTATATTTTCCGATAAAAGGCTCTCCCCATTCTGATACAAGGGCTCCTACTTTTTCATATAATTTTCCTCCTTCTACAAGGTCTACATCTTGCAACTGACCGCTGTAAGGATTGGAGGTTTTAACCAAAACAAACAAACCTTTATCATAGTTCTTACAATCTTCTAAATAAGGCTCTACTGAGTCATATCCCATATAAGGATTGATGGTTATAAAATCTTCTTTATACACTGAAAATTTTTCTTCTTCTATGGTAACTTGACCAATATGTCCATTGGAATAAGCCGTTGCTGTAGAAGCAATGTCTCCCCTTTTAATATCTCCAATAACAATAAATCCTTTTGCTTTGGCATAGGCAATGGTTCGTAAATAAACATCCATCCCAAAGGTTCCCCATTGTTCGTACATGGCAATTTGAGGCTTGACTGCTGGTACTAAATCTTTGATTCCATCCATGATCTTCGTATTAAAGAGATAAAAAGCTTCTGCTGCTCCTTGAATGGTCTTACCATAACGTTCATAGGCTTCTTCTTTGATAATGGTAGGAATGAAAGCTAGATTGGGATCCAATCCTACAACAGTAGGATTTTGTTTTTCTTCTATTTTTTCTATTAGTAAATCAATCATGATCATACCCCTTTTCATTTTCTTTTTATACGTGTTCTCCTTGTGCAACAACGATTTTTCCCTCTACAATGGTATAAAGCACTTTTCCTTTCACTTTTTTCCCATGAAAGGGACTGTTCTTACTCTTAGAGGCAAAGGAATGGATATCAATAGTGTATTCCTGATGAGGATCAATAATAGTAATGTCCGCCACTTGTCCTTCTTGCAATGTTCCTTTTGGGATCTTTAGAAGTTTTGCTGGATTGGTGCTCATTTTTTCTACCCATTCCATTGGCGTTAGTATCTTGGTTTCTACTAATTCTGTAATGCCTAAGGGGACTGCTGTTTCTAACCCAACAATTCCATTGGCCGCCTTTTCATATTCACAATTTTTCTCATCTTGATGATGGGGTGCATGATCCGTGGCAATGATGTCAATCCACCCTTCTTTTAATGCTTGCTTCATGGCTTCTACATCTTCTTGGGAACGAAGAGGAGGACTCATTTTCGTATTGGCATCATACCCTTCTACAGCTTGATCCGTAAGAGTGAAATGATGTGGACATACTTCTGCTGTTAAAGAAATACCTCTTTGTTTTCCAAGTCGAATAAAATCTAAACTTCCTTTAGTACTTACATGACAAAGGTGCAGGTGAACGCCTGTACTACCAGCTAAAATAATATCCCTAGCCACCATTACTTCTTCTGCTTCTTTAGGAACTCCTTTTAAACCCAATAAAGCTGCCACTTCTCCTGCATTCATAACCCCCCCACCTACTAAGCTAGGATCTTCACAATGGGAAAGGACAGGTAATTGAAACATTTTGGCATATAGCATGGCTTTTTTCATAATCCCTGCATCTTCTACCGATTTTCCATCTTCACTAATAGCACAAATTC
Organism: Candidatus Epulonipiscium sp.; assembly: GCA_012520595.1. Taxonomy (GTDB): domain Bacteria; phylum Bacillota; class Clostridia; order Lachnospirales; family JAAYNZ01; genus JAAYNZ01. The sequence continues at coordinate 116 of JAAYNZ010000049.1, read as the reverse complement.
CCGCTTCTTTCATTTTCCCAATATTGGCAAGTTCTTTTCCTTCTTGGTTTTTTGTAATACTACCAATGGGTAATACATGAATACAAGCTTCCCTCTCTGCCTTAAGTTTTATATAT
>JAAYNZ010000048.1 GCA_012520595.1 Candidatus Epulonipiscium sp. | reverse complement strand
TCTCCGAAGAGTTTCTCTTGTAAAACCCCGCTCGACTTGCATGTGTTAGGCACGCCGCCAGCGTTCATCCTGAGCCAGGATCAAACTCTCGTGTTTTGATCTTCTCATGATGCACTAGCATCTTTTTCTTCCTCAAAGGCGTTCTTCTTGACGGAAGAACTTCCTTACTTCTTCACTGTTTACGGGTTGTTACACTGTTCAGTTTTCAAAGTGCTGGTTGGATAACCGACTTATAATATAACATCTTTTTAAAGGCTTGTCAACAATATTTAAAAAGTATTTTATGTATAAAAAATAATGTTACGTTTTTATTTCTTTTCTTATATAAACAGTCAATCTATGCTATAATAAATTTATGTTAAATTTAGTTAAATATAGTAATTTAAAATCCATAGCAAAGGAGGGGTTTTATGTCACACTTAAAGGATTCAGTAATGGATGATTTTCAATATACTATCGATGACTTATCTTTTAGAAATCGTAGCATTTTAGATCAAATGAGTAAAATACAAGAAGCTACTGCTCGATTAAATCGTGCTATTGTAAAAGCATCTACCCAATGTGGTTGTGCTCAAATTCATAGTAAAAAACAACAGTATCCATTAGAGAAAGAAATCTCTCTCTCTGATATTAAAAATTTTATGGATGATCATATTGAAGGAAAATTATGCGATATGTGTCTAGAGCATATTGAAAAAGAAATGGGAAAAACCTTATATTATCTTGCTTCTTTATGTAATACACTGGATCTTAATCTATATGATATCCTACTAAAGGAATTGAATCGTGTTCGTCTATTAGGCAAATACAACCTAAAATAAGGACCTTAAAAAACACGCCAAGAATAATGCCAGTGCATAGGATCCATTAACCCACAACTTTTATTCTCCTATTGTTTTTTATTTAAAACAACAGGAAAAATAAGTGAGGGTGACATCATCCTATGCACTGGCTTTAATTTTTTAAGATTTCCAGCACATCGCTGACAGTATTTACTCCATACAGTTGAAGTTTACTAGAGGAAGTTAGCACTTTTTCATTGGCCTTTGGGAGGATGCATTGTTTAAAACCCATTTTTTCAGCTTCTATCACTCTTTTCTCTGCCATATGCACCCCACGAATTTCTCCTGTTAATCCTACTTCTCCAAAAACAACTAAATAGGGGTTAATGGCTTGGTTACGGTAGCTGGATGCAATAGCTGCTATAATTCCTAGATCTAAAGCTGGTTCTGCTATCTTTAGTCCTCCTGCTAGATTTACATAACTATCATAATTTGCTAATTGCATACCTAATTTTTTTTCTAATACAGCCATAAGTAAAACAACCCGATTATAATCAATGCCTGTTGCTGTTCGCCGGGGCATTCCAAAGGTGGTAGGGCTAACCAAAGCTTGAATTTCAATAAGCATGGGACGTGTTCCTTCCATACTACAAGTTACAATGGATCCTGGTTCTCCGATAGGCCTTCCAGCTAGCATTAATTCTGAAGGGTTAGGAACTTCTTGTAATCCTTGTCCTCTCATTTCAAATACACCGATTTCATTGGTAGAACCAAAACGATTTTTTACTGCTCGTAATACTCGAAAAGAAACATGCCTTTCTCCCTCAAAGTATAGTACAGTATCAACCATATGTTCTAATACTCGTGGACCTGCAATGGCCCCTTCTTTTGTTACATGTCCTACGATTAAAATGGAAATATTTAACCCTTTTGCTAGCCTCATTAAAGCACTGGTGGCTTCTCGAACTTGGCTTACACTTCCTGGTGCAGAAGAAACATCTTGCCGAAAAACAGTTTGAATAGAATCAATAATAACAACTTGGGGTTTTACTTCTTGAATCATTTTTTCAATAATATCAATATTGGTTTCTGTAAACAGTAAAAGCTCTGAAGTATTAACTTGTAAACGCTGGGCCCTCATTTTAATTTGATGCATGGATTCTTCGCCTGATACATATAACACTTTATGTTTTTTTTCTCCAATTTTCTGGCAGATCTGAAGAAGCAATGTTGATTTTCCAATGCCTGGATCTCCTCCTACTAATACCAATGATCCTTGGACAATTCCTCCTCCTAAAACTCGATCTAACTCCGGCATACCTGTTGAAATTCTAGACTCTTGGGTAATTTGAATGTGTTCTAAAAGCATTGGCTTCTGTGATAAAGATGATAATTGGACTCCCGTACTTTTTTTAACCCTAACTTCTTCTACAAAAGTATTCCATTCTCCACAATCAGGACATCGTCCCATCCATCGTTGGGCCTCATATCCACATTCTTGACATAAATATAAATTTTTTGCTTTTGCCATGACTTTCTCCTTTTTTTAAAATACAAAACACATCTTAAATAAGATGTGTTTTGTATTTTCATTTGCTGCATAATTTTATTATGATATTTTTTCTATCTTCACTTCTTGGGTTTTTTTATCCTCAAGATTTACACTAAACGTTACTTTTCCTGAATGTTTAGGATACACCTTACCCACTAATACTTGATCTAAATAAATTTTATATTCTTTATCTGCTTCTAATTCTAGAGTAATTTGCGAATCCTTTTCCCCTTCAATCGTAAATGTCACCATTTTATTATCCATATAAAAGTGATGTACAGTTGTACCGGGAACAGATTCAAACAGAAGAATACTATTCTTTTCTAATTTAGTAATCTCACAAAAGGTTTTTATTTTGTATAAATGACCATTAACTTCGAAATCCAGTACTTTTTTCTTTGTCTCCATTAAATAATTTCCAAAACTAATTGTTTGATCTTCTTCTTCCCGAATCAACTCTTCTATGACTGCCATTTTCCTATACCCTCCTAAATATTATAAACTACTATATTTTTATTATACTTTATTTATCGAAAAAAAGCTATGCTTATTCATTTCTTGTCGAAAAATCCCTCTTTTCTGTAATAAACTTCCTTTATAATAACTTATTGCTTTATTCACCATATGGTATACATTTTCATCTTGCAAAATTTGAATTATAAGTACGAATATCTCTAAGAAAAAAAGATTAAAAAAGAATGGTAATGTGAAAAAACTTTATCTCACTACCATTCTTTTGGGGCTATCTT
>JAAYNZ010000047.1 GCA_012520595.1 Candidatus Epulonipiscium sp. | reverse complement strand
GAAAGATTCGGGTTTTCCAAGAACCCCAGGAACCAATCGAGCAATTGCATCAATCATACACATAGCAGCTAATTCTCCACCTGTTAGTATAAAGTCACCAATAGATATTTCATCAGTAACAATGGTGTTAATAATTCTTTCATCAATTCCTTCATAGTGACCACATAAAAAAATCAAATCTTCTTCCTTAGAAAAAGACTGAGCCATTTGTTGATTAAATGGTTTCCCTTGGGGGCTCATATAAAGTACTTTTGGCTTTTTTTGAATGCGATTTATAATATTTTTATAGGCATCATAAATAGGTGGAGCTTGCATAACCATTCCTGGTCCACCCCCATAAGGATAATCATCTACTTGTCCATGTTTGTTTTGAGCAAAATCTCGAATATTAATGCATTCAATATGGATTTTATTTTTTTCTTGGGCTTTGCCTAAAATACTATAGTTGAGTGTACTTTCGATCATTTCAGGAAATAAAGTTAAAATATAAAATCTCACAACTCTTCCAGTCCTTCCATTACGTAAACTATCATTTTCTTGTTTTCTAAATCAATTTTTTGAATGCATTGACGAATAGCTGGAAGCAACATAGGTTTTTGTGAAGAATTTTTAGGATCTTCTACTACATACACATCATTACTACCTGTAAATATAATGTCTGTAAGTTTGCCTAAATATTGATGACCAGTAGTAAACACCTCAAGTCCATATAAATCTCCGATATAATATTCGTTTTCTTCAAGAGGTAAAGCCATTGATCGAGGAATTTCTACAATAGCTCCTTTCAATGTCTCTGCTTCATCCATAGTAGAAATTTCTTTGCATTTTAAAAGAATAAATTGTTTATGAAATTGCAATTGTTCAATTTCATATTTTTTTCGCTGTTGGTTATGATATAAGAAAACAAAATCCAATAGAGAAAAACGAGTGGGATCATCAGTGGTAGGAATGATTTTAAAAACTCCTCGAATACCATGAGTATTTACAACTTTCCCAATTTGCATATATTTTCCCATTGCTACTTACTCCTTATTCATAGGTATTACTTATTAATAAAATATAGAAAAAGGTTAGGAGATCCTAACCTTTATTGCAAGATTTCTACTACTACTCTTTTGTCTTCTCTCGTTGCAGCAGCCTTAACAACTGTACGAATAGCTTTAGCAATTCTTCCTTGCTTACCAATTACTTTTCCCATATCATCAGGAGCTACTTTTAGTTCCAAAATAATGGATCGTTCTCCTTCAACTTCATTCACATGAACTTCTTCTGGGTGATCGACTAAAGCTTTTGCAATGACTTCAACTAAATCTTTCAAAACCCACACCTCCTACACAACAGTTGGGTATTACGTTATTATAATACACCTGCTTTTTTAAGTAAAGCTCTTACAGTATCAGAAGGCTGGGCTCCATTTTGGATCCATTTTTTTGCTAGATCTTCATTTACTTTTAATTCTACAGGATCTTTTGTAGGATCGTAGTATCCAAGTTCTTCAATAAATTTTCCATCTCTGGGGGCTCTGGAGTCAGCCACAATAATTCTATAAAAAGGTGCTTTTTTGGCTCCCATTCTTTTTAATCTCATTTTTACTGCCATTAGTTTTCACCTCCTTCTATCGTATACTATTTATTAGAAAAAAGGAAATTTTGGTTTGCCTTTTTTACCTTTCATCATGCCAGAAAATTGTTTCATCATTTTACGTGTTTGTTCAAATTGTTTTACGAGTTTATTTATTTCTTGAATATTTAATCCACATCCTAAAGCAATACGACGTTTTCTGGAACTATTGAGAATAGCAGGGTTTCTCCGTTCTTCTGGAGTCATGGATAATATGATAGCTTCTACCCTAGCAATTTCTTTTTCATCAATGTCAATATCAGCCATTTGTTGATTAATACCGGGTATCATTCCTATTAGTTGATTTAAAGGCCCCATTTTTTTAACTTGTTGCATTTGATCTAAAAAATCTTCAAAAGAAAACTCTGCTGTTCTTATTTTTTGTTCCAATTCTGCTGCTTTCTTTTCATCAATACTATCTTGGGCTTTTTCAATAAGCGTTAAAATATCTCCCATTCCTAATATTCTAGAAGCCATTCGATCAGGATAAAAAGGATGTAAGTCTTCTAGTTTTTCACCCATACCTGCAAATTTAATCGGTTTCTGGGTAACGGAACGCACTGATAAAGCAGCCCCACCTCTTGTATCACCATCTAATTTAGTTAAAATTACACCATCTATTTCTAACATAGTATTAAAATGCTCAGCAACATTGACAGCATCTTGTCCAGTCATGGCATCTACGACTAATAAGATTTCTTTAGGTTGAACTGCTTCTTTGATATCTTGCAGTTCTTTCATCATTTCTTCATCAACATGCAAACGACCAGCAGTATCAATTAAAATAACATCATTATTATTTGAGATACCATGTGAAACAGCTGCTTTAGCAATATCTACAGGTTGATGAGTATCACCCATTGAAAATACAGGCAATCCTAACTGTCCACCAACAACTTGAAGCTGTTTAATAGCAGCTGGACGATAAACATCACAAGCAACAAGAAGGGGACGTTTCCCTTGCTTTTTAAGAAGCCCTCCTAATTTGGCTGTAGTAGTAGTTTTACCAGCTCCTTGTAGTCCTACCATCATGTAAATAGTTGGAGGAGTAGAAGAAAAAGTGAGTTTACTATGAGTGCTTCCCATTAAATTAATCAATTCTTCATTTACAATTTTAATTACTTGTTGTCCAGGGGTAAGACTTTCTAATACTTCTTGCCCAATTGCTCGTTCCTCTATGTTTTTAATGAATGTCTTTACTACTTTAAAATTGACATCTGCTTCTAAAAGAGCTAATTTAACTTCACGTAAGGCCGCTTTAACATCTTTTTCAGTTAATTTACCCTTGCTTTTTAATTGTTTAAAAACGCCTTGCAATTTATCCGATAAACTTTCAAAAGCCATGAAACAGCCTCCTAGCTATTATTCTAAAATTTGATAAACAATCTTTACGATTTTTTGAATTTCATGTAAGCATTTTTCGCTAGAATCGTTATTAAGAGCAAGATGTTTTTCAATCGTTTGTGTACTGGTTAAGATTTCTTTTGCTAAATTTTTTTGTTTATAAAAACGTTCTAGTAATTGCAAACGCTCTTCATACTCATAAAGGAGTTTTTCACAACGTTTTAAAGTATCGTATACTCCTTGCCGACTAATACCTAAATTCTTGGAGATTTCTCCTAAGGATAAATCATTTTGATAATACAATTCATAAATATTTTTTTGATGAGGAGTTAATAGTTCCCCATAAAAATCGTACAGCAAAGTAATTGTTAATAATTTTTCCATATCATCACCGTAAAGTGTTTTTCCTTTACAGATGAATTTTAAAGGATGAAATCCTTTTTGTCAAGCTTTTTTTACTTTTATTTTTATTCTTCAATGTTGTTATCAAAAGTATCATTAAAAAGTGCTTGTGAAAACTGCTTAGAATTGAAAGGTTGCAAATCATTCATACCTTCACCCACTCCAATATATTTCACTGGAATCCCTAACTCAGATTTAATGGCTAATACAATGCCACCTTTTGCTGTTCCATCTAATTTTGTTAAAATAATGCCTGTAATATCTGTTGTTTCTTTGAATAATTTCGCTTGTTGTAGAGCATTTTGACCTGTGGTACTATCCAATACGAGTAAAACTTCCTTTTTTGCTTCTGGATATTCACGATTAATAATTCGGAATAACTTTTTTAATTCTTCCATGAGATTTTTTTTATTATGCAATCTTCCGGCTGTATCACAAATAAGGACATCTACTTTTCTTGACTTGGCTGCTTGAATTGCATCATAAATAACAGCACCTGGATCAGAGCCTTCTTGATGATGAATTACATCAACACCTGCCCGGTTCCCCCATATTTTTAGCTGATCAATAGCAGCTGCACGAAAAGTATCAGCAGCAGCTAACAAAACTTTCTTATCTTGACTTTTTATTTGATAAGCTAATTTTCCAATAGTTGTTGTTTTCCCTACTCCGTTGACACCAATAACCAAGAGAATCATAGGGGTTTTTTCTAGATCCAATAAACCAGCATCTTCATCTTGTAAAAGATCTGCTATGATTTCTGACAAAATTCGTTTTAAATCTTCCACGTTTGTAATTTTTTGCTTCTTAACTTCTTCACGTAAAGATTCGATAATTTTCATTGTAGTAGGAACACCAATATCAGCCATAATAAGTGCTTCCTCTAGTTCTTCAAATAATTCTTCATCAATTTTCTGAAAAGATTTTAAAACTTGGTCAACTCCACCTAAGATGTTTTCTCTTGTTTTTGTTAAACCTTGTACTAAAGTAGCAAAAAAACCTTTCTTTTTATGTTCTTGTTTTTCCTTTGTTTCTTTTTCTTCTTGTTCTAACTCCATTATTTTTGGCTCTAAGGGTGAAATGATTGGTTGATTATTGCTTTCCTTTAGATCCTCCATATTGACGGCTTCATCACAGGATGATAAAACAACGTCCTCAATCTGTTGATTTTCTTTTTCATCTAATTTTGGTTTCTGATCTACATGATCTACATTTTCAATAGGAGAAAAAATATTTTTTTCCTCCATGCATGTTTCATCTTTATCTTTTCTAAACCATTTGCTAAAAAGATTCATACATTAATGCCTCCTTATAACATCTTTAATTTCTTTAGTATTAATTAGTTACTTCAGAAAGTTTAACAGATACTAACGTGGAAATGCCTTGTTCTTGCATTGTAATTCCATATAAAGTATCTGCTGCTTCCATGGTTCCTTTACGATGAGTGATAACAATAAATTGGGTATCATTAGTGAATTTTTTCAAATATTGAGCATATCGATAAACGTTTGCGTCATCTAAGGCTGCTTCAATTTCATCTAAAATACAAAAAGGAGAAGGTTTTATTTTTAAAATAGAAAATAATAATGCAATGGCCGTTAAGGCTCTTTCACCACCTGATAAAAGCATCATATTTTGCAGTTTTTTCCCTGGCGGTTGTGCAATTATTTGTATCCCAGATTCTAAAACATTTTCAGGATCTATTAATTCTACATCAGCAGTACCTCCACCAAAAAGTTCTTGAAAGACTTGATGAAAATGGAAAGAAATTTTTTTGAATTCTTTTATAAATTGTTCTTCCATTGCTTTCGTTAGATTATCGATAATTTGATAAAGTCCTTTTTCTGCATCAATAATATCTTGTTTTTGTTTAGTTAAAAATTCATAACGTTCTTGTAATGTTCCAAATTCTTCGATTGCATGAATATTTACAGGTCCTAAGGACTTAATCAATTGCTTTAATTTTTGGGCTTCTTCTTTGAGAAAAGATAGATTACCTATGTCTTTTTTGTATTTTTGAGCTGATGTATAGGTGAGTTCATAATCATTCCACATTCGATCGTATAAAGTGGTTTTTTCCATCTCTAATTTTGAAATGTGATGTTCTAAACGAAAGAGCTCTTTTTGTAAGGCTGCTTGTTGCTCCATTTGTTCTTCCACATTTTGTTGCAATTGTTCGCGTTGTTTCTCAATTTCTTTTTTTTGATTTTCCAATTGTTTTTCTTCAATTTCTTTATTTTTAACCTGAATTTGAATTTTTCCTCTTATGATGAGTAATTCTTTGAGAAAGAGTTCTTTTTGTTTAAACTCAAATTGTTTATTTTCTCTTTCTTGTATACATTGCTCTTTTTCCTCTTCTAATTGTTTAATTTCTTTTTGCAATCGTTCAATATTGCTCATCGTATTTTTTTGATTTTCATTTAATATGGAAATATCAATTTGAAGTTGATTGATTGTTTTTGAAAGTTCTTCCTTAGCTGAACGATCAACTTGAAGATAGCTTTCCTGTTTTTGAATGGTTTTTTCAATTTTACGTAGTTTTTTTTCGCTTTCTAATTCTAATTTTTGTTGCGTATTTAGCATATTTAATGCTTCTTGTAATTGCTCTTTCAGCTGACCTTCTTCAATCTTGTAACTTTCTTGTTCCTCTAATAAAGATTCTAATTGATTTTGAATATTTTGTATTTGACTAGAAAATTCAACTTCTTCCATTGATTTTTGTTGGTATTGGGCAATTGATTCTTGTATCTTCTCTTCTTGTTGTTGTAATTCTTTATTTAATTGAATAATATGACTCGTATTTTCCTTTAACTGTATTTCTAATCGATTTAATTCTTCTTTTGAGTCGTTTAATTGTCGGGTTCGAGAAAAAATATTGGTATTTTTGCTAGAAATACTTCCACCTGTCAAAGAGCCACCAGGATTTAGCAAGTCTCCTTCTAAAGTTACAATACGATATCGATATCCTAATTTTTTGGAAAGAGTAATACCTTGTTTTAAATCTTTTACAATGATGATTCTACCTAGTAAATATGTCATAATGGAATCGTATATGGAATCATAAGAAATTAGCTCAGATGCAATACCTAAAACTCCATTATGCTGAAGAATTTTATCTTTTTCAATGCCCATTTTTTTACTTTTAATGGCATTTAAGGGTAAGAAAGTTGCTCGACCTAATTTGTTTTCTTTTAGATATCGAATAGCAGATTGCGCCTCTTCTTCTGTTTTTGTTACAATATTTTGAATGCTACTCCCCAAAGCCACTTCATAAGCAATTTCATATCCCTTAGGGACTGTCATTAGATCAGCAATGACTCCATGAATACCACTCCATTGATCTGGCTTTTCTTTTTTTAGAGACAAGATGCTTTTTACACTTCGGTAAAAGCCCTCATAATCTTGAGTCATTTCCATTAATAGCTTATATCTAGACTGTAATTTATGAAATTCTTCTTGTAGTATAGCCCCTTTTTTTTGATACTCCTGTAACTTTTGATTTTGAGAATATTTTTCGTTTTCTAATATTTCTTTTAAAGATTCTAATTCTTTACGCCTTTTTCTAAGTTCATTTAACTGATTTTTGATATTTTTTTCTTGTGTATATTTATGATGTAGCTGGCTCAGTAATGCTTTTTGCCCTTTTTTAATATAATCATAACGTTGATGGATGTGCTCAGAAACTGTTTCTAACCGTTCCATCTTACTTTTTATTTCAGAACGTTGATTTAAAACCTCGATCATATCAATTTTTAATTGTTCGACTTGTTCTGCATTACTAGACATTGTAGTAATCATTTCTATCAGTTTTTTTTCATGTTTTTCTAAAATTTGCTTTTTACTTTCTAATTGTAATTGTAATCCCTGGTGTTGTATTTGTTGATGATGTTTTTCATCATTTTTTAAAATGATCTTTGAAGATATTTCTTTTTCTTCTTTTGATAATCGTATCATTTCTTGTGAGAGGTGTTCTTTTTTTTGTTCTTGGATTTTTTCTTGGAGAACATTTTCTTCCATCATAGATTGAACTTTTTTTATATTTTCTCTACAATTTTGCAGTAGTTTTTCTATGTTTTCGATTTGTTCGTTTTTTTGCTTTTCTTCTTTTTTAATACTTTGTTGTATTGATTCCATTTTTTCAATTTGTTCTTCTACTGTTTTTAGGGATGCTAGTAATTTTTGATTTTGTTCAGAGATTGAAAAAGCTTCTTGTAAAAAAATATTCGCTTCTATCGTTTTTAATTGTTCTTGTTGTGATAAATATTGCTTTGCAACTTCTGCTTGTTTTTGCAAAGGTGACAATTGTTTTTCAATTTCTCTTAGAATATCATCAACACGTAATAAATTTTGTTTTTCTTCTTCTAACTTTTTTTCAGCTTCCTGTTTTCTATTTTTATATTTTACAATTCCTACAGCTTCTTCAAAAAGTTGTCTTCGATCTTCTGGTTTGGTACTGAGGATTTTATCAATTTGTCCTTGCCCAATAATTGAGTAACCTTCTTTTCCTATACCTGTATCCATAAATAGTTCGTGGATATCTCTTAAACGGCAAGGTGTTCGATTTATAAAATATTCACTTTCACCAGAACGATATACCCGTCTCGTTACAGTTACCTCTTCAAATTCGATGGGCAGTACGTGAGTACTATTATCAATGGTTAAAGAAACCTGAGCAAACCCCAAAGGCTTTCGATTTTGTGTCCCAGCAAAAATAACATCTTCCATTTTAGAACCCCGTAAGGTTTTTGCACTTTGTTCTCCTAATACCCAACGAACAGCATCAGCAACATTGCTTTTCCCACTACCATTAGGACCTACAACAGCAGTGATTCCTTCATTAAATTCAAACTTTAGTTTATCTGCGAAAGATTTAAACCCTTGTACTTCTAATTTTTTTAAGTACATATAGGATCCACTCCCATATTCAAATGTTTTTCATTGCTTCCCATGCAGCTTTTTGTTCTGCTTCTTTTTTACTTCTACCTCTTCCAAACCCTAATATTTGATTTTGATGGCGAACTTGTACTAAAAAACGTTTGTTATGATCAGGTCCTGCTTCTTCAAGAATTTCATATTCTATAGGGATGGTACTACTTTTTTGAATCCATTCCTGTAAAGAAGTTTTATAATCAATAAAAGGATGATGATCATGTTCGCTTTTTACATACTGTAGTAAATGATAATAAATGTATTTTTGAACCTTTTCAATGGAACTATCTACATAAACGGCTCCAATAATGGCTTCAAAAGCATCACATAAAATAGAATCACGTTCCCGTCCGCCAGTTAATTCCTCTCCTTTTCCTAAATATAAATAGGATCCTATGTCTATTCTACGAGCAGCTTCTGCTAAAGAAGGCTCGCAAACAATGCTAGCTCTTAACTTTGTTAGATCCCCTTCTTTTAAAGTTGTATATTCTTTATATAAATAATCGCTTACAATTAATTCTAGTATGGCATCACCTAAAAACTCTAAACGCTCATTATGTCCTAAATGATATTTTTTATTTTCATTCGCAAATGAACTATGAGTTAATGCCTGCTTTAATAATTTTTTATTTTGGAATGAATAATGAATCTTTTTTTCAAAAGACTCTATTTTGGAATATTTATTTTCTTTATTCATTACAACCTCCTAAGACATTGAAATGCTTAAAATAAAAGTCCCGTTAAACAGGACTTTTATTTTAAGCATTTGCATTTTTAATATACTCGACTACATCTGCTACAGTAGATATATGTTCTGCATCTTCATTAGAAATTTCCAAATTAAATTCTTCTTCTAGAGCCATAATAATTTGAAAAATATCAAGAGAATCTGCTCCTAAATCATCTTCAAAAGATGTTTCTTCTGTAATTTCAGATTCTGAAATATTAAGTTGTTCTGCAATAATTTTACGTATTTTTTCAAAATCCATTTTGATACCCCTTCCCATATTTTTTTGGTTACATTTTATTCCATTCTTATAACATATCATTGTATTACTTAAAACAAGTTAAACAACAATATCGGCTATTTATTTAAAGAATGAAATTATCTCATTTTGATAATAGTATATACATTCTAAATCGTCAATATGAAATTTATTCAGAAATCACATTTTGAATTTTTTCAACAATATCTTGTTCTGTAAAGCGAAGACATTGTCGAATGGCACTATAAATGGCTTTGCCATTTGAACTTCCATGTGCTTTTACGACTAAACCTTGAAGACCTAATAAAGGAGCTCCACCATATTCTGTATAATCAAATCTATTTTTTACATTTTTAAAGCTGGATTTTAGTAGTAAAGCACCAATTTTAGAAATAAAGTTTTGTGTCAGTTCGTCTTTTAAAATATCAAATAAAGATAATCCAAATCCTTCTGTATATTTAAGTAAAATGTTTCCTACAAAAGCATCACATACAAGGACATCTGCAACACCATAGGAAATATCTCGTGCTTCTACATTTCCTATAAAGTTAATAGGTGCCTTTTCAAGTAGAGCATAGGCTGCCTTTGTAAGCTCATTACCCTTTTCTTTTTCGACCCCAATATTAATAAGACCCACTTTCGGATTGGATATATTTAGTACATGTTCCATATAAATTGACCCCATATGAGCAAATTGTGCTAAATAAGAAGGTTTAGCATCTACATTAGCACCGCAATCAATTAAAAGAGAAAAACCTTTTTTATGAGGTATAAGAGGAGCTAGAGCGGGTCTTTGTACTTTGGGAATACGACCTACTAAAAAGGTTCCTCCTGCTAATAATGCTCCTGTGTTTCCAGCAGAGATAAATGAATCTGCCTTCTTTTCTTTTACTAAGTTTAAACCTACTACCATAGAAGAATCTTTTTTGGTTCGAATGGCAACTACAGGAGAATCTTCATTTGAAATTGTTTCAGAAGCTGGGATCACCTGTATACGATTTTCATCAAAAACATGATTGGATAACTCTTTTTTTAATTGTTGTGGATCACCAACAATTAAAATTTGAATAGGAAAATCTTGCAAAGCTTGTATGCAACCTTTTATAATTTCGGAAGGTGCATGATCTCCTCCCATGCCATCTACTGCAATTTTTATTTGTTTTTTCATTGCTATCATTCCCATCTTAAGCACAAATGTGCTTCTCTTTTGTTACTATATAATAATATACTAGAATTTATAAAAGGTTGCAATCATATTAAGATAGGAAAAATAAATTTTGTCTTATGACGTAATAAAAGACAGCCTGTTAGCTGCCTTTTTATAAGAAATTTACTCTGCTTCTACAACAACTTTTTTATTATAGGTGCCACAGGCTTTACAAACTCGATGAGGCATCATTAATTCTCCACATTTGCTACATTTGGATAAATTAGGAGTTGTTAGTTTCCAATTTGCTCTTCTTTGATTTCTTTTTGCTTTTGAAGTTTTACGCTTAGGTACTGCCATTATTTACACCTCCTTGTCTTCCGAAAAAAGGGATTTCAACTTTTCAAATCGTGGATCAATTTCATGTTCTATACAGTCACATTGTTTCACATTCAGGTTACATCCACAATGCATACAAAGCCCTTTACATTCTTTTTTACATAAAATTTTCATAGGTATGTTTAATAGTACCCGGTCAATAACTGGGGTCAATAAGTTAATGGTTTGTTCTTTTATCAAATATATTTCATCTTTATTGCCTTCTTCAGCTATTGGTTTTTGGGTGAAAATTTCTTCCATTGGGATTACAATGTTTTCCTCTGTGGGTGTAAGACATCGATCACAAGGCATCTGAATTGTCGTGATCGCTTGACCTTCAAAATAAAGTTCAGACATACTATTATTCGTCAAGGTGCCTTTAATTTTGATAGGAGAACTTAGATTTATTCCTTTATCATACAAATCAATTGTTTCCTTAGGTATGCATAAATCAATATTCATGCATGCCCCCTCTATAGTAAGAATATCTGAAACATTTATTACCACATTTATCACTCCTGAAGGTCTACTTTAGTTATTATACATACAGGGTTATTGTTTGTCAACCGATTATTTTTTTAGCAATGTTTTTGTTTCGCGTGCGATCATTAGTTCTTGATTTGTAGGTACAACTAAGCAACGTACTTTTGATCCTTCCATGGAAAAATCACGTTCAATTCCTCTACAATCATTTTTTTCATCATCTACTTGGAGACCTAAGTATTGTAAGTAAGAGCAAATATTCTTTCTAACGATGCCATTATTTTCGCCTAATCCAGCTGTAAAGACGACAGCATCAACACCGTTCATGGAAGCAGCATAAGCTCCAATATATTTTGCAACACGATACTCAAAAACATCCATAGCTGTTTGAGCATCACTATTTCCTTGATCAATAGCATTTTCAATATCTCTAAAGTCACTTGATATTTGAGATAAGCCTAAGATACCTGATTTTTTATTTAATACATCCATTACTTCTTGTGTGCTTAAATGTTCTTTCTCAGATAAGAAGGAAATAACAGCAGGGTCGATATCACCACTTCTTGTACCCATTACCAAACCTTCTAAAGGTGTAAAGCCCATACTTGTATCAATGGATTTTCCATTTTGAACGGCACAAATACTAGCTCCATTTCCTAGATGACAAACAACGATCTTTAAATCTTCGATGGGTTTTCCTAATATTTCGGCTGTGCGATAAGCTACATATTTATGAGAAGTCCCATGGAAACCATATTTACGTACTTTATGTTTTTTATACATTTCATAAGGAATTGCATACAAATACGCTTTTTTAGGCATGGTTTGATGAAAAGCGGTATCAAATACAGCTACCATAGGTGTATTTGGCATTAATTCTTCACATGCATTAATACCGATTAAATTAGCTGGATTGTGAAGAGGAGCTAAATCAATGCAGCTTTCGATAGCTTGTTTTACATTATTATCAATAATAACAGAACTACTAAAAGATTCTCCACCATGGACAACTCGATGTCCTACTGCCATAATTTCATCCATGCTTTTGATTACGCCATGTTCAGAATTTGTTAAAGCATCCAATACAAGTTGTACGGCAACAGTATGATTTTTCATGGGAGTTTCTTTTATAATAGTTTCTTTATTAGCAGGTGTATGTTTGATTCGAGATCCTTCAATTCCTATTCGTTCACAAAGTCCTTTTGCCAGTACTTCTTCATCAACCATGTCGATTAATTGATATTTTAAAGAAGAACTTCCGCAATTAATCACCAATATTTTCATTTTCATCTCTCCTTATAGTACTTGTTCTTTATTTTGATAATTGAGCTTGTACTGCAGTAATCGCTACAACCCCTACAATATCTTCTGCAGTACATCCCCTAGATAAATCATTGACAGGTTTTGCAATTCCTTGAGTAATAGGCCCATAAGCCTCTGCTTTTGCTAGACGTTGAGTGAGTTTGTATCCAATGTTTCCGGCATCAAGATCAGGGAAAATTAGAACGTTAGCATGACCTGCAATATCATTGTTAGGAGCTTTTGCTTGCCCTACACTAGGAACAATAGCTGCATCTAGCTGAAATTCTCCATCTAATTTTAAATTAGGAGCTAATTCTTTTGCTAATTTTGTTGCTTCAATCACTTTATCTACATCAGGATGGGAAGCACTTCCCTTTGTAGAAAAGGATAGCATTCCAACAATAGGTTCTTTAGCAACTAATTGTTGAAAAGATTGAGCTGAGTTAATAGCAATGGCGGCTAATTCTTCTGCATTAGGATTCGGCACCAATCCAGCATCGGAGAAAATAAAAGTACCATCTGCTCCATATTCACATTCAGGAACAACCATTAAGAAGAAAGCTGAAACTAATTTTGTTCCAGGAGCTGTTTTTAAGATCTGTAAAGAAGGACGTAATACATCTGCAGTAGAATTAATGGCTCCTGCAACCATTCCGTCTGCTTTTCCTTTTTTAACCATCATAACTCCAAAATACAAGGGATTCTTCAAAAGCTCTTTTGCTTTTTCTACGGTCATCCCTTTATGCTTTCTTAGTTCTACTAAAGTAGAGATAAAATCTTCTATTTCTTCATAAGCTAATGGATCTATGATACATACGTTACTAAGATCAAGCCCTTGACCAACTTTTAGAATTTCATTTTTGTTTCCAATTAAGATCACATCTGCTATGTCTTCTTTTAATACTTGTTCTGCAGCTTCTAAAGTTCTGCGTTCTAGTGCTTCAGGCAAAACAATAGTTTTACGTTGATTTTTTGCCCGTTGTTTAATAGACTGTAAAAAATTCACAATGA
The DNA here is from genome assembly GCA_012520595.1 of Candidatus Epulonipiscium sp. Classification (GTDB taxonomy): domain Bacteria; phylum Bacillota; class Clostridia; order Lachnospirales; family JAAYNZ01; genus JAAYNZ01. The sequence goes on along the minus strand of JAAYNZ010000047.1, from coordinate 9,329 downwards.
TAACCCCTTTCAAAGTATGTTCTCTTTTATTATAAACAACTTGCTTATTGTATACAATAGCCTTTCTTTAAAATCTTGTCTTTTCTTTATTCTTCTTTATAACATTGACAGTAATTTCACTGTATAGCATAATAAGACATAACTTCTTTTAATAAAATTCAGATAAAAAATACAAACTTATTATTCCTGTAAACTAAAAAATGAAATGAGAGGATTAATTTATGAAGGTTACTGGTATTATTGTAGAATATAATCCATTTCATAATGGTCATTTATATCACTTGAAAAAAGCAAAAGAAATAACAGGTGCGGATTATATTGTAGCTGTTATGAGTGGGAATTTTGTACAGCGTGGCGAACCTGCTTGTATGAATAAATGGGTACGTACACAAATGGCATTACAAGCTGGCGTTGATGTAGTTATTGAGTTACCTGTTATTTATGCTACTGCTAGTGCTGAAAAATTTGCATGGGGTGCAGTCCAATTACTACAACAAACTGGAATTGTAGATTTTCTTTGTTTTGGAAGCGAAAATGGTAACCTATCACTCTTACAAGAAATAGCAAGCTTTTTGTATAAAGAACCATTTATTTTTAAAGAAGAGTTAAAAATAAATTTAGCTTATGGATTAGGTTTTCCAGTTGCACGAATGAAAGCTATGGAATACTGTATGCATAAAAACAAAACCAATCGAAATTGCTCCTTTATATCTAGTGCTGAAATAAAAGATATTCTTGCATCTCCTAACAACATTTTAGGGATTGAATATCTGAAAGCTTTATTGGATTTAAATAGTTGCATAACACCGTATACTTTTTGTCGAATGGCAGCTCCCTATCATTCGACACAGCTAAAAGGCTCTATTGCTTCAGCTACAGCAATTAGACAAAAAATAATAGAAGAAAATTTTAAGGTTATTAAAAATCTAATGCCATTACAAGCTTATTCTCTTGTAGAGCAAGAGATAAAAAGCGGAAAAGCCCCTGTGGTTTATGATGTTTTTTCTCCATTACTGCAGTATTTACTTCGGACTCAATCACCAGCTGATATTATTAAATTCATGGAAATTGGTGAAGGATTGGAAAATCGCATTTTAACATCAGGAAATCAATATCTTTCCGTTTCTGAAATGGTAGAGCAAATAGTTACCAAAAGATATACTCGCTCACGTATTCATAGAGAACTTTTGCATATTTTGCTACAAATAAAGCATGAGGACGTTCTACGATATCAGGAACAAGGAGGACCACAATATATTCGAATATTAGGATTTCGAAAGAAAAGTCAAGAAGTTCTTACCTATTTAAAAGCCAATAGCTCATTGCCCATTGTATCCAATGTAAAAAGTTTCATGAAAAAAGCTACTGAAATACAAAGAAATATGCTTATGCAAGAATTCTTATCAACGGATATTTATGTTTTAGGATATCCCAATAAAACTCATAGTAGAACAGGGTATGATTATACAATACCCCTAATCATTGAAAAGGAAGGCATATCCTCTTAATTTTAAAATATACATAGATATAGAGAGAAAAAAGAGGAAGGAAATCAGTCAATGTTCTTGAACAAAAATAAAATTAAAGAAAAAATAGTACAGATCATAATTCTTATTTTCGTCATAAGCATTTTACTCTATTCAAGCTCAGTAGTAAGTGCTGCGCAAAAAGGACTTTTATTGTGGTTTAATGTAGTATTTCCCTCTCTTTTTCCTTTTGCTATAGGAACTCAAATGATGTTAGAGTTTGGTATTGTTCAGTGGATCGGTACTTTATTTGAACCTATTATGAAGCCTCTTTTTAATATTTCAGGTGTGGGTGCTTTTTCATGGATTATAGGAATGACTTCAGGTTATCCTATGGGATCCATGATTACAGCTGATCTAGTAAAAAAAGAGGAATTAACGATTGTAGAAGGACAAAGATTACTGAGTCTATGCAATCAATCAGGTCCTCTTTTTATTATGGGAGCTGTTTCCATAGGAATGCTTAAATGGCCGCCCATAGGAATTTACTTATTAATGGTTCATTATCTTTCAGCTCTTTCCGTTGGTTTCCTTTTTCGTTTTTATAAACCCTCTGTATCTGTAAATGAAGTTATTTCTCTAAAAAAGAACAAAAAAACAACTAATTTTAAACCACCTTCCCTAGGTGCTGCACTAAAAAAAAGTGTTTTGCACGGAATGGATCTTCTCTTGCAAATCGGTGGATTTATTATTTTATTTTCTGTAATTATAGAACTTCTTAAGCAATGGCAAGTCTCAGCTTTTTTTGAGCATATATTAACTCCTATTTTTCACTGGATTCCTTTACACAAAGAACTTCAAAGAACATGTCTTTTTTCTGTCGTTGAGATCACCAATGGTATTCAATTAATAAGTGAAACTTCTGCTCCTGTTTTGCAAAAATTAGTATGTATCAGCGGATGTATTGCTTGGAGTGGTTTTTCGATTCACGCCCAGACAGCTAGCATATTACAAGGAACTCAACTTAAAATGTCTACTTATATTGTAGGTAAAGGGATACAATCTTTATTGGCTTCTGTTTATACAATTCTTTTATTTCCTTTTGTAGAAAAAAAACTACTAAGTCCCGCCTTTTATTCGCAACCTAGTATTTGGACTCAAAGTTCTTCTTGGTATAATATTTTTATACAATCCACTCTTCGTTTCGGTATAATAGGTCTTATTTTTATTGGGATGGGTTTACTTTGTTCCTATTTTTTGTTTCCACGTAATTCTTGACGATTTTGATGGATAATATTAATGTTTTGTTGTATGTATTGTTCAAAAGCAGAAAACTGCTGATTTACTTGTTCCATTAAACCAACGAGAGCTTCTTCCACATTTGCCAATATTTCATCTGCATACTCCATAGCCCCAAGACGCATTTCTCTAGCATGTTGTTTAGCTGTTTCTGTAATTTCTTCGGCTTGTTCATACGCTTTTTTTGTAATTTCATGCTCATTAATCAACTGATTTAATTTGGTCTCTGCTTCCTGCAAATGATTTTCTGCTTCTTTTTGTGCGTTGATTAAAATTTGGGTTCGCTCTTCCATGACCCATTTCGATTGTTTTAATTCATTAGGTAGTTTTAAGCGAATGTCTGTAATAATTTCAATAAATTCTTCTTTATCAATCATAACTTTATTTGTAAAAGGCATAGTACTACTATCATCTAAAATATCTTCTAAAGCATCTAATAATTCTAATACATTATCCATCTTGTTTCCCTCCTTAAGATTAGAATTGTTTAAATTTTTCCCATACACATTCTGCAACAATAGGAGGAACGAAATTCTCAATATGACCCCCAAATTGTGCAAGTTCTTTTACTACGCTAGAACTTAAAAAAGAATATTGTACATTCGTAGCTAAAAAAACTGTTTCGATGGTAGGATCTAAATTATAATTGGTTTGTGCCATTTGCAATTCATATTCAAAATCAGTAATCGCTCTAAGGCCTCGAACAATTAAGATTGCATTATGTTGTTTTACAAAATCAATAAGCAAACCAGAAAATGCTTCTATTTTTACATTGGGTAAATGAGATGTGGTTACTTTTAACATTTCAATTCTTTCTTCTACTGAAAATAAGGGCTTTTTTTGAGGATTTTGTAAAACTCCTACAATTAATTCATCAACAATATGAGACGCTCGAGTAATGACATCTAAATGTCCATTTGTAATTGGATCAAAACTTCCTGGATAAACACCTATTTTCATATTTCTTCCTCCTGCAAAGTCAAAAAAGTCATTTTTGTTATTTTATATGTCTTTTCTTTCCATATTTTAAAAGTAGGAATGTTTTGGATTGGACAAGTAGTAGAATGCTCTATAATAATGTATCCTTGTTGGTCTAGTAGATGGTATTCTTTAATTGTTTGTAAAGTTAATTCCAATACATTATCATGATAAGGAGGATCCATAAATATAATATCGAATTTGTGTCCTTTCATTCCTAATTGGGAAAGGGTTTGTAAAACACTATTTTGATATATAATAGAATGCTTCTCTAGTTTAGTATGTTTTAAATTTTCCTGAATAGATTTTATTGCTATTGGGTTATTTTCAACAAAAACAGCGTACTCTGCACCCCTACTGATTGCTTCAATTCCGATAGAACCAGATCCACTGAATAAATCTAAAAATTTACAACCTGGAAGATCAGGAGCAATCATATTGAATAAGGATTCTTTAATACGATCTGCAGTAGGTCGAGTATCGAATCCTATAGGTGCTTGTAAACGATGTCCTTTGGCAGATCCAGCAATAACTCTCATAAGACATCACCTCCATGTAAGTATACCATAACTCTTTCATCTTGTGATAAAGAATATATAAAGTAAAAGTTTTTCTTTCTATTTTATAATAGCACGTATAATTGTCAATTTCTATGGTTATACTATAATTGAATCCCCCATAATACTCTTCTTTTCATTTCTCCTCTCCCTAGTAAAAATACACTGGGTATGTGCTCAGTGTATTTTGCTTTATAAAAAAGATGTTTTTAATGAAAGAATTGTTGATTCTATTAAAAATAAAGTAGGGAATGATCATCATTCCCTACTTTATTTTTAATAGAACTTATTGCATAGGATGTTGACTAGCCATTTGTCTTTGTTGTGCTTCAATCATCTTTTTAACCATGTATCCACCCACAGAACCATTTTGAGCGGAGGTTAAATCACCATTGTATCCTTGTTTCAAAGGAACTCCAATTTCATTTGCTACTTCATACTTAAATTGATCTAAAGCTGCTCTTGCTTCTGGAACTGCTTTACGTCTATTACTTGCCATTGAAAAAACCTCCTTTAAAATGTGAGTTAAAATTTTAAAATATGAGTTGCATTAGTATTATGCTCAAATAAAAATGTTTTATGAATAGAAAATATTGTAATAAATATTTCATTTATAAAGCAAGTACTTCAGTACTGTTTTTAAATAACTCATTTATTTTTTTCTTTAAAAAACAATGTTCTGTTTGTTGTAAAAAAGGATCTTTTTCAAATAAAGCAAGTATAGCTTCTTGAGCTTGCTTTAAAATAACCATATCTTCATATAAATTAGCAATTTTTAAATCAGGTAATCCATGTTGTTTCGTCCCAAAAAAATCTCCAGGGCCTCTTAATTTTAAATCCATTTCTGAAATTTTAAACCCATCTGTCGTATCGGTCATTACTTTCATACGTTCTAAAGCAATTTTATTTTTTGCATCAGAGATCAAAATACAATAAGATTGATGCTTACCACGTCCAACACGACCTCGCAATTGATGCAATTGAGAAAGTCCAAAACGCTCTGCATTTTCAATCACCATTAATGTAGCATTAGGAACATTAATCCCTACTTCTACAACGGTCGTAGAAACTAAAACTTGAATTCTTCCCTGAGAAAATTCTTCCATTATCTCATTTTTTTCTTTTGGTTTCATTTTTCCATGTAAATAAGCAATGTTGTAATGAGGAAAAATTTCTTTTTTTAATTTTTCTGTATACTTAATGACCGATTCTAATTCTAAGGTTTCTGATTCTTCAACCATTGGACAAATCATATATACTTGTCTTCCCTTTTCAATTTCTTTTTTCATAAACAGGTAGATTCGATTTCGATAAGAAGAAGGAACGGCATATGTCTTAATTTGTTGTCTTCCTGGTGGCAATTCATCAATAATAGAAATATCTAAATCTCCATATAAAATCAAAGCTAATGTCCTAGGAATAGGAGTGGCTGTCATAACAAGAACATCAGGTGATTCACCTTTTTGTGACAAAGAGATTCGCTGGCGTACACCAAATCGATGTTGTTCATCAGTGATAACCAGTCCTAGTTTTTTAAAAGAAACAGATTCCTGTATTAATGCGTGAGTTCCAATAACAATATCAATTTTTTGATTTTTAATATTTTCCCATATGTTCTCTTTCTGTTTTTTTGTTAAAGAGCCTACTAAAAGAGTACAAGTTACTCCGAAAGGATCTAAAAGAGTTTTAAGGGTTTCGTAATGTTGAAGGGCTAATACTTCTGTGGGAGCCATCATACTTCCTTGATATCCATTTTTTGCTGTGATTAATAACGCAATTGCTGCTACTATTGTTTTTCCTGATCCTACATCACCTTGAACCAACCGATTCATAGCATAGGTAGAGTACATATCTTGTTGAATTTCTTCCATTACTTTTTTTTGTCCATCAGTTAAACAAAAAGGTAATTGTTTAATAAAAGTTTTCACTTCTTCTACAGGCTTAAAAGAAATTCCTTCTAATTTTTTATCAACAGTTTGTTTTATTTGTAACAAACCCAGTTGTAATAAAAAAAATTCTTCAAAAACTAAACGTCTGCGAGCTGTTAAAAAATGTTGTCGATCTTTAGGAAAATGAATATGATAAATGGAGTATTCTAAATCAGCTAATTCATATTGTTTACGAATCCATAAAGGAATGAATTCTTGGATAGTAGACTCTATTTTTTCAAGGGCTTCTTTAATCCAGTTACGAAACAATTTCTGTGAAAGTTTTTTAGGTAAAGAGTAAATTGGCAAAATACCTATGTCAGAATCTTTTTGGGTATTATTTATTTTTTCATATTCTGGAGAAAGCAACTGTAAGGAACCATAGTAATAATTCACTTTCCCTGTAAAAAGATAAGTTTCACCCTTATGAAAATAATTTTTTAAATAAGGTTGTCCATACCATACGATCCATAATGTCCCTGTAGAGTCTTGGATCTTCATTTTTGTCATAACCAATTTACCTTTTTTTATATTTTGAGGGATGGTACTTATTTTCCCTTGAATTGTATGTATTTCTCCGATAGACACATCTTTAATAGAAGTCGTTTGAGACCAATCTTCATAATTTCTAGGGAAATAAGAAATTAAATCTTCGATGGTAAAAATTCCTAATTGTCCCAGAAGTTTTAATCGCTGGATTCCTATGCCTTTTAAATTAGAAACAGAATCTTGTAAACGTAACAAACATTTCTCCTCCTACGTAATAATATCGACAATAGAATAAAGACTAAAGATTTTCTTTAGTCTTTATTCTACAGAGAAAATATAATAATAAAGAGGTTGACCTCCATTATGAATTTCTACCTCACAATCAGGATAGTGTTCTTGAATATAATGTTCTAATTCTTCTGCTTGCTCTTGTGTGGTATCTTTTCCATAATAAATAGTAATGATCTCTATGTCTTCATCGATCAATTCTCCAAGTAGTTGCTTAGCACCTTCTTGCAGATCTTGGGTTATGATTTTAATACTTGTATCGTTTACAATTCCTAAAATATCTCCTTGATGAATAGCTTTATCATCTATCATAGTATCTCTTACTGCATAAGTGACTTGACCTGTTTTAACTGTAGAAATGTTTTCTTTCATTATCTCGATGTTCGATTCTAAAGAACGTCCAGGTTCAAAGCCAAGCATAGCAGCAATTCCTTGTGGAATAGTTCGAGTGGGAATCACAATAATTTTTTTATCTTTACATAGCTCTACTGCTTGTTCTGCAGCTAAAATAATATTTTTATTGTTAGGCAAAATAATAATTGTATCAGCATATGTTTCATCGATAGCATTTAATATATCTTCTGTACTGGGGTTCATTGTTTGTCCCCCCTCAATAACATAATCAACGCCTAAACCTTTAAAAATGTCCTTGATTCCATCCCCAATAGAGATGGTGATAAATCCCAATGGTTTGTTTTTGGGAGGCGTTTTTATGGGTTTTGAATCAGTAATCACTTTGCTTGTATGTTGTATACGCATATTATCAACTTTCATATTCGTTAAAAATCCTAATGTCAAACCTTTTTCAAAAGCTTGACCTGGATGATCCGTATGTACATGAATTTTGATGAGGTCTTCATCTCCAACAACTACAATGGAATCTCCTATTTCGTTTAAATATGCTTTTAAATTATCAATGTGATGATCTTGAAAAGCTCCCTGAGTACTATTAATTATAAATTCAGTGCAGTAACCAAATTTAATATTTTCATGGTCAATAGCAGCTAAAGGACTAAAAGATACTTCTTTTTTCTCATCTTGAACGAGAAGAACTTCAATATCTTCTTTTCCTAAAAGAACATGGTAAGCACCTTCTAAAATATATAGTAATCCTTGCCCGCCAGCATCTACTACTCCAGCTTGTTTAAGTACTGGAAGCATATCTGGTGTTTTTTGTAATGTATCATAAGCATGTTCTAACGCTTGTTTACAAATGTCTTCAATGTTTAATTTTTCTGCTGCAACTTCAACCGCTTTTTCTGCCCCTTCTCTCGCAACAGTTAATATTGTTCCTTCTTTGGGTTTCATGACAGCTTTATAAGCGGTATCTACACCGGATTTAAAGGCCTGAGCCAAGGTTATACCATCAATTTGTTCATGACCTACAAGTCCTTTAGAAAAGCCACGAAAAAGTTGAGATAAAATAACTCCAGAATTTCCTCTTGCTCCTCTTAATGAGCCAGATGCGGCTGCTTTTGCAACTTCCTCTGCTCGATTGGAATCTATTTTTTGTACTTCTTTTGCTGCTGCTAATACTGTTAAAGACATGTTTGTTCCTGTATCTCCATCAGGAACTGGAAAAACATTTAATTCATCTACTTCTTGTTTTTTACTCTCTAGATATTTTGCCCCAGCAATCATCATTCGTTTCAAAAGATTGCCATCTATATATTGCATGCTCACAATGGTACCTCCTTATTATTTATCAACACGTACACCTTCTACGAAAATGTTGATTTTTTCTACTTCTAATCCTATAAATTCTTCTACTTTGTATTTTACAGTACTAATAAGATTGTCTGCGACAGCAGAAATTTTTACTCCATATTCAACAATGATATGGAAGTCTAGAGAGACTTTGTTTTCTACCATAAAAACTTTAATTCCTTTGGTTAAACTTTCTCTTTTTAATAATTGAACTAAGCCATCTGTCATATTTTTAGCTGCCATTCCTACAACACCATAACATTCAACTGCGGCTAAACCTGCAATACGTGCAATGACTTCATTTTCTATCAAAATGGTTCCTAATTCATTTGTTAGTTTTCCAGTCATATTAAACCCTCCTATATCCTAAATATAATATACTTTAATAAGAATGTCCAATCAAAATTTTTTTCATTCTTATGGTAGTTTAATTGTGATACTATTCCTATTAATTATTATATCATTTTTTTACTATTTTAAAAACTATAATTTAGGAAAGATGATTATTTATATATTACTCTTGCAATATGAGTATAATTCTGTTAGAATATTTACGTTATATACTTAGGGTAAAAGCTACTTTAAAGGAGGTGCAAGCCATGGCTAAATGTACTATT
>JAAYNZ010000046.1 GCA_012520595.1 Candidatus Epulonipiscium sp. | reverse complement strand
TTTCTATAATTTCATCATCGGCTGGTAAACTCATATCCATAAGGATTTTTTCAGTAATTAAAAGCATATCCCTTCTAGTCCTATTGGGATTTTCCCTAAGTTCCCTACTGAAAATATTTTGTATAAGCAAAAAACATATCTCATGTGCATATTCATTTAATTCCCCCAAATCCATTCCTGTACCTAACATTCGAATAGTTTGAATTTTTTTCATCCGATTAAAAAATCCTTTTTCTATAACCACTATATCACCCTTAATAAATATTCATAATTTATAAGTTCCTGTGGAATTCTTAAATTTCTATCCCACACGTACTGAAGCTTTTCTAAATTTTTCTTATCTAGTTTATCTCCCATTTCCTCTATGAAAAAACTTAAATGAATAGGTCTTTTCTCTTGATTTCCCAAGGGATAATCTCTATTACAAATAGAAAGTAAGTTAATATAGGCATTTTTCTGTATTCTAATATCTATATTAGAATACCTCTCCTTTAGCCTATAATAAATACCAAAGCCTTCAGAATCTATATCGCCAAAATAAAGCACTTGAATATTTTCTATGTTTGCAATCTCTTCTATAAAAGAAAAACTATTTTCTATCTTTTTCCCTTCACCATAAATAAGAATATCTGCACTATTTCCTAATATACTCCTACCTTCTTCAGCAATTCTTTTATATGAAAAAAATGTAGAATGATTTTCTAAAATAATTATATTTTTAGGTTCTTTAACTCCTCTATTCCAATAAATAAACATTTCCCCATATTTCTTCATTTTTAAATCATTATAATCTAATTTTAATCTATTTAATATACCATATTTGCCTTTTAATCCATCTTTTCTATTTATAAGGAACTTCTCATCATAAAAAAGTTCCAAAGACCTTTCTTCTACACTAGCCCATTCTCTACTATCCTTAGACTTTAAAAACTCATAAATATTTTCAATATATTCCCATTCTAATTCTGTTTGATATGAGAGATTGTTTACATAATAACCGAAATCTAAACAATCAGAATACTGAAGAATTTTAGAACTATCCCAATTAGCTTTTTCTTCTTTAAATACAATTTCCCATCTGTTTTTTAATGGAGGATTTAATCCATTATAATTAGAAGATTTTATTTCTTTTATTTTGTCTTTATTTTTTAATTTAATAATTTCATTATAAAATCTTTCATAGCCACCATTGGACAAATACCTACTCTGTCCTCTATAACTATCTTTTATAAAATTTTCTAATGTATTTATGTCAAATCTTTTTTTATTCTTATTTTTATATTGAGATATAAATTCATTAATTTTTTTATCCATAATATCATCCTTAAATTTAATCATTTACTAATATTTTACCATAATAGAAAAATATACGGTAGCTAATTAATCTACCGTATATTTAAATCTACATCTCTTCTTTATATTTTTTCAAAGCCTTTGCTAAGGCCAACATTTTTCTGCATTCGTGGGTTCTGATTTTTTATATTATTTCCTGTTTAATTTTAGTTTCATCCTTGAAATGGAATGTATATATCATTTTACACAACTACCATCTCATTTTGAATAGTAGCTACCTTCTTTTCAAGCTTTGTTTTATCTAGAAGTTCTTCCATTATAACTTCATAGCCCCTTATTATTTCTTCTTTATTTTCTATTAAGCTATTAAGAGCTTTGATAAATTTCTCTTTAATCTGGTCTTCATAGATGTGTAGAGTTTTGCATTTCTTTTCATTCTTAAACTTGTGATTACATTGCCATATGGTTCTTCTGTATTTACTATTCGAGTGACAAACTTTACTTCCATAAAAACTTCCACACTCCCCATAGACTATTTTTCCAGAAAAGCAATTTCCTCCTGTCTTATAGCCTTTAGCTTCCTTTCGTTTTTCCATCTCAAGTTACACTAGGTCAAAGGTTTCTGGTTCAATAATAGATGGATGGCTATTCTCTACATAATACTGTGGAGTTTCCCCTTCATTAATCTTTTTCTTTTTTGTCAAAAAATCAACTGTGTAAGACTTTTATAATAGTTCATTCCCTTTATATTGTTCATATCTTGTACATATTACCCTAATCCCCTTATCGCTAAAAAGTGCACCCACCCAATAAAAAAATGCACACCCGTGTGCATAATTTAGCATTAGGGTGTGCAAATATAGAAAATTCATCTTAAATTTATCTCCAAAAACAACAAAACCCCTTGAAATCAAGGAGTTTCTATTGTATCAATATTTAAGTTCTTTTATGATGGAGGCGAGGGGAATCGAACCCCTGTCCGAAAATCCGTCCACTAGAGTTTCTCCCATTACAGTCACTACTTTATCATTCCCTCATCTCAACGCTTAGTGACAAGCTTTAAGACTCGGTAGCTTCATAAGGTCTTTTATCTCCGCAAAGCTTAAGAGACAAAGTGCCCCGCTAGTCGGTGTCTGATTCTTAGTCGCGGGAATCTAAGGTCAGACAGCTACTTTAATTAAGCAGCAAATGCTAAATTATCTTCAGCGTTTATCTTTAAATTCCAGTTTGATGACGCAGCACCGGAGTCTGCGAATGGCTTCTCTAGCTTCTCTGATCCCCGTCGAAACCAGTACGCC
>JAAYNZ010000045.1 GCA_012520595.1 Candidatus Epulonipiscium sp. | reverse complement strand
TAAGGGGTACTTGTAGAATGACTATTGACAAATATAGCAGCTCCAGGTTCTGTTGTTTTTATATCTTGTGAACTCACTTCTATTTCTGTTTCATTCGGGGCCACATCTTGAACCATTTCTTTATTTGCTTCTTCTCCTTCAACAATATCGATTTCTGTTTCATTAATTTCTGTTGTTACTGAACTTTCTTTAAAGAAGTCCTCTTCTTCATTAGGAACAAGATGATGAACCATGGATGTTTCATTATTTTGAAAAACCCAGTCTCCTTCTGAAGGTTTTCGATCCATATAATTTAAATAAGCTGCAATGGCAATCATGATAACCAATGCGGTAACAATAATTTGATTTCTTTTAAAAACATGCATTCTATTTCCTCCCTACTTTTATTTCATTTTAAAAATCTGAACTTTATGACTTGGAATTCCTAGTAGTACTTCTCCGGCTTTCATTAATTGGCTTTTTATGTAAGGATCATTGCCTCCTTCTGCAATAATAATAATTCCTTTTATAATTGGTTCTCTTTCCATCATAATAATTGGTTCTGTACTACCATTGCCTACATTTTTCATAATAGTCTTTTCTTCCACATCACGATTGGAAATATTTCTGCTCCCTCCTTCCCCATCTTCTTCTCTTGTTGTTGATTCTGTAAAAGGAGTATCTTTGTTAAGAACGATCTCTTTGCCAGCTTCTAATGTAATCATTACATCAACTTTTCCAACTCCTTCAATTTTACTTAAACTTTGTATTAGCTTCTTTTCTAGTTGTATCTCAAAGCTTTCTTGGTTTTGAAGTTTTTCTTCTGTTATGGGAGTTGTTGTTTGTTGAACATTGTTTAAATGATTTGAAAAACTAGGACGAAAAAAGTTATTGGAAATAAAAAGTAAAAGAATTCCTAGTCCTAATATTAATATTAGATCAGTTAGTTTTTTATGATCTCCTTTTTCAGTTTTTTTAAATAATTTATCAAACCAGTTCATCTGATCACACTCCTATTTCTTTTGTACAGTAATATATATATTATCTTGTGACATATTATAGAAGTTTACTAATGTACTTTTTATGTTTTTTTCTAAAAAAATTTCTTCTTCCTCTTTTAATTCTCCTATTTCTTTCTTAGCTTTGGAAGAAATTTTGATTTTTTCTATGGATATTTTTTTTGAAACATCTTTTGAATTAGTGGGTTTTAGCTGAATTTCCATTTGTATTTCACGTAAATTCCCAAATTCAGGATCTTTTCTATCATCAACAGTCTGAAGTTGGAGATGAGTGATTCTAAACTCTTTTTCTTTTTCAAAAAGTTGGTATATTTGTTGTTTTAGGTTTTGTTGGTATGTTTCCATAATCCATTGATGCTGCTTTTCTTCGTATTCAATAGGATTTTTTATCATTGCTTTTTTATCAATATCTAATTTTTTATCTAAAATAGGCATACTAAATGGATCACTTGAAGTCAACCAAGCTTGTACCGGTTGCAATAGTAAAGTAATAAGTATAAAACCCATTAAGAGTTTTATATATTTTTGAAAATGTGATTTTGGTAAAATTAGTTCTATAAAGGAAGCAAGGAGAAGAAATAAGCTAATATTTAATATCCATTTCTTTATAAAAAGGATCATATTGACCTCCCCTTTGTTATCGAAGCATTGTTCCTAAATTTGTCATACCAATCATCATGGTAATATTAACAATAAACAAAATTACAATCATGCATAAACAACCTAATAACAATTGATATCCCTCTCCTATACAAGTAATACAACGGACAATTCTTTCTTCTCCAAAGGGTTGGATAAGTGCAGCAGTAAATTTATATAACAGAATAAAAGTAACCAGTTTTAAAATTGGTGTTATGCAAAAAAGTCCGAGTAATAAAATACCTCCTACTCCTACTGCTTGTTTGATTAGTAAAGAACAATTTAAAACCGTATCAACCGCTCCTGTTAATGCATTACCTACAACAGGTACACTGCGAAGAGCATATTGGGTTGTTTTATGTAAAAAATTATCAAGCAATGGAACGGTTATACTATGTAATCCTAGTACTGCAATAAAGATGCCTGTAATAGTTTTTAATCCCCATTGTATACATTGGCGTAATAACTGAATCCATTGCTTTAACACTTGTTTTTCTGATATCTGATTTATAATAGCTAGTATGGTAACAAAAAAGATTCCTGGAATAAAAACTGTTTTAATGACTATGCCAATGGTTTGAACAGATACAAGAATCATGGGATGAAAAACAGAAACAGAAGAAACTTGTCCTGATAACAACATAAAACTCATTACTGTAGGAACTAATGCCTGCATAATTAAAACTAACATTTCTACTGTTTCTCTGACTAAGATAATGGCTACTTCAAAAGACTGAAACAAAAGAATTATTAAAACAGTATACACTGCATAAAAACCCATTTCTGCTACTCCTTTATTGTGAAAAGACTCTGTGAAAATTTTCATAATAGCACAGACAATACTAAGCATAATTAATTTTCCCATAAGGTTTCTTTGATAATAAAATTCTTTAAATAAAAGAGTCATGATTTTTTTTAATACATGAGATGTTGAAAGGGGAAGTTGTCCTAAAGCAGCTTGTTTTACTGTTTCTTTAAAATCAAAATCTTGTAAAGAACTAGCATAAGATTGTTGTTTTAAACGAATCATTAATTCCTCCATTTCTTGAAAATCCAAATCATTTATTTGGTTTTGTAAAAGACCGTCCATTTCTTCAGCAAATAAACACATATTTAGTTTTAGTATAAACAGAACGATAAATAGAACTATCCATTTCTTTTTCATGTTACACCTCTATGCTAATAGTTTTGTAATAAGATCCATTAACGTCATTAATATGGGTGCAGATACAACCATAATAAGAACTTTTCCCGCAAACTCAATCTTAGAACTAATGGCACTTTCACCTGCATCGTTACAGAGTTGGGAACCAAACTCAGCAAGGTATGAAATACCGATGATTTTAAAAATGATCTGAATATAAATAGTGTTAACTTCTACTTCCTGAGCAATCTTTTTAATCATCTCTAATACAACAGAAAGTTTGTTTAATGTCATAAAGAAAATTAACACGCCCGTTACAATACTAATATAAAGGCTAAATTCTGGATTTTGTTTTTTTAATATTAAACTCAATATGGTAGCAACCAATCCTAATACAACAATTTGCATCATATCCATTGTACGATGGCTCCTTTTCTTTTTTCTTATAATTGAAATAAAGTTTGGACCATTTGAAATAAGTCACTAATATATTGAATGACCCAAAATAAAACTACAACCAAGCCAGCTAATGTAGTCATCATGGCTTGTTCTTCCCTACCTGAACGTATTAATACTTGATTTAAGACAGAAACTAAAATACCTACTGCTGCAATTTTAAATACAATTTGAATATCCAAAAAAATTCACTCCTTTTTACATTATAGTAAGATGATAATTAATAAAAGTCCTCCTAAAATCCCTAATCTCTGATATAATGTAGCTTGTTGATTTTTATATGAAAATGCCTGCTGAATTTGTTCATTCAAAGAAGACTTAATTAATGCAATGTTTTTTATTTGCATTTCACGATCTAAGTACCCTAATGTTTTACCAAAAGAATCTAATAATTTTTGTTCTTCTTTAGTAAGGTAGGTATAAGGCATGTTTTTTTCAATGGTTTCTTTCCAAATGATAAAAATGCTTTTTCCACTTTTTTTTTGTAGTTCCTGAGCTGTTTCAATGAAAAAAAGTCGTACATTGGTTTCTAAACGAATTCCAATTTGTTCCAATGCTATTGGAAGAGGAGACTTAGCATAATGAATTTCACTCTCTAACATGGTTAATCCTTTCAATAAAGCTTGCAAATCTTCAAGATAATATAGATGTCGTTTTACAAAATAAGTTCCTATTAGGGTCGATGCTAGGATGATGAGTAAAATCCCTACAACTTTTAACATATCCTTTTCCTTTCTAAATCAGTACCATCAATAATTTTTTCTAACGTTCCTGGTCCTTGTCGATGACTTAAAAATATAATTCTTTCAAAAATATTTTTCTTCAATAATGTTGATAATACAGGCTTTTGTTGTAAATCTTCAATAGAGTTTCCATGTACAGTACAAATGATTTTGCATCCAGCATTTAATACATTTTCAATAGCATAGATGTCTTTTTCATGTCCAATTTCATCTACTGCAATAACTTGAGGTGCCATGGAACGTAAAAGCATCATCATTCCTTCTACTTTAGGGCAACCATCTAAAACATCCGTACGAATACCTATATCTTTTTGAGGGATCCCTTGGTAACATCCTGCAATTTCAGATCTCTCATCTACCACCCCTACGGTTAATCCTGAACAACGGCTGGAAATCCCATTGCTAATTTGACGTATAATATCCCGTAATAATGTGGTTTTCCCACATCCTGGAGGCGATACAATGAGTGTATGATAAATGGAGGTTTCACAAAGTAAATAAGGTATAATGGAATCAGCACAACCTATTTTTTCATGAGAAATACGAATATTTAATCCGCTAATATATCGTAAAGCTTTAACTTGTCCTTTTTCTACAATGACTTTTCCTGTTAAACCCACTCGATGACCGCCTAAAAGAGTAATATATCCATTTTTTATTTCTTCTTCAAAAGCATACAAGGAGTAGTCGCTCATTAATTCTAATGTTAGAGTAATATCTTCCATTACACATGAGTATCCTTCTTCAGGGAATTTTGTCCATTTTCCTCGAGCTGTTAAAAAATCTTCCCCTTTCCTATGTTTGATTAAAAGAGGTTTATAAGAACGTATGCGTATTTCTTCTATTTCTTCAAATTGTTGAGGTGAGATTTGTGTAAGAATCTTTTTTAAAGTAGGACTACACACTTGTAATAAATGTTTTTTTATTTCCATCCTATTCCCTCCTTTTATCTCATATGTATGAAAGGCTGTCCTAAAGTAGAACAAGTTTTTTGAAGACAAAAAAACTGTGTATTGAAAATCAATACACAGTTTAGAATAATTATAAATGATTAGGAATGATCATGATCACAACAATCACAATCGATGGCTATATGAATGGGATCACCACATTTAGGGCAAATGAGTTGGTGTTCTTGTTCGATCATTTCTTCTTCTAAATCCAGGGGTGCACCGCAATTAGGACAATAATAGGAATCCATTTCATGTTGATTGAAATCCACATTAAACCATTCATCTGCAAATTCTTCTAAGTCTGAAATAACCAATGCCATATCCTCTAATACTTCTACAATTGCTGTTAATACTTTACCCTCTTTTGTTTTTGTATCGATTTCTAAGCCATCGACGAGCCCTTTTAAATATGCCACTTGCTCATTTACAAGAGACATGGCAATCCCTCCTTTTTATTGATCTATTTCCTAGTATAGTCTAAACTCTACTTAAATATTCACCAGTACGAGTATCAATTTTAATTTTTTCACCAATCTCAATGAATAAAGGGACTTGCACAATAGCTCCTGTTTCTACTGTTGCTGGTTTTGTTGCTCCTGTTGCTGTATCTCCCTTAAAACCTGGTTCTGTTTCTATAATCTCTAATTCTACAAAAAGAGGAGGTTCTATACCAAAAACAATTCCTTTGTGAGATAAGATTTTTACCATGTCATTTTCTTTCACAAAAGTTAGTGAATCTCCTAGTTGTTCTTTATTCAGGGCAATTTGATCATAAGTTTCCACATCCATAAAGTGGAATAATTCTCCATCAGAATACAAATATTGCATATCTTTTCTTTCAATATGAGCTTTGGGCATTTTTTCTGTAGGACGAAATGTTTTTTCTATGGTTGTACCTGTTTTTAGATTTCTTAATTTGGTTCTTACAAAAGCTGCACCTTTTCCAGGCTTCACATGTTGGAACTCAATAACAGTATATATTTCACCCTCATATTCAATGGTTACTCCATTTCTAAATTCTCCTGCTGATATCATTTTTTTTCCTCCTTCAAAAAGTTTCTTGTATAGTGTAAACCAAAAAAAAATTTTTTTCAATATGTTTCGAGTAGTTCTTTAGAGTTCAATAAGATCTTTTGGTGAAGTTGCTAAATTATAAATACCGTCTTCTGTAATGACTACTAAATCTTCGATACGAACCCCGCCAAAATGTGGAATATAAATTCCAGGTTCTACTGTAACAACCATACCCGGTTGAAGCATTTCTTCACCTGAAACCGATAACCGAGGAGATTCATGTATTTCTAAACCTACACTATGTCCTAAACCATGGCCAAAATAGTCACCATATCCTTTTTCACTAATAATATCTCTGGCAATTTTATCAATAGCCTTTCCAGTTTTTTTAGGGCCAAGATTCTCTAGGGCCTTTTCTTGAGCTGCTAATACAATGTTATAAATTTCTTTTTGTTTTTCATTGGCTTTCCCTAAAACGATGGTTCTTGTCATATCTGAACAATATCCTTGATATATACATCCAAAATCCATGGTTATAAAGTCTCCTTCTTCAATTTTTTTATTAGTAGGAGCTCCATGGGGAAGGGAGGAACGAATACCTGAAGCAACAATGGTATCAAAAGAAAGATTTTCTGCCCCTTGCTTTTTCATAAAAAATTCTAATTCTAAAGCGATGTCTTTTTCCGTAACACCTTCTTTTATGAAAGTTAAAATATGACTAAAAGCTTGGTCAGCAATAGAAGCCGCTTGTTGAATGGATTGTATTTCTTCTTTTGATTTAATCATCCGAATGGATTCAATCCAATTCCGAATAGGAACTAGCTTCTCCACATGTAATTTGTTTGCATATTGCTCATATTGATCATATGTAATTCCTTCTGATTCAAACCCTAAAGAACTAATTTGATCAGCCTCTAATAAAATATTTAATGTTTCATATAGTCCTTTTTTTGTATAATCAATAATTTGATAATTAGGAGATTGAGCTGCTGCTTGTTCTAAATATCGAAAATCTGTGAGCAATACTTGTTGTTTGTGGGAAATATATAAATAGGCTGAACTTCCGGTAAACAAACTTAGGTATCTTCTGTTTGCAAGATGTTGTATCAAAACAGCCTCTACTTTTTGTTCCTTCATTTTTTCATGTAATTGTTGAATTCGTAAGTTCAAAATAATTCCTTCTTTCTTTTTAGACTATCATTTTATATCTTATTTTTTAATGCTTCTAATGCTAATAAATACCCTATAGGACCAAAACCACAAATTTGGCCAATACAAACAGGAGCAGTGACAGATGTGTGCCGAAAGCTTTCGCGTTGATAAATATTAGATAAATGTACTTCGATTACAGGAATGGATATAGAGGCAATGGCATCCCGAATGGCATAACTATAATGTGTAAATGCACCTGGATTTATAATAATACCATCAATGTTTTTTTGATACGCTTCCTGCAATTTATCAATTAAATCTCCTTCGTGATTGGATTGATAACATTGGATGTTTATATGATTTTTGGCTCCTTCTGCTTGAACCTTTTCGTTAATGGACTGCAAATCTTGTCGTCCATAAATAGAGGGCTCTCTAATTCCTAAAAAATTTAAATTAGGTCCATGTAACACCCATACTTCTTTCATTCTATCACTTCCTTTATTTGAAGATAGAGATCTTTTGTAATGTCATGGATAGAGCGTTTATCTACAGGAAGAATTAAGTCCGCAGCTTGAACATAAAAAGGTTTCCTTTCTTCTAACATTTCCCTAATTGTGTCCTTTTTATTCCTACCTTGTAGCAAAGGACGTGTTTCATCATTTTTTAAATTTTGATAAATTTGTTCTATGGAAGCGTCCAAATAAACTAAAAAACCTGTGGTTTGTAAAAAATGGATATTTTCTCTTTTCTTGATGATTCCACCGCCTGTGGCGATGATTTGTTTTTGGCCTTGGGCGATCTCTTTAATCATTTTACTTTCTATTTTTCGAAAATATTTTTCACCAGAAGTTTTAAAAATTTCAGTGATCGACCGTTTTTCTTGACATTCAATTTGTTCATCTGTATCAATAAAGGTATAGTTTAAAAAAGCTGCAAGGGCTTTTCCAATAGTAGTTTTTCCAGAGCCCATAAACCCAATTAACACAATATTTGATTTTTTCATCTAGGCATCTCATCCTTTGATATAAAATATTGCTCCATGTTTTTTAAAACTTTTTCTTGTAAGTCAAGAGAAATTGTGCATTCTTTCCATAATTCATAAGCTTTAATCCCTTGAAATACAAGCATTTCTAATCCATTAATAATGTTGCATCCTGCTTGTTTAGCCAAGGATAGAAATTGAGTTTCTAACGGATTATAAATCAGATCAACTGCCGTTTGAATATGTGAAAAAAAGTTTGGATCATCAATAGGAGTCATTTGAGCATAAGGATACATACCAATAGGAGTAGTTTGAATACAAAGATCTATGGATGGCATATTTTCAATGTTTTTTAGTTGATCCCAAGAGCATACTTCTACTTCTATCGAATAAAATTGTTTTACATCTTTTAATAGTTTTTCTGCATGTTCTATGGTACGATTGACAATCCAAATCTGTCTCACTCCTTGACTAGCTCCCATGATAGCAGCTGCTCGTGCTGCTCCTCCTGATCCTAAAATCATCATAGTTTTTCCTTTAAGCGTAATCCTATGCTTTGTAAGAGATTGTAACAATCCCATTCCATCTGTGTTATAACCTTCATATCCCTGGGCTGTTCTTTTTAATGTATTGACTGCTCCCATCTTCATAGCAAAGGAATCTACATGAACTAGGTAAGGAATAACACTTTCTTTATGTGGGATTGTAACATTCAACCCTTGAATTTCTAAAGCCCAAGCTCCCTCAATGGCTTTTTCTAATGTCTCTGGGGATACAGGAAAAGGAACATAAACCAGATCATGGTTAAGTTCAGAAGCTAGTTGATTATGAATTAGTGGGGATAAAGAATGTTGGATGGGGTATCCAAGTACTCCAAAAATCGAGGTTGCCCCCGTAATTTGTTTACTCATTTTTTTTCTCCTTTGTAGATTTTTGCAAATAAATCTTTAATATCTTTTTCTCTAATCCTCGTTTTATTTTAGTAATCCATTCATCACGCTCAACAACAGGTCGAACTAAAATAGACATGATTCCAATTCGATTGCCACCCCATACATCAGTAAAAACCTGATCTCCTATAATAGCTGTTGTTATTGGAGTGGTACCCATTATTTTCATGGCCTTTTTAAAATTTTTAGTCAAAGGTTTTTTAGCTTTATGGATGGCTTCTACTCCTAAATTTTGATTAAAAATGTGTACTCGCTCTTTTGAATTATTAGAGACTAAACAGATGACAAAACCTGCATCTGCTAATCTTTGGAAATGAAAAGTTAATTTTTCATCTCCCATCTTCACATCAAAAGGAACCAAAGTATTATCAATATCAAAGATTAATCCCTTTATCTGCTTTTTTTGCAACATATCATAGGGAATATCATAAATCGAATCTACGTATAAATCTGGAAAAAATCTTTTCAGCATAAAACACCTCACTTGTCTTTCTTCTATGTGTGGTGGAGCCGTCATACAGTCACATATTGATCTAGGGTATTTTATATATCCTAAAATAAAATTATATCAAGGTTACAAGGGTTTGACAACTCATTCCTCTAGTAAACGAAAATAAAATTCGGTATCAATCCAAATAGAAGCTTTATTTTTCTTTCCTTGAATGCTGATTTTTATTCCTTTACACTGAGCAAATGTGCTTTCTTTAGGTAAAGGAGTGATCAATATTGATTCAATATGCTCAGCACATAATATGTTCCCATATGAAAGCTTGTGTCCATAAAAAAAACGATTTGATTCAGGATGATGTTCAAAAATAAGATTTTGATCAAAAATAATTTTTTTTACTTGATAAGTCCCTGTTTTATATAAAATATTCTCCTTTTTCTCATTTTCAATTCGAGTAATTTTTTGCATTTCATAAGTCAAATGGGTCCATCGATCTAAAGCTTCTTCTACCTGATATTGTATTTCTATATCATCTTCTAATTTTTGAAACTCTTTGATGTACCGAAAAAAAATCGTTCCAAAAAACAGGAAAAGAAAGGATAAAAGCATCCAGCCAATCACTACTTCAAGTAAAGAAAGACCTTCATGGTGTTTTCTTAAATTCATCTTTCAACGACACCTTTCCACTAGCAGGAATAATTGTGATAACCATGGATTGTTTTATTTTCGTATCCACCATGGTAATGCTTAGTCCACCTGTTTTAGGAGCTCCATCTACCGTAAATTGAATCGTTGCTTTTTTTTGGTCATACCACAATTCATAATAAGCAGGTAAAGAAACTTTTTTATAATGTCTATTTTTTTTAGAAATTCGATAATAGCTTGGTGTAAGAGAAAGAGAGCAAGGTTCTTCATAATTTATATTCCAATAACGAACATATCGCAGATCATTACACAATTGTTTTGCATAGATTTTCAATCGATACTTTTGATAAAATAATTGGTTAGGAAGTGTCAAACCACTGATAATACCAATAATAGCCATAACAATGAGCACTTCAATTAAAGTCATTCCTTGGGATGCTTTTTTATTATTCATTTTTTATCCCTACTTTCATTGTTATCCATTGAGAATAAGGAGTGAAAGTTTCTAAGTCTTGCATAAGATTAAAATGAAAATCATATCGTTCTCCTTCTTCTGTAGAAATAAGGTGCCACTCTACTGTATAGGGTATTTCCCTATTAGGACTTTCTATTAAATAATAAGCTTCCAACTTTCTTTTGGTTTCACTTACATAGATACTTGACTCTATCGTAAAGCTACAAGTTTTTTTCACTTCATTGGATGAAAATTGAACATTTTTAGTTTTAGATTGAATGATAAAATCATCTACATAGGAATCCCAGAATTCATTTTTTGACAAAAATAATGTATCATCTCTTTTTACTTGATCCTGTATCCATTGGGAAAGGTAAGAACTACATCCCAAGTGAAAGCTTCTTTGGATACTAGAGTCTAAAATGTTCATATTCCAGCTTTCATTATCGTCAAGTATTTGTGTTTGGAATGCAATCCCCTTATTTCGCCTCTCCTTTTCTTCCTCTAAAATAATTATTGCCTCTTTGTAAGCTTCTTCATATCCCTTATTAATGGCATGAACTAAAACATCTGATAATTGGCTATAAGCATAAGCAAATGCTCCTTCGCCAATATAAAGAGCAATTTTAGCTTGCTGATGTGTAGTTTTTTGTTGATAATGTCCTATGCCTAAAGTTACTAAAGTAATACCTATAAGAATCGTAATGGAAGACCAGATGGTAATCCAAATTAAGATGCTACCTTCTTCATGATTTTGTTGTTTTTTAATCATTTTTCCTTCATCCTTTTGATTCTTTGTAAATTAATTATTCCTTTAATACTATCGTGACTAAAGACATATATGCTTTTTTGTCCAAAGAAACGGTCAATCCTACGTTATAGGTCCCTATGGAAGTATTCTGTTGTACTGGCTCGATGACAATCGTCACTTCCCAACTTTCTTCCAGATCTATCCTATGGGTTCCGACTTCATATAGCTTTGAATAAGCAACTACTTGTTCCATATATTGTTGTGCTATATAATGAGCCTGCATTTTGTATTTAGTTTCTTGATTTATTTGAGTAATCTTAAGTAAAAGAGTGTGTAAAAATAAAATAATTCCTAATCCAATTCCCAATCCTACTGCCACTTCTACTAGAATAAAGCCTTTTTCTATTGTTTTTTTATTGCAAAGGAGTTCTTGTCTCATCATCATTGACCTCCTTCCGTATTTCATCTTCAAGTCCATAAAAAATTAAAATAAAATGTCCCGTCATAGTTGCCTCTTGTTCCTGTTGAAAGTAAAAGTACTCCATACTTATTTCCCGTTCCATGCATTGCATTTCATTAATTAGCCTTTGTAGTTGTTCTTGTGTCGCCACAAAAGACAAATCTACTTTTTGACTTTTAATCATACCTCCTTCTTGTATGGATAATGATTCTACTTCATGAAAATAGATGGATGTGAATACAACCTTTGTTTTTGTTTCTAATTGTTTAGCCACTCTTAAGATATTTTCTTGAGAAAGGGATGAAGGAAGTTTGTTTTTTATCTCTAAATATGAAGATTTTAATTCTTCTATTTGATCCATGATATTGTGTCCTTTTTTAATCCCTTGCTCTTCCCATTGTTTGATCTTTTTTGTATTTCCTATTATTCTTTTGTAAGCTTGTACATTTTGAAAATTGAGAGGGAGGAAGAAAAAAAATAACCAGATGATACAAAGTGAAATACTTGCTATTTTATAGATCTTGTTTTTTTGTTCTTTCATAAAACTTTATATCCCCCTCTTTTGAATGACAGATAGTTTAAACTGATATGAAACATGCTCGAAAGTATTTTGTTCTTTTTTCCAAATATTTTGTAAAAAAACCGAGGAATCTTCCATTTGATTTTCTAAAGAAGAAATAAATAGAATAATTTCGTCATATTCTAGGCTTTCCCCTTCTATTTCCCAACGATGATTTCCATAAATAACTGTATTAATTCGAATTCCTTTTTGCTCTAAAACCCAAGAAATAGGTTCAAAAGAAAAAGACTGAAAAGTATTTTTGGATTGTATGTATTGCATCATTTGCGTTTGCTTACTCAAAGCATTATTTAGAGCAACAAAATACTCATACTCTTTCTCTTGAACATTAAAATCGATTATTGTGGAAACTAAACTTTCTTCAAAATAAGTTAGCAATTGATTTCCTATGATAGAGACTCCCGTAAGAAAAAGAAAGAAGAAAAAAAATAAGAATATTTTAGGTTTTTTTGCAGAAAAAAGGAGGGTTTCATAAGAAGGATTTTTTGAATTTTCTTGTAAAAAAAACCAAACCAAATCCGATTTATAAGCTTGTAATATGGCAACTGAAGATAATTGATCTTGCCTTTGATAGGAATGTAAGGATTCGTTTTTTTTAATTTTCCATTGTTTTTCAAACATATTCCATTCCTCTTTCGTATTGCATATAACAAAAAGAGACAAAGGAGTTTGAGCAATCCGATGATTAAAAAAATCTAAAAAATATTCGATATGTCCTAACCATTGTTCTTGATTTAAAACATTATAATGATAATGTCGGCTAAAGCAAAGGTTTCTTTGATAATAAAGGTAAATGTTTAATCCATAGGTTTGCTTTTCGATTAAACCAATATAAGGAGTATTCGGTAGCTGTATTTGTCCATCCTCAAATAAAGCTCTTTGAAAACCATATCCCATGTAGTCAAGTTTCTCAACTTTAAATCCCTGTTGTTCAATAAAAATAAGATACGGTTTTATTAATGTATAAGGGAGAGCCGTAATTAACCATTTACTTAGAGAAGATGAAGAAGGATTCAATGGCAAAATTTCTTTATAATGAATAAGATAATGCTGGATCTCTTTCGGTAAAACTTCTTGTAGGTAAATTTGTAGCATCTTATTCATTTCTTTTTTCGATGATTTGGGAAACTCCATTTCACGAGTCAAAATTGAAACATGGGCAAAAGTTAAAATGATCTTTGCCCTTTTATCAGACAAAAGGGTAAAAAAAGAAAGTAAACCATTTTGTATCTTGGGTGAAAGCTCTTCAAAAGATTCATTCCTTTGTTTATCCATAGACCATTTTTCAGAATGAAGTAAAACAGTTTTTTTATTTTTTACTTCCATTAAGAATCCTGTAATCCAGTCATTTTCAATATGGAGAATCACATATTGCTTTTTTCTCATGATATCCATCTTCCTATCTTTTTAGATTTTATTTTATTGATAGGCATGGATATCTACATGCCTATCATTCAACTTTATAAGATGTATATCTATCACTCTTGCTAGGTTGTCATAGGATACACTTGAACCATAGAGTTATCCGTATGAACTTTGAAAATAAATAAAGCTCCGCTAGAAGTATACCGATAAACAAAATGAGTGTATCCTTTTTGTTTTGGAGTAGGAATCGTAGAAATATATAGGTTAAGAGGAACTGGGTTCTGATTCCTATCGATAATCACTCCTAAAGCATTCACTTCTTGGTATCCCTCTTGTGTTTCTTTTATCTTATGTCCGTCTGCTACTGCTTGAAGCATACTTTCAGCTAGGAGAGTTCCATTTACTAAATCTGCTTTTTTATAGGTTTCTTGCATATATTTCATGGCATTCGGCAACCCGATTAGACTTAAAATGCCTATAATCATTACAACAAAGATAAGCTCCACCAAAGAAAAACCAAACTCTTCTTGCATTAAAACCCCTCCCCTATACCGTTTAAAATCTGCATCATGGGTTGAAGGATGAAAAAAAGCATTCCACCTACAAAAAAGGCAACAAATAAAATGAATAGGGGTTCTAATAAAGCAATCCATTGCTTATATTGTAAATTCAATTCCTTCTCATATATTTTTGAAGCTCTTTTCATCATTTCTTCTAAATCTCCTGTTTGTTCTCCTAAAACAATCATCTGAACAAATTTTTTAGGAAAAAAGGAATAAGTTTGAATCTCTTCTGATAGGGTACTTCCAGCTCGAATATTTTGTATGCTTTGTATAAAACAATGTTGAATATAGGGATTTCCTAAAACAGAAACCGTTTGTTCCAAAGCAGGAAGTAGAGGAATACCACTACCCAGAAGCACTCCTAAAGTTTTTGAAAAACGAATTACCATCCGTTGAGTTGTCCATTCTTTTACCATAGGCAAATGTAAACAAAAATAATTCCAGACTTTAGCTCCCCGAAAAGTTTTTTTATAAAAGGATAAAAAAAGAGCCAATAAAAAGAATACGATTATCCATATCCAACTTGTTTTTTTAATAAATTCTAAAAAGCGAAGCAATATAAGGGTAAAAGGAGAAATAGAATCATGAATTGTACTCAGCAGGTCATTTAAAATAGGTAATAGAAAGTAGATAAAAGCAATAAAAACCAAAAAGGTAGTCACCAACACAAATAAAGGATATGTTAAGGCTGTTTTGATTTGTTGTAACATGAAATTAGACTGTTCATAATAATCCCCTAGTTCTTGTAATGTCAATTCTAAATTTCCACTTTTCTCTCCCACTTCTATGCTTAAAATCGAAAAAAGTGGAATTTGACCTTGGATTTTCATCGCTACGGATAAGGAATATCCTTGTTGTACTAAAATATAAATGTCTTGGATGGCTTTTTGTAGTGACAAAGATTTTACTTGGCTTTGTAAAATATGTAACGCATCTAAAAGAGGAATCCCAATAGCTAGCATCGTTGATAACTGAGAAAAAAATAAAGGCAATTCTTTTTTAGGAATTTTTTTAGGAATGAAAAAATTTTCGAGACGATCCAAAATAGGATGTTGTTCTTTGATGTGAAAAATCCAGATTCCTTGTTGTTTCAAATAGGTAATTACATTGTCCTTACTATAATGTTTCATTTTCCCTTTAATTGTTTTTCCAAAACTATTTTTCCCATGATAGTAGTATTGTTTTAACATTTTAATCCTTTTCACATCCCCTTTTTTCATCTAAAGAGTAGGTAATACGCAATAATTCATCCATTGTAGTTATACCCTGTAATACTAAGGATCTTCCATGCTGAAACAAGGTTGTCATACCTTCTGCTAAAGCCTGCTTTTGTATATTATGAGGAGGTTGTTTTTTATAAATCATTTGACGAATGGAGCTAGAAATAGGCAATACTTCATATATACCTTTTCGGCCTTCATACCCTGAAAAGCGACAGTAACTGCATCCTGCGGATCGAAATAAAGAAATTGATTTTTCTTTTTGAGAAAGTCCTAAAAAATCTTTTTCATCTTCTGAAGGTATATACTCTATTTTACATCTTGGGCAAAGACATCGAATCAGTCGCTGAGAAACGACCCCTAATAAGGTACTACCAATGAGAAAAGAATCCATTCCCATATCTAACAATCGAACAACAGTACTAACAGCATCATTGGTATGAAGAGTGCTTAATACTAGATGACCTGTCAATGCAGCTTTAATAGATAACTGGGCTGTTTCTTTATCTCGAATTTCGCCTACCATAATAATATCTGGATCTTGTCGCAAGACATAACGCAGGGCGGAAACAAATTCTAATCCGGCTTTTGGATTGACCTGCATTTGATTAATACCTTCAATATCTGCTTCTACAGGATCTTCAATGGTCACAATATTATTTTCTTCTTTGTTTAACTGGCAAAGGGCTGCATATAAAGTGGTAGACTTTCCACAACCTGTTGGACCTGTTACTAAAAGAATTCCATTTGGTACTTTAAGAAGATTCTGTAAAGTTGATAAATCTTTCGTGAGAAATCCTAATTTTTGCATGTCTTGATAAATGGTGTCTTTTTCCATTAAGCGCAAAACAATTTTTTCACCATGAATGGTAGGGATAATAGAAACTCGAAATTCTTTTAATATTTCTTGGATAGGGAGAATAATCTTCCCATCCTGTGGCTTTCTTTGTTCTGCTATGTTTAAACCTGCCATTACTTTAAGACGAGTGGTCATGGCACTTAGAAGTTGAATATCATACGTCATGACTGTTTTTAATATGCCATTGATGCGATAACGAATTTGCACCCTTTCTTTTAAAGGTTCAATATGGATATCGCTGGCCTGTAATCGAAAGCCTTGTTTTAATATACCATCCACTATTTTTACAATGGGTGCCTCACTAATATAATCCTTTTGTATTTGCTCGTGAAGAGTGAAGGAATGATTACTTTCTTTATTTTGTTGAAATAGTTGAGCTGCCTCCTCTACTTGTTGTTTTTCATAATACAAATCAATAGCATAGTCAATTTGTTTCTTTGAAAAAGAAAGGATTTCAATCTCCATCCCAGTCATATGCCTTAGATTATCAATGGCTACAATATTAAAAGGATCAGCTGTAGCTACAGACAATATGTTATGATCCATTCCAATGGGAATGACTTGGTGAAGCTTTGCAAAATGATAGCTTATTTTTTCAACAGCCTGTAAATCGACCTCACAATTTAAAATTTCATTGTATTCTTTCATGGCCTGCCCCTTTTATCCTATCCCTTACAATCATAAAAACTTACATATAACATATTCTCCTTTTTTATACAAAATCCTTTTTTATTTTACATTTTTATTTGTTTTTTTGTATTCTGTAAAAAAACATAAAAAAAGGTATCTTTTTCACAAGATACCTATAAAAATTAAGATAATATATTTTCTTCCTGTAGAGAATAAAACAAGTAAATGATTTCTGACTTGGGAATCAATTGTTGTTTCCCCCATCGACTTTTAGATCGAATGAATTTTTTATTAAGCAATCGCTGCTCCATTGTGTCCCATGTAAAATCAGATTTTTTTAATATTTTTTGTAAAATCCATTCAACTTCTTGGTAAGTCATAGGCTGGTAAGGACGAAAAGTGCCATCACTATATCCTGAAACATATCCTTGTGTAAAAGCGTAGGTAATGATATCGTTGTACTGATCAAAAGTTCCGTAATCATGAAAGGTGGTAGAAAGATCTACCTTAGAGGAAAGAGGCCATTTTTGTATGGTACTTATTAATGCTAAAAAGTCTCCTCGGGTCATGGGAGCATCAGGATAGTAAAGTCTTTGTTGATCCCCTTGAATGTACCCTCTTCGTAAAAAGGTGTACAATTCTTTTTGTGCCCAATGGCCATATAAGTCTTTAATTTCTTGGTAAGAATCATCCACCATCATTACATAAGTTCCGTCAGAATAGTGCTTGTAAGAAAGTTCTGTCATTACTTGTTGATTTTGGATGGTACTGTACAGATACCGCCATTCACCATTGACTTGTTCATAGATGCCAACACGTTCATTACCATGCCACGGAAAGGAAAGAATAAGGGGTTGATGCGTGACGATAAAAGGAGCAGAATGGATCACATTGATAGAAATCACATCACTCGAAGGAGTAAAGGGAAAAGAACGATAGCGAAAGAGATTAGGGTTTTTGCCAAATCCTAAATAGATTTTTTCATAAAAAGCCCCTTGGGGTATTTCTAAGAAAGCGACTTCTTTGACTTCTGTTACCGGTTGTCCTTTTTGAAAAGAAACAGTACTTTCTTCTAAGATCATTTTTTGTGGTGCTTGATCTACCCAATAATAGTTCATATTTTCCGTCCCATAACTTTCACGCCGTTCTTGAAAGGCTTGAATATAAGCTTCACGAAATCCATCTCTAAAGCCAGCCATAAAACCCATTTGATATTCTTTGGACTCTAAAAATAATTGATAGCGATAGACAATACTCTCTTGTTTTTCAAATTCTTTTAGGCTGGCTTCCCAATCATTAGCCTTTAATTGCTGCCAATCCCGGTGAGCAAAAAAATTTCCCACTTGTTGACCTAAATTTTGACCTTCTTCCACTGCTTGTTGCATCGGTTGTAAATGATTTTGAAAATGTGTATCACGATATGCTGTTACATAGCCTTCTTTATAACCATTGATAAAGGCTTTTATAAAACTTTCTATATATTGCTTTGTATCTTTGTTGAGTTGATATCGTTTTCGAATCTGCATTTCTGATAAAAGATGGCGTTCCCAGAGATTGGTTAAACCTTTATCATAATCTTCTTTTCCATAGATGGTTCCTAAAATCATCCCTAAAATTTCACCATGTTGGTTTCCCATTTCTCCATCTGTCAGTTTTTTCTGTGTAGAAAATTGGGTATAGGCTTGGGTATAACCCTCTTGAAATCCTTTTTCAAATCCATAGCGAAAGTAATTTTTATAGGTTAAACTATATTGATCCAAACCAAAATCTTTATTTAGGTTCCCTTTGTCTTCTGTAAAAGCAGATCGCCAATCTAACTTTTCTTTTTGAGATGCAGCCCGTTCTCCTTTAACCTCTCCCATTATTTTCCCAAAACGATAACCTTCCTGAAAAGCTTGATCTGCTTCTGTAGAACCTGCTGCAAAAATGGTTCTTGGGATAAAAAGGAAAAGAGTCAAAACAAAGAAACAAAGAAACCATAAAAGCTCTCTTTTTTTTCCTATTTCATACATGTTGTCTTCCTCCTTCTTCTATTCCTCATCCGTTTCTAGGATGTCAATGGTATCAAAAAGCAATTTTCCCTTTGCTCCGTAAGGAGAGGTAGTAGGGGTTTCTATATAGATTCTTGAAAGTGTTACAGGATACGTAAGATCAATAGGCAATTCTGCTTTAAACTCCTTCCATCCAACCCAATCGATAGTAGAAGTCAAAATTAGGTTTTTTTCCTTGCCTAATGCATCTTTAAGTACCATTCCAATCCCATGTATTTCCTTAGCAAAGGAATAGACAGGTACAATAACATATAATGGTTGGACAGGAATCACAGCAACGGAATCTTCGATAACCATATTGATTTTACGATATCCCACATCTCTTAGAAAATGGTATTCAACCAGCAAATGGTCTTCCAATGCCTGTCTGGTACCTTCTACTTCCTCTGGCTCTCCTACAAAAAACACAGATTTTGGTTGAAAATGAAAAATGCTTGTTTTTTTTACCATAGAGGGGAGAGATTCTTCTACTACTGCAGGGTTTTCCTTTTCCATTGGTTCTTCCCAATCCAAACCAGTCCACTGATTTTCTTCTTCCCTATTTTGATTGGTATTTTCTTGTTTTTCTATTTTTTGTATCCAAGGGTCTGCCAAATTGTTTTGTACCAAAGTAACATTCTGATCCCATTGAAATAAAGGTTTTTCTTCTCTCCATTGCGAAAACCCTAAAAAACGCAAAGTAATAGTACCCGTTAATCGATCTGGAATGGATGATTGCTGTAAACGAATTTGATTGGTTATAATCTTTTTAGGATAATCTTCGATTTTTTTTAAAAAGTGCATGATTCCATCATAAGTTCCATCATAAGTAAGGAATACGGTGAGTTCTTGCCCCAGGTGTTCTTCTTCATTTTCATTTATCCAAGAGATATCATTAATTTCTGAAAAAGACATTTCTGTAATCTCAAATGGAAAAGGATTCTCCAACTCTTGTAGTAATACAATGATATCTTGTTGGTGAATCTTTGTAAAAAAAGGAGCATCATATTTTTTTATATTTTGGGTTACCATTTCAAATTTTTCTTGGAGTTCTGGTTCTTGTGCTAAAATAGTTTGAATCCGTATTTTTTCTTCCTCTTGTTTGTTTAGTTCCATGGCAAAGCTTTTTAGTGTGCTGGATTGAGGAAGAAACAGCCAACGATAATACATAAACCCTATTAGAAGGATCCCTAATACAGATAATCCGATTTTTTCTCGATTACTCAGTTTCATTTATTTCCCCACCCTTACACTGTATATTCATAGTAAAAGAATATTGATTGTCTTGCTTTGATACTTGTGGAATATAGATTTTTTCAATTTTTTCTATTTCTTCTAGTTGTTGTTTAAAAAGAGCAATCCTTTTTTCTTCGATGCCACAACCTTGAAGACGAATGATTTGAGCATCCATTTCTAATGACTCTAAAAAAATTCCTTGAGGAACTTGATTGCCGATTTCATAAAATAATTGAAATAAATTCGAATCTTCCTGCTGCAAATGTTCCCCTATATTCTTTATACCACGTAATTGCTGTTCTAGCTCTTGGATGCTTTGCTTTTGTTTTTCAATTTTTTCAATTTTTTCAATCATCGTATTAGCAGTAAGTTCTTCTGAAATGGTTGCAATCGCTGTTTGTATTTTTTTTATCTGCCCCCAACGATATAGCCAAAGTCCGCTCATAAAAACCAAGGAAATACTTACGAGTCCAATCCATAAAAAAATCTGACCTTCTTTTGGGTTTTTCTTTACTGAATCCTCATCAATAAGAAAATTAAAATCCTTCATTGAAGTCCTCCTATTTACGTATCAATGCTGCAATGGCATTCAAATACGGATGTATTTCTTGTGATGGATCCTCCCATTGTATACAATCCATGGTTTGAATTTTTTCCACAGGAAAGTTTAAAAAATTTTGAAAATAGGAGGATACCTTTTCCATGGAAGCTGCTTTACCGTGTAAATAAATGGCATCAATCACATGAGTAAAAGAACGGCTGGTATAATAACGAAAGATTTTTTCAATTTCTTTTACCCAATGTTCTAAAGTTACTTCCATGCTTTGTTGAAGCCAATTGAAAGAAGAAGAAAATTCTTTCTCTCCTTGATATTGTTGTAAATCCAATTTCTTTTTTTCTGCTTCTCCTAAGGTTAGATTAAAGGAATTGGCAATATTCAGATCCATTTCTTGACTACCCATGGAAAGCAAACGATTAAATTTCAGAATACCATTTTCTAAAATAACAATGTGAATGGTAGAATACCCAATGTCAATCACAGCAATGGTTTTCTCCTCTATCTTCGTTTTATCATTGATCTTTTTACTCTTTTCAAATATTTTGCTGATCCCATTGGAATGAAGATCAATGGCAATGGGCTTGAGTTTTAATAAATCGAAAAGCTGAGTATGTTTTTTTAAAAGTTCTTTAGGTACCATGGCGGCTAATACTCGATACTTGGAATCCGATCCTTCTTGCACCTTTTCTAACACTCGACCTTGAACCACATATTGGGTTAAATCAACGGGTACATTTTGCTGAATTTCCATTTGTACCATTTGCTGTAACTCTTTTGGTTTACTAATGGGAAGGAAAAGATCTCGATAAATAATCATACTACTTTCCAAGGTGCAAATGACAGATTTTATCTTTGTTTTTTCTAAATCCTGTGTAAGAACTTTCAGCAAGGGATCCATTTGAAGTATGTTCCCATCTTGATAGGTTTCCAAAGGAGTCGGAATGGTAAAGGCTTGTTCGATCATAACCTTTCCTTGCTTTTCCTTTCCCACAACTATTTTTGTACAGGAGGATCCTAGATCCATTGAAACAACTTTGCCTACAGGCATCCAATTGATTTTTTTCATTTTTTCCCCTCCTTTTATTATGGACTTGTTGAAACTTCACGCCAATC
>JAAYNZ010000044.1 GCA_012520595.1 Candidatus Epulonipiscium sp. | reverse complement strand
CACCTAAATTCTAACAAAACCTGGGTTCTTTTTCTATCACTAAATAAGTGAAATGTAATATTTGGTTAAAATACAGTAACTATGCGGTGCAATGCATCGCTGGATGAATTATCATGAATAATTCAGGTTAAAATATATTTTTATAAGAATTAAACCTACGATATGAAATCGTAGCTTTAATTCTTACTTTAGATTGGATTAGCAGATTTTTATCAGTTTATCTTTTATAAAAGCTAATAGCTTTAACAGGACAAGTATCAATTGCTTTATTAAGTTTTGTATCATCAAGAATGAAATCGTATTTTTTAACTTGTGCTTTTTTATTACTTATTTCAAAAAGTTCTGGATAATTTTTTACACATAGGGAACAACCCATGCAAGCATTTCGATTTATTATTACCCCTTTTTGTTCAGGTGTGGACTCGCTTGGTATATCTTCATCTTTAACAATTTTCGAAGTTATCCATGAGAAAATAACAATAGCAATAACAGTAAGAATCCAACGAACAACCATGAATTTTATTCCTAGAAATTTAACTTCATTTAAGAGCATAGGGATTTTAATAACTGCCCAAGAACTGAGTATTATGACAATATTTTTTATTGATGCTCCTTTTTTATGCAACATAATACAGACTGGAAAAGCAGCATAAATAGGTCCGGCAGATATTCCTCCAAGAAGGAATGATAGAATAGTGCCTTTAAAATTTGATTGCTTACCAAGATATTTCATTATTGTTTCTTTTGGCACCCATACATCAAGCAAGGCTGTCAAAACGAAAATAACCGGCATAATCATAAGCATTTCTTTTAAATAGTACCCACTGTTGCCTACCGCAGTCATACCAGTTTCAGGTTTAAGAATAAATATTAATACGTATGCAATAATAATTATTGCTGTAAATAAATTTTCTTTAAGTATTTTTGTAATCTTTATCATATTATTACCCCCATAACAAGTGCTATAGCTATAGAAAATACAAAGCTAAGTCCATTTCTGACAATTGTAAATTTCATTCCAAATTCTTTTTTTTCAAGTGGAAATGTAACAACTCCAACCATAGTTAATGTTGTTAAAAAAGCAATAGAAGGGACAACCCCAACACCTGCACCAATAAGTGTTCCAACAAAAGGAAATGCAATAAAAGCAGGAATAAGAGTAATTGTCCCAAGCAGTGCAGATACGATGGTAGCAATTAAAACATTTTGATTCTCAACATATCCTGCAATTTGTTCAGGTGGAAGTAGTGCCAAAACAAGACCTATTAGTAAAATAATTGACAATATACTTAGAATCATACTTTTACCCATACCAAAAGCCATTCTAAGTGCGTTTTTTGTTTTTTCTTTGTTTTTTGCTAAAGAAAAAATAAGAAAAATAATTGTTCCTATCCAAATTGCTATGGTGAATATATCCATTTTAAATCCCCCTTTGTTATTTGATAATCCAATTATAAGTGATTTTTATATGAGACAATAGACACCAATGTTTCTTTTTGATATAATATTAAAAAGGGGGCATAATATGAACGATATTGACTTTATAAAATGTGTTCCGATTTTGGAATCCGTTGCTAATACTGAATTACTCGTTTCTCAAGGTCAAATCAAAATTAAAAGGTATTTTAAAGGTGAAACTGTATATAATCAAGGCTGTCTATGTAATTCTCTAGATATTGTGGTTACGGGCAGTCTTATAGCTTATTCTCTTACTGAGAGTGGTTCGTCAACAATTATGTTTGAATTTAAAAAAGATAGTATTATTGGTGCAAATCTGTTGTTTGCCTCCAATAATATCTATCCTCTTAGCATATATTGTTCATCCGAATGTAAGCTTATTCATATAGAAAAAACAACTGTAGAAACATTACTTCACAATTATGATTTTGTAATGTCATATGTAAAATCTCTATCGCAAAATTCTCTTGGACTAAATCACAAAATTGCCATGTTTTCACGAAAAACACTTCGCCAGAATATTTATGAGTATTTATTACAACAATCAATTGTTCAACATTCGCAAACAGTGTATTTGCCTTTCAGCAAAAAGGAATTTGCCGATTATCTCGGAGTACAGCGCCCTTCGCTTTTTAGAGAATTAAAAAAAATGCAGTTTGACGGCATTATTAGCATTGATAACCGAAAAATAAAAATATTAAAGCATATGTAAAATTATCTTCATCTTTAAGCACATACTTATAAAGCGAATATTGATTATTGCAAAAAATAATAAGTTACGTTGCATTTGCAACATACTTTTGCAAAGTTTAACAGTATAATGAATATAAATCGATTTGTAGTATTAATTGCTAAATATATTGAAATAATAATTGAGTTGGAGGAGGAGAATGCATCATGAAGTACATTACCAATATTATCCGCATATTGTTTTTTGCTTTGTTTTTATTTTTATTAGCTAATGGGAAAGTGATGCTGTGGCTTGCTTTGTTTGTGGTGAGTTTGTTTTTAGCATTAATTTTTGGAAGAATTTACTGTGGGTATGTATGCCCTATGAATACACTGATGATCCTTACACAATGGCTGTCTAAAAAGTTAAAAATAAAAACATTAAGCGCGCCTAGGTGGCTTAAAAACGGCTATTTTTCATGGATAACTTTAGTAATTAGCGTAGCAACAATGCTTATTTCAAAAAAGTTATTTCATATAAATCTACCTATCATGCTATTCTGGCTTATTATATCGGTGCTTTTCACACTCAGATATAAACCATCGGTATTTCATAATCTTATTTGTCCTTTTGGTGCTCTACAAAGAACATTTGGAAAACTAACGTTATTTTCAAAAAGCGTCAATAAAGATTTGTGTATAGGATGTAGACTTTGTGAAAATGTATGTACGATGGATGCCATATCTGTTATTGGTAAAGATAAGAAAGCAGTAATAAATCCTGCACTTTGTTATCAATGTAATAGCTGTCAGAAAATTTGTCCAAAATCAGCTATTCATTATAGAAAAAAATAATAAATTGCGTTGCATTTGCAACATACGTTTGCAAAGTTTAACAGTATAATAAACATAAATCAATTTGCAGTATTAATTTCTAATAAATTGAAACAATAATTGAGTTGGAGGTGTTAAATATTGATTGAACAAATATTTGAACTGGCTAGAGGCAATGAAAAAGCTGTTGAGAAAGTTGTATTTGACGAAAATGTAAATTATCTTCACATGATTTTTAATAAAGATGAAGGGCTTCCTGAGCATTTCTCAAATTCAAACGTTTATATGACAGTTATTAGAGGAAAGCTTTCAATAGGACTTAATGATCAGGAAATTCATGAGTATGAGGCAGGGACTTTATTAAAAATACCATTTCAAACGAAAATGAATGTAAAAAATTTATACCACGAAACATTGGAGCTTATTGTTGTAAAAGCACCAGCTCCCCAAAATTAAGGAGGAGATACTATGGAAAAAAGTTGGGAAGATAAAAAAACATCTTTTCCTGTAATTGATGTTAGGAATTTAACTGGTAATTTTTTGCCTATGATTTTACATAAGGCACAACAGGTAAATTTGGATAATGGAATTTGTGTAATTCAAAGCTTTGAGCCAAAGCCCCTATATTCGGCTCTAGAAGATTTAGGATTTGAATCTGTAACAGAAAAAGTTTCTGATCATGAATACAGAGCATATTTCTATAGGACTGAAATAAAAACAATTACGTTTGAAAGCGGAGCAGATATGCCATTTAAGCCAACCGCAATTGTAAACTATAAAACTATTGATGATATTCTTGCGGGTACGGTAGTTGATTTTTGGGAATTGATATGGGGAAAAGAAGATTCAGCAATTGATTTAAAAACAAAATTGCTTTTGTCCATGAGCAACGCTATTGGCGCTTCTAGGTTTAGACAAGCTACAAGGGAATTAATAAAAGCATATTCTTTGGGTGTTACAGTAAAAGAGTTGGATGAGTTATTTTCATTATTTGCATGGAATCAAGGAATAGGTCATTTTTCCTCTGAAATAGGTCCTTCTACTGTTTTTGGTGTATACAAGCAGATAAAGAAAAGAGAGCAAGAAGGCTTGGAACGAAAAAAAATATTAGATGAGATTATTGAGAAATTCGGTGATAAAAACCCAAATGTAAATACTTTATATAAACAGCAGAACAAATGTTGTGAAAAAAGTGATGAATAATGGTACTGTGTATAAAGTTATTCAATTATTTTATAAAAATATGAAGGAGTGAATGAGATGAAAGCAGAAATTGATAGAGATGGTTGTATTTCTTGTGGACTCTGTGTGTCTATATGTCCAGAAGTATTTCGTATGGGTGATGATGGTCCGGCTGAAGTTTATGTTGATCCTATACCAACAAGTGCAGAAAATTCAGCATTAGAAGCAAAAGAAGGTTGTCCTGTGTCTGTTATAACTGTTGAATAAGAAAGTAATAATAAATAAGAATAGCTTCGTTATTAAAATTAAAGTTAGTAATAGATTTGATGGGTTTTGTTGCTTATGCAAAATTTGGCAGTATATCTATTTGTAATATTAATTTTAAAATATATTAATTTAGGAGGAATCAAAATGAGTATGTTTTGTTATCAATGTCAGGAAACAGCGAAAAATACAGGTTGTACAGTGAAAGGTGTTTGTGGAAAAAATGAAGAAGTCGCAAATCTTCAGGATCTTCTGATATACACGCTTAAAGGAATTTCAGATATTGTTGTAAAAGGAAAGGTTGATATCAGTAATTTTGATAAGACTAATTATGAGGTTCTAAGCAGCTTGTTTATGACTATTACCAACGCAAACTTTGATGATGGTCATATTGAGGCGCAAATCAGTAAAATGATTAAGCTAAGAGATGAACTAAGAAATTCTGTTAACCTAAACGATTTCCACGATGCATCAATATTCACGGTGGATTCAAGAGAAACTATGATTGAAAAAGCAACATCCGTGGGTGTGCTTTCAACAGAGAATGAAGACATTCGTTCCTTGCGTGAAATGATTATTTATGGACTTAAGGGTATGGCGGCTTATGGCGAACACGCAAAGAATATTGGCAAAGAGGATTTAGATATTAATGCTTTTATTTACGAAGCATTGGCGGCAACACTAGACGATTCTCTTACAGCTGATGACCTTGTTGCATTAACACTCAAGACCGGAGAATACGGTGTTAAGGTAATGGCTTTGTTGGATGAGGCACATACAACGAGATTTGGAAATCCAGAGATTACCGAGGTAAATATCGGGGTAAGAAAAAATCC
This sequence comes from Candidatus Epulonipiscium sp., assembly GCA_012520595.1. Lineage (GTDB taxonomy): Bacteria > Bacillota > Clostridia > Lachnospirales > JAAYNZ01 > JAAYNZ01. The sequence continues at coordinate 1,338 of JAAYNZ010000044.1, read as the reverse complement.
TGCCATTCTTATTTCGGGTCATGATTTAACTGATCTTGAGCAGCTTCTTGATCAAACTAAGGGCACAGGCGTTGACGTATATACTCATAGTGAGATGCTTCCTGCACATTATTACCCTGCTTTCAAGAAATATGACAACTTTGCAGGAAATTACGGAAACGCATGGTGGAAACAGCTTGACGAATTCGTATCCTTCCGTGGCCCTATTCTTTTTACAACGAACTGTATTGTTCCGCCTAGAAGCGAAGAAGTAAGGGGCAGAATTTTTACTACTGGAGCTACCGGTTATCCTGGCTGCACACATATTGAAGCCGATGAAAATGGAAAAAAAGACTTTTCACAAATCATAGCACTTGCTAAGACACTGCCTTCGCCAGAAGAAATTGAGACGGGAAGCATTGTAGGCGGCTTTGCTCACAATCAGGTGATTGCACTTGCGGACAAAGTTGTTGAAGCTGTTAAATCTGGTGCAATTAAGAAGTTCTTTGTTATGGCAGGGTGCGATGGAAGAATGAAGTCAAGAGAGTATTATACAGAATTTGCTGAAAAGCTTCCAAAGGATACTATAATACTTACTGCGGGTTGTGCTAAATATCGTTATAACAAATTGAATTTAGGTGACATTGGCGGAATTCCAAGAGTACTTGATGCAGGTCAGTGTAATGACTCTTATTCACTAGCAGTTATAGCACTAAAACTTAAGGAAGTTTTCGGTCTGGACGATATCAATAAGTTACCAATTGCCTTTAATATAGCTTGGTATGAACAGAAAGCAGTTATTGTTCTTTTGGCATTACTGTATCTAGGTGTGAAAAACATACATCTAGGACCAACACTACCTGGCTTTTTGTCTCCTAATGTGGCAAAGGTTTTGGTTGAGAAATTTGGTATTGCAGGTATTGGTACAGTTGAGGATGATATTAAGTTATTCATGTCATAAAATTAATAAATAAACAATATATAACTCCTGACAATTGATAGCCTTTGTCAGGAGTTGTTTTATAAACGGAGGGATACAGCATGGATAAAAAATCTGTTTTAATAAATGAAATGATTAAATATTATGCAAGTGATGTGAAAAGAATTAATCATTTTATGAAAGTATATAGCTTCGCAAAAACAATTGGAGAGATGGAGAAGGTAGATTGCTTAAACCAAGAAGTTTTAGAAATTGCAGCAATTGTTCATGATATTGGAATTAAATTAAGTGAGCAGAAATATAATTCGAGTTCAGGAAAGTATCAACAAATTGAAGGACCTGCTTTAGCAAAGGAATTACTTGAAAAGCTTGATTTTGAAGACACTATAATTTCAAGAGTGTGTTTTATTGTAGGACAT
>JAAYNZ010000043.1 GCA_012520595.1 Candidatus Epulonipiscium sp. | reverse complement strand
CTACAACAATCATAGAATAAAGGGCAAACTAAAAGGTCTGAGCCCAGTTCAATACCGAGTTCAGACCCAAATAGTCGCTTAATTGCGATGCCCGCCTTTTGTCTAACTTTTTGGGGTCAGTTCAAAACAGGTTCGTGTGTCTAATATTCTTCTGCAGATGAATTAATATTTTTATAACCTTTCCTGTAAATCTAACAACTCTTTTATGCCATTGATCGCATAATCATAGTTCGCCGGATTACCAAAGCCATATTTTGCAAATATAAAAGGAATCCCTGCAAACACTGCAGCTTCATAATCTCCCTGGGTATCTCCTACGTATACCGCATCATCTATACGGTTTCTCTCCATAATAAGCCTGATATTTTCACCTTTACTCTTCCCCGTATCTCCAAAGCATTCATAGTCCATAATATATTCTCCTATTCCAGCTTTTTTCATGAACAGTTCTATATATCCTGACTGACAATTGCTCACAATAAACAAGCGGCAGCGCTCAGATAGTTTTTTAAGAGTTTGCTTTACATCAGGAAAAAGCAAGTTATCCGTATTCTCAATTAAGACCTCTTGCTCGTATTCACAACATTTTTCCAATAATAATTTTCTTTTTTCATCATCAGCATCAAAAAATAAATCATCTGCTATTTCGTCCATCGGCTTTCCAAACTCTTTTTTCAATATGGAAGCTGTAATATGGGCAGTCGTTCCACCAATTTCTGAAATGGCTTTATTCCATCCTTTGGCCACAACTTCAGTAGTATCCCATAAAGTGCCGTCAACGTCGAATATTATATTGTTCATTACCAAACCTACTTTCTGTTTCTGGTCTATGAGTGTATGATATTAGATAATGTCCTCATAGTCAACACCAATACCTCCAATGTAGGCTGACAACACCAAAAACTAAACTTTGAAATGAGATAAAGTATTATTCAGATTTCTCACTGCTGACATAAGATTGTTTGCCAGTATAGACAGTTGTTCCGCAGAGCTGGCTTGTTCCTGGCTGGTTGCAGTAACTTCTTCAATGGATGCTGCACTTTCCTGTACTATGGACGCAATATGAATATTTGCCTCCACCGATCGATCTTTTTGCTGTTCAATATCCTTAATTCTCTTCATTACATCTTCAATACGCTGAATAATACTCTGCATGCAGCCTGCCATTTTGTTAAAAGCATCGTTTGTTTCAAAAACAATGGTTTTCTGTTCTTCAAATATTGTATCAGATCTTTCAACCACCGATACTGCTCGCTTCGTTTTTTCCTGTATATTCGTAATAATTGTGCTAATCATCTTGGTTGCTTCTTTCGTACCCATAGCCAATTTTCGAATTTCTTCCGCCACCACTGCAAAACCTTTTCCTGTTTCTCCTGCTCTGGCTGCTTCTATAGCTGCATTGAGGGCAAGCAAATTGGTTTGCTCGCTGATACCTTCTATAACATTAACAACATGAATGATTTCTTTTGCTTCTTCACTTAGTTCTTGAATTTCTCCATGGATCGTATGGGAAGATTCTAATGCAGTCTTTGTTTTTTCATTGAGTTGCTCCATGGTGTTAGATGCATAATCTCTTGAATTTTCCGCTTGCTCAATCATACCCATCACATCTTTAATTTCTTGAATTATGCAATTGATATTTTTAGAGAGATCCTCCATTAACATAGTAGTTTGCTCTGCTTCTTTTGCTTGTTTCATAGAACCTTCTGAAAGCTCGCTGATCGCAGCAGAAACTTGTAATGCAGCAGTTGCCGATTTTTCGGAAGCAGATCTGATGGTATCTGTATCTTTCTCCACTCTGCCTACTACCGCTTCTGTTTCCAAAATTAAATTTCTGATATTTTCTATCATTTTGTTAAAGCTGTTGGATAGTCTTCCAATTTCATTGCTTCCTTTAATGGGACATGTTACAACAAGATTCCCTTGCTCTACTTTTCCCATTAAATCCATAATTACTTTCAATGGATTAGAAATACTAAAAGAAATAGCCATTCCAACAATAATAGCTATAGCAATACATAAAATAACTAATAAAATTGTTCCGTTTTTTACTGCTTTCATTTCCTGCATTAAAGCTGAAACAGGTTCTTTGGTTACAATTTTCCAGCCATTATTAGTAGTTGCATAGCTTATGACATGCCCGGAATCGGTAAAATAACCGGAAGTATTATCGCCATAAACTTTATCCAAAAATCCTTCTTCTAATACCGTACCCAGTTTTTCTTGATCCATACTGGAGATTACTTCTCTGTTTTCATCAAGCAAAAAAATTTCTCCGGAGTCTAGATTAGCTTTCTCCAGTACTGAATGGATTCCTTTGGCATCAATACTAAGAACCACTCCACCAATAGATTCAACTGAATTCACAGTGCGTAACTGTGAGATCAAATAAATATTCTCATAGGAATCATATAATCCTGTAATCCACATAATTTTTCCGTCAGTGCTATGGATAAGCTCTAACAGATGTTGAATTTGCTCATTTTTATTCATTGACTTTCCATCGACTGAAACGTTAACAAATCCCGTACCAAAGTTTTCTCCAGTATTTTTTATAATATTCGCCGATTTAATAAAAGTATTTGCAGCCACTATCGAAACAACATCGTTATCTATTTCCCGAAAAATCTTTACTTTATCAAAGCTGTTTAATGAATCTACGGTTTGAATTTTTTCCATTAATTTGACGTTGGTATTAATCATTTTATAAATTCTTTCAAATTCGTTTATTGTAGAATCTATGTTTATGGCCAGCTGCTCAACCATTTTCCCTGAATATGATCCTACTTTATCTTTGACAGTCTGTTCTGCATTGAGATAAGAAAATGTACCAACGATACTTAACGGTAAAATACTTAAAATAATGAAAGAAGTAATCAATCTATGCGCTATTCCTATATTGCTTCCATTCTTCTTGTTTTTTAAATGATTGTAACCGATATGCTTTTTTTTTAAGCTTTCAGATAAATTTTTTAAACTCATTTTATTCATAATATAACGGTATCCCCCTCATATTTAGTAGAGAATATTTATACATCCAATACTAACGTTTGATAAGGTTCAAGCATAATCATCCCGTTGTCCACTTTAAAGTTGTTATAATTATTAATTAATACTTTGCTGTTTTGATGTGAAAAAGGTAATGTAACCTCTTTATTTTGATAGTTAGCAATAATCAATACTGTTTTGCTTTCACCTTTTCTATAGAATGCAAGTACATTGTCATACTCTGTATAAATCGGATTGAATTTCCCATGAACAATTGCATCTTTATATTCCTCATCTTTTCGCAGGCGTATAAGTTTCTTGTAATATGAAAGCAGTGAATTTTCATCATTGATCTGGCTCTTTACATTGATTTCTTTATAATTCTTATTAACAACTAACCAAGGTTTTCCTGTGGTAAAGCCAGCATTTTCACTGTCATCCCAATGAAAAGGTGTTCTGGCATTGTCACGGCTATATTTTGATATTATTTTTAACGCTTCTTTTGGAGAGTATCCAGCCTTTAACGCTACCTGATATTCATTCTTGGTACCAATATCATCTATTTCATCGATGCTTTCAAACTCATTATTGGTCATTCCAATTTCTTGACCTTGATAAATAAATGGAATACCTTTTAGCATAATATGAATTGTAGCAAGCATTTTTTTACTCTTGTCATTACACTCGCTTTCAGGAATATAAAAGCTTACACCCCTTGGCTCATCATGATTCTCTATTATGTTTGCCAAAAATCCTATATTTTCCGTTTTTAACTTACTTCTAAAAATTACATCTCTGTATTCGTTAGGAGTAACTGGTTTTCTGTCAAACCAACCTTTTTCGCTTGCTCCAATAAGATGAGTACTAAAATCAAATATAGTAGAAAAATAACCGTCCTCGCCAATATAATTTCTTAATTCTTCTTCCTTGTAATCAAATAATTCAGCCACCGTAAAAGCATCATACTTACGGAAAGTATTGTCTCTTAATTCTTTCAAAAAGGTTCCTATTCCGTCAGCACATTCAAGCATCTTGCTAGGACTGCAAAGCCCATCATCTCTGTCCGGCGGAAAATCTTCAAATCTCAAGTCCTTTTTAATATTGATAATAGCATCAATTCTAAAACCTGCTAGTCCTTTATCAAGCCACCAATTGACCATCTTATATATTTCTTGTCTTACTTTCTCGTTTTCCCAATTTAAATCAGGCTGTTCTTTTGCAAACAGATGTAAATAATACTTATTGGTTCCTGGAATTCTTTCCCAAGCACTACCGCCGAAATAAGATCGCCAGTTACAAGGTGGTTGATCTCCTTTGCCTTCTCTTATATAAAAATATTGTCCATATTCACCGTCAGGATCTTTTAATGCCTTCTGGAACCATTCATGTTGGTCAGAACAGTGATTTACTACCAGATCCATTACAATATACATATTTCTTTTTTTAGCTTCTGCTAAAAGTTCATCCATATCGTCCATCGTTCCAAACCTAGGATCGATATTATAATAATCAGATATATCATATCCCTGATCTACAAAAGGTGAGCAATAAACAGGAGAAAGCCAGATAATATCAATACCCAAATCTTTAAGGTAATCCAATTTATTTATTATTCCTCTCAGATCTCCTATGCCATCACCATTAGTATCCTTGAAGCTTTTAGGATAAATCTGATATGCTACTTTGTCGTGCCACCACTGTTTCTTCATTTAAATATCCTCCTAAATTATACGCTATATATTTTATTGCTTCTTTGCTGATTATTTTATTGCTCCTTCTACCATACCTCGGATAATTTGCTTCTGCGCAAATATGAACAATACTATAATTGGAAGCATTGCCAGCAATGCTGCTGTCAATATTAAATCCCATTGCTTAACATAAGAACCAACAAAGCTGGTTACTGCAATCGGCAGTGTCTTAATTTTTCCGTTCAAGCCCAGCATAAGGGATGGCAATAAGAAATCGTTCCAGATCCAAACACCATTCAATATGAGTACAGTCACTTGAATTGGCTTTAACAGTGGGAAAAGGATTCGGAAAAAAGTACCTTCAGGAGTGCATCCATCTATCAGAGCTGCTTCTTCCAGTTCATAAGGGATTGATTTAATAAATCCGTGGAATATAAATACAGACATAGATCCACCAAAACCTATATAAGCAAATATTAATCCTTTATAACTGGTTAACATTCTGATTCCAATAAAATCGGACAATTCCCTAAATGTTGATAAGAGAGGCAACATAACTACCTGGAAAGGAATAATCATCGCAGCTACAAGCGTCATAAATATGAAATTGGACCACTTGGTTTTATTTCGAACCAAAATCCACGCTGCCATACTGGAAAAAAGTGATATTAAAACTAAGCTCACCGCTGTAATAAACAATGAACTAAAGAAGGATTTCCAGTAGTTAAAATTTTGGTTATGAATTACATTATTCATATTTGTAAACAATTGTCCCCATTTTTCGGGCATGTTTAACGGGCTGATAATAATATCAGCACTTTGCTTAGCCGAATTGATCAGTACCAAGAAGAAGGGGAATAAAAACAGGAGTACCAATGCAATTGCCAAGATTTCCAAGAGAAAAATCCCTATTTTCTTTCTTCCTTCTGGAATTTCGTCTATTGCCACATTCTTAGTACTTGCTACATTTTGTGCTTTCATTACATTTCTACCTCCCTCTTCTTGCTAATAGCAACTTGAGTCAGTGAAATAATTGCAAGAACGATAAAGAATACAACTGCTTTTGTCTGACCTAAGGCATACTGATTCTTTGAAATAGCAGTCTTATAAATATTTAATGCCAACAACTCAGTTGATAAAATAGACACTCCGTTCAATATTCGGCTTGGAGCACCATTGGTAATTGCGAAGTTTAAATCAAATTGTTTAAAAGAATTGATAAGCGTTAAGAAAATACATATTGTGAATGTGTTTGCTATTAATGGCATTTTTATACGGAATAAAGTGGTTAATCGGTCAGCACCGTCAACAGCTGAAGCTTCCAGCACATCCTTGGGTACACCTTGTAAGCCTGTAACATAAATCATCATAATATAGCCTGAATACTGCCAGCTGCTTACAATAATTATTGCGAGTAATGCAAGATTAGGATCTGTTAACATAGAAACACTACCAGGAATAAGCACTGTTAATACTTTGTTGAAAATAAATTGCCATACATAACCGAGTACAATACCACCAATCAAATTGGGTACGAAAAATGCAGCTCTATAATAATTTTTCCCTTTAATTTTCGAAGTGCAAAGTAAAGCCAGTGAAAAAGCTATTACATTTACCAGTACTATATTGATCGCAGAAAAAATAAAAGTTATAACAACCGAATACATATAATCGTTAGACGTAAACATTGTAATATAATTTTGTAGCCCTACAAAATTCTCAAATTTAATACCATTCCAATCAGTCAATGAATAGAAAACACCAAATATAAACGGAATTATTACAGTCACTGTAAAAGCTAACAGTAAGGGAAAGAGAAATAAAACATTGATAATCTTTTTATGATTTTTGCTTGGCAAAAAGTAAAAGCCTGCCAACACCATAAGGCCGCCAATTACCAGAATGGCTCCGCGCAGTGGGTTTTCACTTCCGGAAAAATCCATGATTAATGCAAGAATAACTCCTGCAATACCTAAAATAATTGCTGCAAGAGATAATACTTTTTTTACTTTCACATCCAAAGGAAGTCCCCCTTTCAAAATTTAAAAATTAAGTTTTCAGGCGACTATAAATGGTCGCCTGAAAACTTAACTTCATTGTCTTTTACTGTTTTAATGTAGCAATTGCATTTGCCATCAAATCAACGAAACCTTCGATATCAACATCACCTTTTGCAAAAGATTCAAATACTGGTCCTAAGTTATTCATTGCAAATCCATCTGGCATCTTAGCCCAGTGCCATGGATAAGTTTTTCCAGCTTGAACCCATTTCATTAAGTCTGTTGCAAGAGGTGCTGTTGGTTGCACTGTAGTAGATTTGAATGAAGAAATCATACCACAATCTTGTACAAGACATTTAGCACCTTCTTCTGTAGTTGCAAGACTAGTTAAGAAATCTTTACATGCTTGAATATTTTTTCCTCCATTGTATACTGCCCACCAAGAAGGAGCATCTGCAAGAATTCCGTCTGTATCTTGTTCCATAAATGCTGATGGAGCTATTCCCATTCCAAATGTTACATTATAGCTTGGAAGAGATGGATCAATCCAGTTACCTTGATGAATAAATACTGTCTTTCCTTGTGCCCATAATGCCAATTGGTCATCATAAGTACCACTGATCAAGGTATTCTTGTCTGAATAATCAAAGAGTAATTTTAGGAATTTAGCGTATTGAGTCATACGGTCTCTGTCAATTTCACCTTTTTTCAACATGTCAATGTATTTGGAATCTCCATTTTCAACACCAGTTGCAAGATAAGATCCAAAGTTGTGGTTCGCTACAGACCACCACATTTGTCCAGCTTCAGCCGCCATAGATACTACAGCTGTTATACCCAATTCATCTTTCATGCTGTCCAATTTTTCAAATGCTGCTTTATATGCATTGATATTTGTTAATGTTGCTGGATCAATTCCCGCTTTGTCTAATAAATCTTTATTATATGTAAGACCATAACCTTCAACAGCATATGGGAAACCAACAACTTTTCCTTCTGGAGAAACATATGCAACATCCGTGTCACTTACCCATGATTCATTGCTTAAATCTTCCATGTAATCTTTCCAAACATTGTAATCGCCTTCTCCACCAATTACAAACATATCTGGCATGTTGCCTGCTGCAAGATAACCTTTAAGTGTTGCAGCGATATCAGCACCACCACCAAGGGATTCAATCACTACTTCAACGCCAGTTTTTTGCTTGTAGGCTTCTGCATACGCTTTTAAAGGCGCATCAATTTCAATTTTACCGTTTAATAATCTGATGCTAACGTTTCCCTTAGAAGTATTTTCTGTCGTCTTATTTTCTGTAGTCGTTCCAGAGTCAGTACCTGTGTTAGTGTTAGTGGAATTATTGCTTCCACAGCCTACTAAAAGTGCTCCCGTCATTGCTGTAATCAACAATGCCGAAACAAATTTTTTGAGTTTCATAAGAATTCCTCCCTAATATCAATTGATTTTAAATTATAACTTTTACGCAAAAGTTACAATTACAGTTATTATATTATCACTGATATAACTACTTTTCAAGTAGTTTTATTGATTTATTTCACAAAAATTATATTTTTTTCACTTTAAAATTATGTTATTTATAAGTGTATCGCAAAACCTAGCTTGTTCCAATAGTAATCTTATTATTTTCTTAATTGAACATTTTATGCAAAAAATTTGTGCAAAAAAATAAAAAATCAGTGCCTTAAATTGAGCTCTTTCGGTAATTAAACCGTATTACTCAATTTTATACACTGACTAAAGATTTCAACGATAAAATTTTTCCAACCAAATTCAAAAGCTCAATGATCAATTTTACTGATCCAACTACATTGCACGAGAGTTAATATTTTTAACAGATTGTCTTATGCAGAGGGAGATAGGTAAAATGATGTTTTCTGCTTTCTCATCAGGATTATTAATTAATTTCATAAGCTTTTCAAAAGCTACTCGGGCCTTTTGAGTAGGATTCTGGTGAACTGTAGTCAACTTAGGACGAACAAGGGAAGCTACTGCAGCATCGTCAAACCCTACTACAGATATATCCTCAGGAATTCGAATGCCATTCTCCATTAAATAATCCATCGCTACTACAGCAAAATTGTCCGAAATGAAAAATAACGCACTGAAATCTGAAATTCGTATCATTAACTCATCCAAACATCGCTTAATGCCTTTCTCGCTTTTTTCAATGAAAAATTGCTCTCCTGCTTCTTCCGGCAATCCTGCATTTTTAATAGCATCTTTAAATCCACGGTATCGCTCATGGTTGATGCCAATGTAATTGTTGGCAAAAAAACCCATTCGCCTATGCCCACATTCAATAAGATATTGGGTTATTTCATAAGCCCCTTTATAATCTTCCAGGCCTACATTTGTATACTCATTTCCATCATCATAAAAATGTCCATCAATAAACACAAGAGGTTTCTTATATACTTCACTTAATTTCTGTGCATTGTCATCCGTAAAACCTAAGGCAATCAAACCGTCCACATTCCACGAGGATACGAATTTAATAATTTCTTCAACATCGTCTGAAATGTAAATCATCATATAGTATCCAGCTTTTCTGATTTCCATTTCTAATGCACCAATTAATTCCCCGGTAAAAAAATCTTTTACCGCATTATCCTGAATAATCCCTTTTGCATTCATAACATAACCGATCACATTGGAACTGTTTTTTGCTAAATTGATTGCCGTCATATTTGGAATATAGTTTACCTCTTTTAATACTTTCTGAACCTTTTCTATAGTCTGCTGAGAAACCTCCTGTGTTTTTCCCCGAATAACATTAGAAACGGTTGTTGGACTTACTCCAATCATTTTCGCTAATTCTTTTATAGTAACCAACTTATCACTCCTTACAGCTTAATGTACTTAATGTAAATGATTAGGATTTATAGTTGTAACTACTGTTATTTCACATAACATTTTAAAATGCAATTAATAACTTAAAGGAAAAATATTATTTTAAGCATTTAATAATCATATGAGAATAATTGTATATTATTACATCGCAATTACCTCAGAAATCTGATATACTTATTAGGACATATAATTATAGGAGAATGACAAATGCATGAACTTTTATTTCATAGAGAGCTGATAGATTGGTACAGAAAAGTTTGCCGGGCGCTGCCCTGGCGTGAAAATACTGATCCTTACAGAATTTGGCTTTCAGAAATTATGTTACAGCAAACTCAGGTAGCAACAGTAATTAAATATTTTAATCGCTTTATCGAAACCTATCCAGATGTTGAAACGCTCTCTCAAGCAAATGAAGAAGATGTATTTAAACTTTGGGAAGGATTAGGCTATTACTCAAGGGCCAGAAATCTTCTGCGATGTGCCAAAACCATCGTAGAAGAATATAATGGAACATTCCCTAAAGATATAAAAAAACTTAAAAAATTGCCCGGTATCGGTCCTTATACCGCCGGTGCCATTATGAGCATCGCCTATGATGAGCCTGCACCAGCAGTAGATGGAAATGTTATGCGAGTCCTTTCAAGATATCGTATGCTAGAGATCAATATTTCGGATTCTAAAAGCAGACATGTTTTTGAAAAAGAAGTCATAAATCTCATGGGGGGATCTCCCAGAGAGTTTAACCAAGCCCTTATGGAACTGGGAGCAACTATTTGCACGCCCAAACAGCCCAAATGTTCGCAGTGTCCTGTAAAAAACGGGTGTACAGCTTTTAAAAACGGAACAACTGAACAGTATCCAATTAAATTAAAAAAGGTTAAAAAGAAAACCATAAAAATGGCAATCATTATTTTAGAATATGACGAAAAAATTATGATTGTTAAAAGGCCAAACACGGGATTAATGGCTAATCTGTGGGGGTTCCCCTCTACTCCATACACCAATGAATTCCCTGAGCTTACAGTAAAACAATACATGAAAGATGAATTTGATTTAGATGTGTTAATTAGAAAAATAGAAGTAGGTTCTAAGCACATCTTTACGCATTTGATTTGGGAAATGGAACTGTTTAAATGTACTCTGGAACATGCAAAAGAAGCAATAAAACCTATAGAATTTCCTCAAATACAATGGATCAAACCGGAACAACTTAAGGAATATGCCTTTCCCACTGCATTTAAAAAATTATTTTCTCAGATATAAAATATCTCTCTTTTATAAAAAACTAGGTTTTTGTATAAATTATAATAAATAAATCAAAAATTGTCTATCATTGTCTAAACTCTAGTCAGTGTCAACTTGTTCTCGGTTTTTAAAAAGCAGGTTAACCCTCTTTTTGGGATAACTCATATAATATAGCCACTATTCTTTATACTTCTCAGTACCCGGTATAATTGACTTACCTTGCCATTG
>JAAYNZ010000042.1 GCA_012520595.1 Candidatus Epulonipiscium sp. | reverse complement strand
CTTATATAATAAAAATATTAATTATGCAGGTAAATCGATTGGGATTTCAACAAAATTCAAAAATTACGTTATTTTTAGTATAACATAATTCTTTTTTTATGTATTTAGAAAATCATAGGATACCTTTATAAAATTATATCTATCTAGCAAAACAAAGATTGCATAAAATATAAAATAAGAAGAATCAAAGTAAAGCTCATAATTGTCCTTTTTTTGCAATATACTTTTAAAAGCAAAGGTTTTATTCATGTCTATATTTATTACAGGGAGGGAAAAATGTGTCAATGAGGCCATCTTATTACAGAGCCCATGTTCTTTTAAAAGAACAAATGAAAGGATACTCAATGACAGATCGAGAAGCTACAGGATATTGCAAAATGGATGTTCGAGGCGAACGAGGAAAAGCTCACTTATTTGTTCAAAATCTACGTTCTATATCTGTTAATACAGTCTATGGTGTTTATTTTATTATTCATTCTCCTGAACAATCGATAGGGGTTTATGTTGGAGTTCTAGGTCTCTCCCCTCAAGGGAAAGGAGAATTACGATGGGATTTTTCTCCTTCTCAAATCGGGGATAGTCCATATACAATCGAAGATATTGGAGCTGTAGCTGTATTAATTCCCCAAGAAGAACGACCTGGACATTTTATCTGTCCTCTTATTGGATTTGTTGATGAGCCCTTCCAGTGGCAAACTAATTTTACTATATGGGAAAAAGATTCGAAAAATACTGTGTTAAATGAAAAAATGATAGAAGAAGAACAAACACTAAAAAACCATACTATCGAAAAAAACGAAGTGGAAAACATACAAAAAAAGGAGGACTTCTTTCAAAAAGAAAAGAATTTAAAAATTACAAAAGATATAAAGGAAAAACAAGAAAAAGATTCGAAAATTACAAAAAATATAGAAGAAGAACAAGAAAGAGATTCGAAAATTGCAAAAAATATAGAAAACGAGCAAGAAAATGATTCGGAAGCTATAAGAAATATAGAAAAAGAAAAAATGGATGAAATCATAAAAGAAATAGTAGAAGAAAAACAAACAGAAGACGATTTTGTTGGATTTAATTTTGATTTTTCTGTAACAAAAGATGAAAAATCACTGGCATTGATTCAGCATTGGGAAGAAAAAGAACTAGAATCTGTTTTTTTAATTTGTCCTCCTATGTCTCCTTTTGAAAATCCAAACCTAGGAAAAGACTGGGTTCGCATTACTCCAAAAGAAATTGCCCTTTTACCCTTACCTACATGGTCTTTTATCCATCACCCCTTGGTGGTAGAAGGCTACTATAGATATCATCATCTTTTATTAGGTAAAGGAGATGATCTTTTTCCATCCATTATTTTAGGAGTACCAGGACAATATTATCCTCAATATGAACCCTTAGCCTATCAAAATGGATTTTCTCATTTTTATTGTTGTCGTGATATTGGTCCAAGAACAGGAGAATATGGATACTGGATTGTAAAAATCCACAAAGATTTGTAATGTAATTGTAATGTTCTATTCATAACCTTTTCACAACCTTATGTTATAGTAAGCTTATAAAGCTACCCCCCTTTTATAATAGATTTATAAATTTTTAAAGCCTGCAAAATGCAGGTTTTTTTCTACCCATTTTTAAATTGAATTTTTTTACAAATTATAGGTTTTTTATTCTATTCATCTTGTATTTTCTCTTCTACTTATGATACCATAAGATTAGAATGACTTATCTTTTATCCACCATCACCATTACCAAAATATCAAAATAAAAGAATAAAGGGGGATGTCTATGCGTGAATTAATCGCAAGACTCATTATTAATACTGCTGCCTTATATGGGGCCGGTCAATTTATTAGTGGTATTCATGTAGACAGCTGGGGAACAGCTCTTTGGGGAGCCATTATTTTTAGTGTTTTAAATATGATAGTAAAACCCATCTTAAAGTTTATTTCCTTTCCTATTACTTGTTTAACCATCGGTCTTTTTAGCTTAGTCATCAATGGATTTATTTTATATTTAACTGCTTTCTTAAGCTCCATCCAAATTGACACCTTTGGCGCTGCCTTCATCGGCGGCATTGTAGTAGGAATCATTAACTGGTTCTTAGGCATGATTTTTTTAGCAGATAACAAATAACAATGGAGGATTCCCATGAGAGTACGCAAGATTCCAGGTGCCATAGATAAAATACAACAACATCCTCAAGTAATCACACAACCTCAAAAATATTGGGGATGTTGGAAACAGCATTTTGAAAATAAACCGATTCACTTAGAAATTGGTATGGGACGTGGCCAATTTTTAATTGAAATGGCAAGGCAAAATCCTCACATTCATTATATTGGCATCGAAAAATATGATAGTATCTTAATTGGAGCCTTGGATAAATTAGAAGGATGCACCATTCCTAATCTGTCTTTATTAAATGTCAATGGAGAGCATATCCTTGAAATTTTTCATAAGAGTGAAATTCAACAGATTTATTTAAACTTTTCTGACCCTTGGCCTAAGCAACGACATCAGAAAAGAAGACTTACCCATCGTAATTTTTTAGAAAAGTATGCTTTCGTTTTAGAAGCAGAAGGAAACGTCCATGTTAAAACAGATAATGAAGCGTTCTTCTTGTTTTCCTTAGAAGAATTTGAACATTGTGATTGGACTCTAAAAAATATTAATTATGATTTACACAATAGTTCTTTTGCCTCAACCAATGTTATGACCGAGTATGAACAACGTTTTTTAAACCAAGGCAAACCCATCTATCGTTTAGAAGCCAAAAGACCGTCTTTCTGACGGTCTTTTTTATTTTGTATTTGATGATGTCTTCCTAATCATAGAATAAAGCAGATCAGACAATGTACCTAATTGTTCAATCGTTAGTGTCTCTCCTCGTATCTTTTCCTCTAACCCCATCACTTTAAAACAAGATACGATTTCCTCTTTGCTTAAAGAAATTTCTTTTTGAAAATAATGATATAATGCATTCAGTAAAGTTTTTCTTCTTTGGGCAAAAGCAGCTCGAACTATTTGAAAGAAAAAAGATTCATTTTCAACACGAATTCTAGGTTCTTCCAATACCCTTAGCTGAATAACAGCTGATCCAACATTAGGCCTTGGAATAAAACAATGAGCTGGAACATTGGCTACTAGATAAGGTTCACAATAATACTGCACTGCTACTGATAAGGCACCGTAATCCTTTGTACCCGGTACTGCTCTCATCCGATCAGCCACTTCTTTTTGAACCATAACCGTAATATGTTCGAGAGGTAATTTTTTTTCAAGTAACCCCATAATAATAGGCGTAGTAATATAATAAGGTAGATTAGCTACAACTTTCACTGCTGTACCTAATGGCCTTTTTGCCAAAAGTTCTTCCATATCCACTTGAAGCACATCTTCATTCAAAATAGTAATATTATCATATTCTTTTAAAGTCTCTTGCAAAATAGGAACTAACTGTTTATCAATCTCGATAGCAATAACTTGTCCCGCTTCCTCTGCAAGGGCTTGTGTCAAACTTCCGATTCCTGGTCCTACCTCAATAACATAATCATTCGAAGATAAATCAGCTGCTTGAATAATCTTATTCAAAACATGAAGATCGATCAAAAAATTCTGACCATATCTCTTTTGGAAAATAAAATCATACTGATTTAAAATTTCTCTTGTTTTTGCTGGACTAGCAATTTTTTGTTTCATGAAAACCTCCTATAACCCATATCTCTTTTTCTCCGAATCAAATACTATTCTATTTTTGTTTATTCTTATAATACCAATCTCTAATTTGCAAAAGCTCAATATATCTTTTTAAATCTTCTTTGCTTTTTTCACTTAGTTCCTGAATATCTTGAGAGAATTCTTTTAAAAATTCAATTTCATCTCTTCTTATTTGGTAATCTGCCCTTTTTTCAAAAGAATGCTGTATAGGTGGAAAGTTTTTATCTTCCGTACGTCCCATCAACCAATCCAGCGAAACCTTATAATAATCTGCAATCTTCTTCTTTAATTCATCATCGGGGCGACTTTTACCAGATTCATACTGAGAAATGGTGGACTTTGCTAAGTTAAAAGGTTGTCCAAATTCTGTTTGTGTCAGGCCAGCTCGCACACGCAATAATTTCAGCCTTTGTCCTAAAATATTGTCATCCATTTCCTCACCTCTACATGCTACAAGTAATAGAATAATAATGTTATTAAGTAAGGCAATTGTAGCATAAATTATTAAAATTCATGGTTTTGTTCCAGAAAATTAAACTTATTTATCACTAAGGCTTGACAGTTTAAATAATTTAAACTATAATAAAAACATATGTTCGTAGAGTGAGGGGGATGTTTATGACAGAAGAACAATTCAAAAAATTATTAGAACAAGAACGAAAACGACTTCATGACCTATGCAATCAACCTTCTATTTTGCCTGAACAAATTTTACAACAATCGGAATATTTAGATCAACTAATTGTAGCTTTTCTTCAAAAAAAATTATCCATCCTTATAAAAGAGGATAACCAAAAAAATTAATATCACTATAGTTACAGAATGAACAATTTGCATTTATGTTTCTTTTTACGTAAAAGGCTAGAGAGCCACAATATAACCCTTTAGCCTTTGATTTTGATAAACCTATTCATTGACTTTTTTTATTCTCCTGCTACAGCAATGTTTTTTATTTTAATTGAAGGAGATCCAACTAAAGACATGTTAAACTTCAAGTCATTTCCTACTTCCTCAATATTTTTTAATGTATCAAAGAAGTTTCCTGCAATAGTAATTTGATTTACAGGTTTTTTGATTTTTCCATTTTCAATTTCATACCCATAAGCAGAAAGGGAATAATCCCCTGAAACTGTATTAAGTCCTGAATGAAGGCCTTGTAAATCAATGATAAAAAGGCCATGCTCTATATCTTTCATCATATCCTCAACAGAATGATCTCCTTGTTCTATATAAAAATTGGTTGTGGAAGTAGAGATAGATGATTTATAGGAGCTTCGATGACCATGACCCGTAGGGGATACCTGATCCTTTTCAGCTGCTTTTCCGTTATATAAATACGTTTGTAAAATCCCTTTGTCAATAACTTTTTTATACTGAGTAGCTACGCCTTCATCATCAAATCCTCGAGAAACAAAACCTTCTTTTAAAAAGGGATCATCGATCAGTGTTAATTTACTATTGGCAATGGACTGTCCTACCTTTCCTTTTAACAAAGATAAACCCTTCTGAACGTTCTCTGCATAAAAAATAGATCGATAAGCTCCAATTAAATCAGCGAAAGCATCATTTCGAAAGATCACTGGATAGGTTCCTGTTTTAATGGTTCTTGCTCCTAACATAGAAAGAGCTTCTTCTACTGCTTCTTCAGCCATTTCTTTAGGATCTAGTTGTGAAAAAGTCTTTGTAATCCGATAACTCATACCTGTTTTTGTATCTTCTCCTTCTTTTACAATCACAGATACATAAACAACCGCTAAATGATTCCCATCCTCTAAATCCAATCCTTTTGTATTTATAATGTACCGATGATTTTCAAACTCATGGTATACGCATCCATCGACAGCCATTACTCTAGAATCCTTTTGAAAAGCTTCTTTTTCTAGTGTTTTTACCAATTGTATTTTATTTTCCATAGATATTTGTTGTAAATCATGGGATTCTTCTGTTTTCTGATAATGATCCGAAGGAGAAAAAATCCTTTCCTTTTCTGTTCCATCCATGTAATTCCCATTTTCATAGGCATCTTGAACCAATCGGTCAATGGAAGAAGCATCTAATTTTTCTGTATAAGCATAGCCCATTCCATCCTCTGTTGTCCCTCGTAGAGATAAACCTTCACTTTCTGCAATGGTGTAGGTATCAATTTCTCCATTAAAAACTCCAATTTTAATTTGCTTGCTTTTTTCAATATAAACTTCCATGACATCCATCTTATCTTGACCTTTTTCAAAAATTTGATGGGCTAATTCTTGGTACGTCATCTTACTCCTCTCCCTTCCTACCGCCTACTGTTAAGGAGGAAACTCGAATGGTTGGCTGACCTACATTGGCTGGAACCATACCACTAATCGATCCACACATTCCTTGACCTAATGCTACATTATTACCTACCATATCAATCTTTTCTAGTACCTTCACTCCATTTCCTATCAAAGTAGCTCCTCGTACTGGTTTTACAATCTTCCCATTTTCAACTAGGTATCCTTCCATAACAGCAAAATTAAAATCTCCTGTAGCTGGATTTACACTTCCTCCTCCTAATTTTTTAGCGTATAATCCCTTTTCCGTATTAGAAATAATCTGGTTAAAAGTAGAGGTTCCTGCCGCAATAAAAGTATTATTCATACGAGAAGTAGGAGGAAATTGATAGGATTGTCTCCTAGAAGAACCTGTAGATTTCATTCCCATTCTCTTTCCACCTAGTGTATCAATAAGATAACTTTTTAGAATTCCATTTTCAATGAGCACATTCCTTTGGGTTGGCGTTCCTTCATCGTCAATCGTAGTGGAACCCCATCCATTAGGGATGGTGCCATCATCAATAGCCGTCACTAATGGAGAAGCCACAGATTGTCCTAATTGATCTGAAAAAGCCGATGTTCCTTTTGAGACAAAAGTAGCTTCTAAGGCATGCCCACAGGCTTCATGAAAAAGGACACCTCCAAATTCATTATCAATGATCACAGGCATGGTTCCACTCGGGCAATGTTCAGCTAAAACCATAGTCTTAGCAATTCGAGCCGCTTCTCTTCCTACTTCTTCTACATTAATATAATCAAAAAATTCAAATCCCATGGCAGCTCCGGGTCCATAAAAACCTACTTGCATTTCTCCATCTTTGGCAGCTACAGCTTGTAAAGAGATTCGAGTTCGAATCCGTTGATCTTCTGCTAAAACTCCCTCTGAATTAGCAATAAGTACGTTTTGTTCTTCATCTAAGTAATTAACTGTAACTTGACTGATCAAAGGATCATAATTTTTTGCACTTTCATATCCTCTTTTCATCAGTTCTACTTTTTTATTTTTTCCTACGCTGCTAGGTAAAATTTCTATTCTATGACGATTGTCAATAGGAATTCTCATAAAATTAAAAACCAAGTCTTTTTGACTTGATGATAGAGCCATGGAAGCTTCTTTTGCTACCTTAATCAAGTTATCTTCCCTTGCATCATTAGTATAGGCATAAATACTATTAACTCCATTAAATATTCGAATTCCTACCCCAAAATCTCTACCTGAAATATTGCTCTCTAAAAGTCCACCTATCATTCGCATATTATTATTATATCGATCTTCTACAAAGATCTCTGCAAAATCTCCTCCTGTAGAAAGAGCCGCATATAATACATTTTCTATGACTTTGTTACTTAACACAATAATTCCTCCTTCTCCTTTTATTATCCCTTTCTCTTTTTAGAATGTCAACAAGCATCCTATGATCTAGCACCAGTGTTCTTATGGTGGATCGCATCTAAAACAGTTTGATAAATTTTATGGAGGGGTTGTCCTGTTATTTTCGCTTTTTGCTTACACTCCTCATACTCTGGAGTGTACTTAACAACCGTACCATAGCGGGCTTTCTTTATTGTCATGACTCCATAAGGGGTATTCACTTTTATAAACTCTCGCTCCATACAAAATCGCTGGGCTTTATACATACGAATCCCTAAAGTAGTCGTTTGTTCAAAAATAATCTGCTGCAAATCTTCTCTGCTTTCTTCTCGACATAAAACAGAAAGCTGAATCGCCGGACGATTTTTTTTCATATAGATCGGTGTATAAAAAACATCTAAAGCACCTTGGTCTAATAAAGTTTCCATCACATAACCTGCTATTTCCCCCGTCATATCATCAATATTGGTTTCCATCACCCAAATTTCTTCTACAGATGTTTTTTTTTAGTCTCTCCAATAACCATACGTAATAAATTTGCAATTTCTAAATCTCGTTTACCTACACCATAACCAATAGAAATTGCTTCCATTTCCGGAATGGAACTATATTCATCTGTAATGGTAGCCACAATAGCTGCCCCTGTTGGTGTTACTAACTCTTTCGAAATTTCCATTCCCTTAAAGGGTATTTTATTTTCTCTGAGGATTTCTAGAGTAGCAGGAGCAGGTACTGGAATGTTCCCATGTTGACATTTAACAAAGCCAGTTCCTGTATGTAAAGGGGAACTAATTACTTTATCAACATTCAAACTACAAAAACAAATGGCTGCTCCCACAATATCTACAATGGAATCTACCGCCCCTACTTCATGAAAATGAACTTGATCAATGGGTTTTCCATGAATTTTTCCCTCCGCCTGAGCTACTTTTGCAAAAATTTTTTTACTCAGTTCTTTAACATTTTGGTCTAAATCACTCTCATCTAAAATTTTTTCAATGTCCTTTAAATTACGATGTTCATGATGGTAATGAGTATGTTCTAAATGACTATGATGATGGTCATGCTGATGATCATCCTCTTCTAAAATTACCTTTACATCGGTTCCCATAATCCCATTTTTCGCCTTCTTACTAATTTCAATATGATATCCGTCCACATTTAATTTTTTAAGTCCTGTCAGTAAAGTTTCTTCTTTCACTCCTAAATCCAAAAAAGCTCCTAAAGTCATATCACCACTAATACCAGCAAAACAATCCAAATACAAAATCCTCATAAATTCTCACATCCTTATTCACTTAATTTATTAATCATACTGGCTAAATATCCTGCCCCAAAACCATTGTCAATATTTACAACACTAACCCCACTGGCACAACTATTTAACATACATAAAAGAGCCGCCAATCCATTAAAATTAGCTCCATATCCTACACTTGTAGGAACTGCTATGACTGGTTTATCTACCAGTCCACCTACTACACTGGCCAAAGCTCCTTCCATTCCTGCCACAGCAATAACCACATTGGCTGAAAAAAGCACATCCGTATTTGAAAGTAAGCGATGAAGCCCTGCTACCCCTACATCGTATAAGCGTTCCACTGGATTCCCTAAGACTTCTGCCGTAATAGCAGCTTCTTCCGCCACTGGGATATCTGCCGTTCCTCCCGTTACAACAACAATCTTATGCTTTGTCTTAGGAATTTCTTGTCTTTTTACAACTAGGATGCGAGCTAATTCATGATATTCTACCTCTTCTGTTATTTCACAAATGGCTTCATAAACTTGTTTGCTAGCTCTTGTTCCTAAAATATTTTTATCATTATGCTCCAGCATATGTGCTACAATCCCTTTAATATGATCAATCTGCTTGCCCTCGCAATAAATCACTTCCGGATATCCATTCCGTAGTTCTCGATGATGATCGATTTTAGCATATCCTAATTCTCCATAGGGAAGAGTTTTTAACTGATGGAGTGCCTCTTCAACATCTATTTCTTGGTTTTTTACTTGTTCTAATAAAGTAATAAGCCGTTCTCGTTCCAATAATTTCGCCTCCTTTTCTTTATCCATATCCTAGATATTTATAAAAATTTACAATACTTCATTCATACTTCCTGTACGATACCCCTGTAAATCCAAAGTAACATAAAGATAACCAATCTTTTTAAAATAAGCCACTAATTCTTGAACAAAATCAGGCTGAAAAAACTTTTCTTGTTCATGGGGACTGACTTCAATTCGGGCTAAGTTCCCATGATGACGTACTCGAAACTGAGTAAATCCTTGTTGTAAAAGATAATTTTCTCCTTTTTCTACTTGTAACAATTGTTCCGGTGTAATGGCCATTCCATAGGGAATACGAGAAGCTAAACAAGCCATAGAAGGCTTGTCCCATGTGGGAAGTCCTTCTTCCTTGGAAAGAATACGAATTTCTTCTTTCGTCAATCCTGCTTCTTTTAAGGGACTAACTACTTGTAATTCTTTTATGGCTCGCATTCCTGGTCGATAGTCAAAAGTATCATCCCCATTACTACCATCAGCAACTTGGTTGATTCCAAATTTTTTAGCTGATTCTTGAATTTTAGTAAAAATCGCTTTTTTACAATAATAACATCGTTCTTTATCATTTTGTACAAACTCTGGAATACTATATTCATTAGCATCAATACAAAAGTGATGAACTCCTAAGTTCTTAGCAAATTCTTCTGCTTCTTTTAACTCCCTCTTAGGATACATAGAAGAACGAACCGTAATGGCCATGGTTCGATTTCCTAGTACGTTATAAGCCACAAAAAGCAAAAATGTACTATCCACCCCACCCGAAAAAGCCACACATAAACTTTCATATTCTTGAATTTGTTTTTTTAACAGCTTATATTTTTCCTGTAATTGCATTTCTTTCTCCCTTACATCCAAATTTTTCTTATTTTTATCCATACCACATTCATCATTCGAAATTACTTCATAACGAAACAAGTACGTATCTATATCATATCAAAAAAAGAAGGGAAGCAAAATGAAATTTTTATATCTTCTTTAATAAATAAAGAAGATACACATATAATACATGTGCTGTGCATTATATATGTATCTTTGAAATTAATTACAACAATTACTCTTTCATTCCTAAATGTACACTGGCTAGTGTAAAGGTTTGAGGTAGAGCCAAAACATTTGGATTCTCTCCTACATATTTTCTTTTTGCATCTTCCAAAGCCTCTTCAAAAGTTGCTCTTGTTTTCATTCCCATACCTCTAGCATATCCAGGTTCTTGGGCTCCTACAATATAGATGGCAGAACAATTCATTTCTGCAATATGTCCACAGGAAATCATAGAAAATGCATGATAAGGATGATATCCATGGGCAAAACGATATTTATCAATGTATTCTTGATTATGAGCTAAAGCTTCTCCATACTTTTCTAAATCGGGAAGCACATTATGGTAATCCTTTTGAAACAGTTCATAAACTTCACGATAAGCAGGAAACTCTTCATCATGAAAATATCCGTTGCAAAGAGAAGAACAAATAACTACGCATCGATCACTTAAGATTCGCTTATGTCGAATAATTTGAGCTGATATGGCTTGTAACATCAAAATTGGATTGGTACCCATACCATTTCCATAATGGAAAAATTGAGGCATTCCAAAAACAAGAACATCATATTTTTTCTCTGCCCAAGGTACATAAGTTCGCTTATCTGCCACTTCCCAAGATAGCTTTTGTATTTCCTCTGCATACCCTGTAAATACAGCAATTTGTCTAGCATAGGTATCCAACACCGCATCACAAGTAAAAAACTTCTTGCCCATACATTTTTCCATATGTTGTCCAATTTCATCAAACTTGGTTCGCATTAAACTTTTACTACTTACAGGAGTAAAATCTCCTCGATGCATAACATGCGGCACATGATGAGAAGCAATGGACTTCCAGTGAGTAATTCCAGTAGAACAATGCTTATATCCACCTGAATATCCACCATAAGGATTTCCTAGAGCGTGCCCAATTAAAACAGCAAAATCTGATTCGTATACTTCTTTATTCATAATGACTCGGTCACCACGTTCAGTACAACCAAGATCCACTAGATTATCCCAATCTTCACTATCATGATTTGTAATTTGACCACGATACCAATACTCATTAAAAATTTCATCACCTAAAAGGCTTCTAATTTCCTCTTTTGTATTTTTTCGATGCAACCCATTACTACAGATTAATTTTATATCTTTTTTCTCTACTCCTGCTTTTAGGCACTCCTCAATAATAATAGGAATAGCTACTTTCCTATGAGCCGTCGGTTGGGTTCCTCCCTTTACACGGTCAGGAAATACGATAACTACCTTCGAACCCTTTTTAACTTGATCTTTAATGGGAGGCAAGCCAATGGGATTTAAAATAGATTCTCTGGTTGCTTCTACAATGTTTTCCAAAGGTGCTGGGTCTTTTACTGTTTCTCCTGGTATAAAAACATCCGTATTGTCTGGTAAATTAGCTTCCATGAAACCATGTCCATATTCAAATTTTAATTTCATTGTAAAATTCCTCCTTTAATTTATATAAATTTCAATAATCTTCTTTAATCCTTCTGGTTCAAAACCAATATCTCCAGTAAATCTAGTTAATGCCACTAGCCCGCCATCAAGGGTATCAATACTTGCAATCATAGGAGCATTTTCTTCTTTTAATCCACCACCATAAACAACAGGTATATCAAAATTATATAATTCCCTTACAACGTCTTTAATATAAGCAGATACAAAAGAAATATACTCTTTTCCTGGTGGTGTCTTTCCTGGTCCAATGGCCCAAATTGGTTCATAACCAATAACAATTTGCCTTTGGGGCAAAAACTCTTGAACCCCTTTCAAACCTCTTTCCAACTGAGCTTTTAGCACTTTTTTAATCCGTTGTTGTTGTTCTTCAAAAGTGCCTTCTCCTCGTTCTTCGGCTGTTTCTCCTACACATAAAAGTACATCCATTCCTTGCTTAAAGGCACAAAGGACTTCTTGATTAATCAAATCATCCACTGCCTTAGCTGCTCTTTCTCGTAAGTCTTTATCTCTGTTCCATTCTGGCTCGAAGCTCCCAATGATCCCCTGCTTATCTTTTCTTTCTTCTGAATGGCCAATAATAGCACTGGTACATCCCATATTATAAGCTGCTGCTGCTGGAAGATTGGTTGTAAAAGCTCCAAAATTACCGCCTACTTGTACATTTTCCCTAAATACGCCTTGGCAGCCAATATGCAACGTCTGTCTTTCTGCCTCCGGATAAGAAGACAGCTTTTCAACCGCTGGAATAATAAGAGCCTCTGGAAGCATATAGGTTACATTACTATCTTTTAATGTACCCAACCCATATTGAATGCTCTTATCCAAAATTTCTTCCACCCATACCTTAGGATTTTCCAATGGACAAATTCCTCCAAAACGTCTTGGTACATCAAAACGTTTCAAATTTACAAATATTTGCTTCATTTTTTCTCCTCCTTGTATTTCTTATCTAAAATTTGCATAAGAAGGTAGTTCTGCTCCAATTAAAGGTTTACACCATTTAATAAATGCGGAAGTTACATCATTACCTCGCTCGTTAATAAAATTCTTTGGCATTTTCCGTTCATGCATCATTACTTCTTCAATGGGAATAAAAATGGTTTCACAAGAATAAGGTTCGTTGCTGATACGTTTAAAACCAACCATCACTCCTGTTTTGCCTTCGCAAGCAGCTTTTGCTGCTGCTTTTCCTGCTTCTATGGCTTCTTGCCGATCCACTTCTGATTGAAGAGCAATGGACGCTCTGCCTAAGATACCTGGTTTTTCACTTCTTGCCTTAATCCCCAATTTTTGTATTACAAGCATAGCTAAGTGAGCACTAACATCACCAAAATAAGTGGCCCTTCCTGTTTTAAAAATAGGGGGAACAATGGGCTCTCCTTTTTCATTTTTAAGTCCTTCACTTGCCACTACCACAACACCGCCTAATTTTTTATACAAACGTTCCACATCTTCTAAAAACTCTTCCTCACAAAAGGGTTTTTCCGGTAAATAAATTAAATGAGGTGCATCCCCTTCTTTTTTTCTGGCTAAAACAGAAGATGCAGCAATCCAACCTGCATTTCTCCCCATAGCTTCCACAATCGATACATGAATAGGAAGAGATTTTACATCCTGCCCAACTTCTGCTACGGAAGTTGCCAAATATCTGGCTGCACTACCAAACCCTGGACAATGGTCTGTAACAGAGATATCATTATCGATGGTTTTAGGAATTCCTACCACATGAATATCGTGCTTTTGCGCTACTTTATAAATCCGTCCACAGGTATCCATAGATCCATTTCCCCCATTAAAAAGCACATAACGTATATTATGTTTTTTAAAAACTTCTAACATTTGCTCATATTCTTTTTCATATAAGGGAAATCTTGAAGTTCCGATGGAAGACGCAGGAGTAAAAGGAAGTAAATCAAGTGTCTTTTGATCTACTGTTTTAAAATCAATAAAATTTTCTTCCAAAATTCCTGCTGTACCTCCAAGAGCACCATAAATTGATCCAATTTCATTATGTTTTTTTGCTTCCTCAATCGCACCGTATAAAGAAGCATTAATAACTGCAGTAGGTCCTCCTCCATGGGCAATGAGCATATTGGCCTTCATATTTTTCACCTTCCTAAAAATTATTATCCATATGCAATGGTTGAAACTAAAATACTTATTTAATTTTGGGGCAAACCTTTGGATTTTGATGAAAAAAATAATTTCACAACTTTTTTATTTAGAATCCTTTCCAAAGGTTTGGATTTTTTGGGTATATTATTAGTATACCCGTTCTTTTCTCTTTTTACAAGTTTAATTATCAAAGAATTTTTAAATTCTTACCAACGAGCCAAACCTTCACCAAGTAATTTCTTTGTATAGTTGTGCTTAGGATTGGAAAATAAATCCCAAGCATTGCCCTCTTCTACAATCTCCCCTTGGTACATAATATAAATTCGATCCGCTATCTTTTGTGCTACAGCAATATCATGAGTAATATACAGCATAGAAAATCCTTTTTCATTTTGTAACCCTTTTAAAAAACGAAGAAGATTTGCTTGGGTAGAAGGATCCAACATGGAACTAATTTCATCAGCTAGTAATACTTTAGGATGAGTTACTAAACTTCTTGCAATAGCGACTCTCTGTCGTTGTCCCCCACTTAATTGATGACATCGAATTGTTAAAAAGCCTGGCGTAGTAGGAAGACTTACATCACAAAGAGCTTGTATGGCTTTTCTTTTCCTTTCTTCCTTTGTGCCTTCTTTCATAATATGCAAAGGCTCTTCCACTGCTTCTAAAATAGTAAAATGCTCATTGATAGCTGAAAAAGGATCTTGAAAAACCATTTGTACCCCACCTATTTTTGAAGTCACATTGTTCCCATTCACCTTTTCTCCTTGAAAATAAATATCACCTTCATCTGGAGCTAATAACCCTCCTAAAATACTGGCTAAAGTTGTCTTCCCACTTCCTGACTGTCCCAAAAGAACCACTGTTTCACCAGCCTTAATTTCCAATCGGCAGTTTTTACAGGCTTGTATTTTTCGATTTTCAGTTACATATTGTTTTTTCACATTTTTGGCTTTTAAAAGAGTAACGATTCCACCCCGGTGGCAAGCTACTTTTCTATGAGCAGAAATGATTTTAAAACGAGGGGTTTCTTCCTTACATAGGGCTATGGATTGATTGCATCGAGAGTAAAAAGGGCATCCTTGCCTGTTTTCTCTATGCATTTCTCCTGCAATCCCCCATAAATCTCGATAAGGATTTAAAATAGGAGCAGATGAAAGCAATCCCCTTGTGTATGTATGCATGGGTTCTTTTAATACACTGGAAGTGGGGCCTTCTTCTAATAAATAACCGCTATATAAAACCCCAACTCTTTGAGTTAACTGAGCAATGACCTGCATTTCATGAGAAATAACAATCATAGAAAACCCCTGTTCTTGCTGTAAGTTTAAAAGCATATCCATGATCTCTCTTTTACCCATTGCATCAAGAGCAGTGGTTGGCTCATCAACAATAAGAACATCTGGTTCACAGGATAATGCCATGGCAATAAGAACTCGCTGTCGCATTCCACCAGATAATTCATGAGGATAAGCCTTTACCCATTGCCTTTTTAATCCTACCCTCTGTAAAAGTTCATAAACCTTCGTATCCATCTGTTCCCTGGAAAAAGAAGTATGACGCTGAAGACATTCATAAATTTGCTCATAAATAGTGAGTACAGGATTCAATACCTCTAAACTATTTTGAAATACAATGGAAATCTTGTTCCATCGGTATTGTTCTCTCTCTTTTTCTGGCAAATCACTAAGACATTGATCCTTATACCATACTTCCCCAGCAATATGGGCTTTTTTATCCAACAAACCCATAAGAGTAAGAGCAAGGGTTGTTTTCCCACTACCCGATTCTCCAACAATCCCCAAAGTTTCACCTTGTCTTAATATAAAACTTATATTATTTAATGCTCGGAAATTTTCCTCTCCTTTATAGGTTACATACAGGTTTTTTATTTCAAGTATTGATTGACTCATGGGATCCTCCTTACTTTTTCATATTGATAATTTTTTCTATCTCTCTTCCAATAAAGGCAATGGCAATGACGACACTTAAAACCGCAAGTAAAGGACTGGTAATCCACCACTTCCAGTAAGGAGTAAAATAAATTCCTTTAAAGTTTAAGGCATGATGAAGAATCATTCCCCAACTTTTAGAAGCTGGATCTCCAAGACCTAAAAAAGAAAGACTAGCCTCCGCAACGATAGCTCTACTAGTAAGCCGAATCATTCCTACCATTATTAATGGAAAAACAGATGGAAAAAAATGCTTTTTTACAATGTAAAAAAAGCTAGCACCATAACTTTGAGCTGCAAGAACATATTTTTCTTGCTTTAGTGAAAGAACTTTGGATCGTACAATACGGGCAATTCCTGTCCAAGAAAATAAGGCCAAGACGACTACAATATTTCCAATATTAGGTCCTAAAAAAGCTCCTAATACAATCATAAGAGGCAGCTGTGGGAGAATGATCATCATATCTACAATTCGCATCATCAAAATATCCACCCATCCTCCTTTATAGGCTGCAAAAATGCCAAAAAGACTGCCTCCGACTCCTGCTAATAAAGCCGTTCCGAACCCAATCATTAAACTAGTTCGTGCTCCATAACAAATTTGTGCCCATAAATCGATACCTAGATCATCAGTGCCTATAATATGGGTAAAACTAGGAGGTTCTAAAGAAGAGCCCGATGGAATGTAGCAAGGATATCTTGTTATAATACCCGCCAATAAGGCCATACTACATATAAGAATAAGCCATAGTGCTGCTATTTTAGCTGGCATTGAAAACATCTTCCAATATTCTTTTATTTTCTTCATCTACTTCACCCTTGGATCCAATTTTGAGTACAATCGATCTGCCAATAAATTCATTACTAAGACCGTTATGGTAATAAACAAGAAAATCCCTTGTATGAGGGGATAATCCCTAACAAAAATGGCTTCTTTCATTAACTTTCCAATTCCCGGATATTGAAATACATTTTCAATCAATACAGCTCCTCCAAAAACAGAGCCTAGGGTTAAAAAAATCTTTGTAACCACAGGTAACATAGCATTTTTAAGCCCATGTTTAAAAAGGATTCTTCTTTTTTTTAATCCTTTTGCTTTGGCTGTTTGTATATAATCTTTAGACAAAACAGATAACATACTGTTTCGACTAATAAGATAAAATTCTCCTACTTTTGTCATAGCTAATGTTATAACAGGCAACATACCATGCCAAAAAATATCTATAATTTTTTCTTTTTCACTGGTCCAATTTCCATACGTCTTCATGCCACCTGATAAAGGAAACCATTTCAAATGAGCTGCAAATAAGAACAAAAAAATGATACCAATAAGAAAAGACGGTATTTCTGTCAAAATAAGCATCACTCCATACAGCCCCTCATCGAAAAAAGTAT
>JAAYNZ010000230.1 GCA_012520595.1 Candidatus Epulonipiscium sp. | reverse complement strand
TGAAATAATGGTTGCCAATGCAGCTCCTTTTACTCCCATATCCAAAAGGAAAATAAAAATAGGATCAAGAATAATATTAATTATGGCACCAATAATAACAGTTAGCATACTAGTTTTAGCAAAACCTTGGGTTGTAATAAACATATTTAAGCCTAGGGCGATCTGAACAAACAATGTACCAAGAGTATAAATATCCATATAATCTTTGGCATAGGGTAATGTATTTTTACTGGCACCAAATAATAGTAATAGTTTTTCATTGAAAATCAAGAAGAAAACAGTCAAAATGACGGCAATGGTAGTAAGGGCTGAAAAGCTATTTCCTAAGATTTTTTCAGCTGTTTCATCATCACCTTTTCCCATCATGATAGCTGAACGAGGTGCCCCACCCATCCCAATTAAAGCAGCAAAAGCAGAAATAATCATAATTAAAGGGAAGGTAACACCAACACCTGTTAAGGCTTCAACACCTATTACAGGAATATGTCCAATGTAGATTCGGTCAACAACATTATATAAAACATTAATAATCTGTGCGGTAATGGCAGGAAGAGCTAAGTTAAATAAGAGCTTACCAATACTGCCTTTACCCAGATCACTTTCTTTTCTTTCATTCATTTCTCACTGACTTCTTTCCATTCCTCGTTATTTTATTATATCTATAAAAGTTATAAAAGGTTATAAAATAGCAACACCATGCATTTCTTCTTCTTTCATATGATTCACATTCTCTAACATTTGTTGGATTACTGTTACAAATGTTTTTAGATCATTTTCAGAAATTCCTTCTGTTACTTTCTGAGAAAAAAGTTCTTTACTGATTTTTAATTTTTCAACAATATCAGATGCATTTCCTGACAACATCAGATGCATAATTCTCTTATCCTGCTCATCTGGTGTAGCAGAGATTAGTTTTTTTTCTAATAAAGAATCTACGGAACGAGAGACGAGTGATTTAGAAATTCCCTTAAATTTGCTGATGTCTTTAGCCGTATCTAAAGAGGTATTATTAAATAAAAACATGAGTACATCAATTTCACATGGAGTAAATTCATATTCTTCTATTGCCTTAAAAGAAATTTTTCGATATTCTTTCATAAATTTAGAAAGAACAATAAAAAAACTTTCATGATTCATAATGTAATCCCCTTCCTTTCAAATCATCATTGATCAGTGAATTTTATTTTACTGTAAATTAGTTCACAAGTCAACTAATTTACAAATCGTTGTAATATCTACTTAAGAGTCGACACTCTTTATATTTATATAAAGATTTAATTGTAATCTATTATTTTTCAAAAGAATAGATTATGATATACTAAAGCAAGCAGATCCTGAATTTTCAAAAGTAAAGAAGAGTATTTTGAATAAGTAAAACAAGAAAAAGGAATGATCATAATGTTAAAACTTAGGCCTCATCATTTATTATGTGTTCAAGCTTATATTGGAAAGGGTTATAGTCAAGAATTTGTTGAAAATATGAATCAGGTTGTAAAACAATTGCAGGAGGATCCATATCAAAGAATTCAATTGGTTGATGATTTAGATAAAATTTGTGGTCAGTGTCCTAACAATGTTGGTAAAGTAGAATGTGTTTCCAATCAAAAGGTAAAGGCATTAGATCAAAAAACTTTGACAACATTAGAGATAATACCAAAAGAATATACGTATGATTTTTTATTACAACGATTACAAGAAAAACTTAATAAAGAAACTTTTAAACATATTTGTAGTGAATGTGAATGGTATTCATCCCATATTTGTAGCCAACAATTAAAGGAAAAAGGATATTTCTAAAGTTTTAAGACTCTTATAGGAAGAAGTTACGATAAAATTCACTAGTATGATTAAACTTAAAAAAGAGGAGCTTGCATTGATTTTTAGCTTTTTTAGGAAGCTAGAATTCAAACTTTGAGAAGGATTTAAAATAATAATGACAAGTTAGACGAAAAACTGTATAAGATAGGCAAACCTTATTGAAAAAACCTTCTTTTTTGATACAATGAGGTTGTAAGAAGGTTTTTAAAAGTATTTTTGTTAATGAGAAAAAAGATTGTATTCAAATAGAAAAGGGGAGTCGACGTGATTGAATTAAAAAATGTAAGCAAAACCTATGCAGGAAGTGTTTTGGCTGTAGATCAGTTAGATCTGACCATCCAAGATGGAGAGATTTTTGGTTTTTTGGGTCCCAATGGAGCAGGAAAGACCACTACAATTAAGATGATTACAGGGATTTTAAAGCCAGATCAAGGACAGATCTTAATTAATGGGAAAGACATTCAACAAGAACCTTTAGAAGTTAAAAAACTTTTTGGATTTGTACCAGATGATCCTAATATATTTTTGCGATTAAAAGGAATTGAATATTTAAACTTTATGGCAGATATCTACAATGTAAATACAGAGACAAGACAAGAAAGAATAGAAAATTTAAGCCAACGTTTTGATATGAGAAGTGCTTTACATGATCAAATTCAAAGTTATTCCCATGGAATGCGTCAAAAGATCATGGTGATGGGAGTATTGATTCATGAGCCACCAGTATGGATTTTAGATGAACCCATGACAGGATTAGACCCTAGATCTTCCTTTGTATTAAAGGAGATGATGAGGGAGCATGCAGATGAAAATAAAACAGTGTTTTTTTCTACCCATGTTTTAGAAGTAGCCGAAAAAGTTTGTGATCGAGTGGCCATTATTAATAAAGGGACGATTCTCTTTTGTGGGAATATGGAAGAAATGAGAAAACAGTTCAAAAGTGATGAATCCTTAGAAAAAATGTTTTTGGAGTTGACGGATAATGAGAGATAAGAT
The DNA here is from genome assembly GCA_012520595.1 of Candidatus Epulonipiscium sp. Lineage (GTDB taxonomy): Bacteria > Bacillota > Clostridia > Lachnospirales > JAAYNZ01 > JAAYNZ01. Next base: position 1,709 of record JAAYNZ010000230.1, on the reverse strand, counting down.
GAAAAAATTATGGATATTGACGAAAGTTTTGATGAAAAATGGAATGGGCCAAAATAATAAGATGAAGAAAAAATGGAAAGTGGTTGTTACCATCTTATTTTGCTTATGGTTATTACCTGTAGCCGGAGGGATTGTAGCTATGGTGGCAGGATTATACGATGGTTTTGCAAGCATGGGCCAGGAAGGTTTGCTTTTAGAATTGGGAATAGGAGCAGCTTCTTTTCTTGTTTTGTTTTTTGGTGTTTTATATTTGCTCAATTTATTTTATTTTAATAAAGATGTGGAAATGTTACTTCCTCTTCCTTTTACTCCGAGTCAAATTATTGGTGGTAAATTTATTGTAGCATTACTCTATGAGTACCTATCAATTTCTTTTATATTGCTTCCTGTACTTGTGGTTTTTGGAATAAAGGCACGTATGAACATTTTATATTATTTATACAGTTTTTTTGTATTTATCATGACGCCAGTAATGCCTTTGGTAATGGCAGGGATTATTGTTATGATTATTATGCGCTTTACTAATTTGGGGAAGAACAAAGATTTATTAAAGATTGTAGGAGGGGTTATAGGACTTGTATTTGCGATTGGTCTTAATTTGGGAATCCAACGCTTTGCAGGAAATAATATAGATCCATCAGAAATACAGCAATTGATGGAACAAGGAAATAATTCTTTACTGGGAAAAACAATGAGTTTGTTTCCACAAGTTAAAATGAGCAGCTTAGGTTTAGTGTATTCAGCATCCTTTAAGGGATTATTATGGGTTTTAGGTTTTATAGGAGTGGCTCTTCTTAGTTATTTGATATTTCTTTGGTTAGGGGGAAAAATCTATTTTAAAGGGGTTGTAGGTTTATCTGAATCCAGAGCAAAGAGAAAGACATTTACCTCTCAAGGGATACGAAGACAGACCATTCAACACTCCGCGTTTTCCTCTTATTTTTGGAAAGAAATCCGATTATTATTACGGACTCCTGTTTATTTCATTAATTGTGTGCTGATGAATATATTAGGTCCACTTTTTCTTTTGATTCCTCTACTTAGTGCACAGGATGAGTTCTTTTCTAGAGATTTTGGATTTTTACAAGATCCTAATACCATGGGAATGTTCTTAGGTATCGGATTTGGAATTGTTCTATTTCTTGCAGGAACCACAGGAATTGCTTCCACTGCGTTATCGCGAGAGGGGGAACAGATTTTTGTTAATAAATTTCTTCCCATTAGTTATATGACCCAACTGATGGCGAAGGTTGGTTCTGCTATTTTTATAGGATGTTTTAGTATTTTGATTATTACAGCAATGGGACTTTTGATCTTTCAATTTTCTTTACCCTTTGCCATTTTATTTATTATTGTAGGTTTGGTTGGCTTGTTGTTTGCTGCTTTTGTAGGTATTCTTATTGATTTATATCATCCTAAGTTGGATTGGGATAATGAACAAAAGGCAGTAAAACAAAATTTAAATGTAGTATTGCATATGTTAATTCTTCTTGTTTTCGCAGGAGCTACTATTTTTGTTTCTGTTATATTAAAACCTCAAATGTTGCATACCCTACTAGGAATTACATTGGCTTATGGATTCTTGATAGTTGTACTATGGTTTTGGGTAAAACAAGCAGCAGCAAAAGCTTTTGATCGAATAGAAGTGTAAAAAGGGAAGGATGAAAAGATGGTTACTATAATTGTAGCGCAAGATGGAAGTGGCGATG
>JAAYNZ010000041.1 GCA_012520595.1 Candidatus Epulonipiscium sp. | reverse complement strand
CCCCAACCTTAGATTTTATAAAAAAGTACACTTAAAAAGTTTCTTCTTAAAACAGAAGAAACTTTTTTATTCTTTCGCTTTGGGATTAAAAAATAAAGCTGCCAAAAAGCCAAATAAAATAGCCGCTGTAACTCCTGCTGCCGTTGCTTTTAAACCTCCTGTAAAAATACCAAAAAACCCTTCTTTGGTCACTTCTTTCATTACACCCTTACCTAAAGCATATCCAAATCCCATAATAGGAACTGTAGCTCCTGCTCCTCCAAAATCTACAATGGGTTGATATAATCCAAATCCTGTAAGCAATGCTCCCACCACAACAAAAATAACAGTAATTCTACCAGACATAAGTTTTGTGCGATCCATAAGAATTTGGCCAATGACACAGATAAGACCACCTACTAAAAAAGCTCGTACATATTCCATATATCCACCTCCTACTCCAATTGACTCTCAATAGCTACTGCATGAGCAATTCCAGGCACACTTTCTCCTTGTTGACTACTAAGGGAACTTAACAAAGCCCCTGTAGGAATAAATAAAACTTTTTGAAATGTTTCCTTTTCCATTTCTTTTAATATATATCCTGTTAAAGTAACTGCCGCACATGCACATCCACTTCCTCCAGCATGGGTATCTTGAGAAGTAGCATCGAATATCTCTACTCCACAATCTGTGTAATTTTTACTCAAATCATAATCATGTTCTCCAGCCATTTCTATTACCAGCTGTTTTCCCACACTTCCTAAATCTCCTGTAATAATTAAATCATAATAATCAGGAGTTCGATTAGTATCTAATAGATGGTTAATAATTGTATCTGCTGCTGCTGGAGCCATGGAAGCTCCCATGTTCATGCTATCTTTGATTCCTAGATCAACAACTTTTCCTGTTGTAATGTACGTAACGTAAGGTCCTAACCCTTCTTTACTTAATACAACAGCCCCACTTCCTGTTACTGTCCAACTAGCTGTTAAAGGTCTTTGGACTCCTAACTGTAGGGGATATCTAAATTGTTTTTCGGCACTACAGTAATGACTGGATGTAGCAGCAATAACATAATCTGCATACCCTCCATCAATCATAATGGCTCCTAAAGACATGGATTCTGCCATGGTGGAACAAGCTCCATACAGTCCAAAAAAAGGGATCTTAAAATCTCTCATTGCAAAAGAAGTAGCTGTTAATTGATTTAATAAATCTCCTGCAAAAATATACTGAATTTGCTCTACATCTAGATTAGCTTTGGATATGGCTCTTTGTATGGTTTCTTTTAGTATTTTTGTTTCTGCTTTTTCCCAGGTATCTTCACCCCATAGTACATCTTCTAAGATCACATCAAAATAAGGGGCCAAAGGACCCTTTCCCTCCTTCGGTCCTACGGTAGAAGCAGCTGATAAAATTGTTGGTGGAGCTTCAAAACGTATGGTTTGTTCTCCAAGATGTTTCCACATGATCCTTAACCTCCTAATGAATAAGATAATAATATAAACCTACAATCACCGATGCAAGCAAGCCATAAACGAGAACAGGCCCTGCTACTGTAAACATTTTTGCTCCTAATCCAAAAATATATCCTTCTTTTTTAAATTCCATAGCAGGTGAAACAATGGAGTTGGCAAATCCTGTAATAGGGATAATCGAACCTGCTCCTGCATATTTCCCGATACGATCATATAGATTCAATCCTGTTAAAAAGGCTCCTATAAAAACCAATACAATACTGGTAATCATTGCAGCTTCATCCCTGGTATATCCAAGATTTTTAACAATATTCGTGATAATCTGACCAAAAGTACAAATCAAACCTCCTACCAAAAATGCCCATGCACAGTTTACAAGGAGATTTGATTTAGGAGAAACTTCTTCAACTCTCTTTTGGTATAATTGTTTTTTACTTTGTGCTTGATCCATGTGGATGCCTCCTATCTTGTTTTCTATGGTACAAAATTGGGTATTAACCAATGTACTAAAGAACCGATCATTTTTCCTGTCGCTACGGATAAAAGTAAAAATAGAACACCTTGTTTTATATTGACTCGATCTGTCATAATAGGAATCACATCAGTAATTTCTGCTAGACATACTGCCAATACGCCGATAAAAATTCCTATTAATAATCCAACCGCGCTTGTAATCACAGAACCTAACGGAATCGTAAAAGGAAAAACCATGTGCAATGTTCCAAAAGCTCCTCCCGCAGCAATACAATCTTCATATATTGGAATGTATTTAGCTGTCTTGCTCTTATTGGCCATTCGAGGAATGATTCCGATAACAGCAATAAATGCAAAAACCCCTCCAGCAATAATGGTTCCTGTTCCAAACCCAATAAGGACTAAACTCAACCATCGCCACCACATAATCATGAACCTTCCTTTTCATTATTCAACAAATCGATCATACTATCTTCTACATCCTTCTTATAAATAGACATTTCTACCTCTATGGGTGTAGGATCCTCTGAAAAACGTTTAAAAGAAAAATGATTAAAAAACATTACAATGCCTACTAATAACCCAATAGAATAGGGAACTTGAATCAAATAAGGATTTTCTACTCTTTTTCCCATAAAAATTTCATAAATATCTTTAAATGTTTCTGAAATGGTTACATCTACATGAAAAGTCATAATGGCTACAGCTGACCCGGCAAATACAGTAAGGGCAATAAAAATCACCTTTATCCACAACCAGCCTTTTGATTCCTTAATCTTTTCTGGATGATATTCAATTAAAATATCTTCTGCACCAATATTAGTAACCTGTACATCAGAAAAGGATTCTTTGATTCCTTTTATAATTTCCATAATGGAAATCACATAGGTTTTTTTCTTTTTTTCTGGAATTTCTAATAGCTTTATTTGCTCAATTTTATTTTTTAATTGAGATGGAGCAATTACTTCCGCTACATCCTGAATTCGTATTTGTCTTTTTTCCTCGATGACGTACTTTTTATTACATTTAATATAAATATCCATAGAACTCACCTGCAAAAGCATTTGTTATTAATTCTATCTCATTCTCTTCTATGTTTTCTTCTTGCAATACAACAGGACCTTCTATTACATTCATCACAAAGATGCCTCTGGTAGGAACAGGTGGAATTTTATTTTGATAAAAGTGATATATTAAAAAAGCTCCCAAACTAACGATGCAAATGCTTATCATCACAAAAAACCATCTTTTAAGTGCCTTTAGTTCCATCTTCCATCTTCCTCCTTTTAACTACATTTCTATATGTATATATTTTTAAACAAATTTTTTTCTTTATGCTAACAACAAATTCCATTCCATAAGAAAGAAACAAAAAAAAGAAATGTTCGTGATTAGCCAAACATTTCTCTCATTTGTGTTAAAATTCTTTTTTCAATTCTTGACACTTGTACTTGGGAAATTCCTATCATTTTAGCGATTTCAGACTGAGTCTTATCCTTAAAATACCTCATCATAATAATTTGTTTTTCCTTAGGTTCTAATTGTTCTATCATTTGACGAAGTGCAATCATATCTACCATGGTATTTTCTTCATCTGCTTTTTGTTCTAGTTTATCAATTAAAAAAATAGCATTTCCATCCCCTTGATGAATCGTACTATACAAAGATTCAACCTCTGCTCCTGCTTCTAATGCCATCACTAAGTCTTCTGTATTCACTTCCAATGCATCTGCTAATTCTTGAATCGTAGGTTCTCTTCCCATATCTTTTGTCATTTTTTCTTTTTGAATACGAGCCTTTTGTGAAATCTCCTTTAGAGAACGGCTCACTTTAATCATTCCATCATCACGTAAAAAACGTTTAATTTCTCCCATAATCATAGGTACTGCATAAGTAGAAAACTTAACCTCAAAAGTTAAATCAAATTTATCAATGGCTTTCATTAATCCAATACTTCCTATTTGAAACAGATCTTCTGATTCATAACCTCTATTTTGAAAACGCTTTACAATACTCCATACCAGTCCTATATTATTTTCAACTAATTGATCACGAGCCATTTTGTTGCCTGCTTGGGCTTTTTTAATCAGTTCTATGGTTTTATCCATTGTTTCACACCTTCTTTTTGGTTTTACACACTGTGTAATCGTTTCATCATATATACAGTGGTCCCCTCCCCTGGTATTGAGCGAACTTCTACTACATCCATAAAAGTTTCCATTACAGTAAATCCCATTCCAGACCGCTCTAATTCTGGTTTTGAAGTATATAATGGTTCCATGGCTTGTTTAATATCTTCAATTCCTTTTCCTTTATCCTGAATTTCAATATACGTTTCATTTCCCTCCAAGCGGCAAGCTAAATAAATCATCCCTGGTCCATTTTCATATCCATGAATGACTGCATTTGTAACAGCCTCTGATACTGCTGTCTTAATATCAGAAAGCTCTTCTAATGTAGGGTCTAATTGTGAAACAAAGGCTGCTACGACTACCCTTGCAAAAGCCTCATTCTGGGATTTGCTCATAAATTCTATTTTCATTTCATTTTCATATTGCATTTTTATTTCCCCCTATTGCAGCATTTTTAACGCTTCATCAATCGTTTCATATCGATGAATAATCTTATATAAGCCTGATAATTGAAAAACACGTTCAATTTGAGGCTGTAAATGTACAATGGCTACTTGTCCTCCTTTTTGGCTGCTATTTCGATATCGTCCCATAATAACTCCAATACCAGAGCTGTCCATAAATGGAATCTCTGAAAAATCAAAAATAATATTTTTAGCATTGTACCTTTCATAAGCCTTATCAATTTTCTCTCGAAGGGCTTCTGAAGTATGATGATCAATCTCACCTTGTATTTTTATAATCATATTCCGTTTTTCCATGGTGCATACTACATTCAACCTAACTCCTCCTTATCCTATCCTACATTTTCATATCAATAGATGCATATATTTATATATTCTCCATTAAATGTAAAAATCCTTTTTTATAAAAAAAAATACCAAAAGTTTTGGTATTTTAAGATTGTTTTAAACGATTCAGACGTTTTTGAGCATTGTATTTTTGATTGGTTGAAGGGTACTCCTCTAATAATCTTTCATAAACTTCTATGGCTTTTTGCAAATCCTGGCCTATTTCATGAATCACTCCTGTAAAATAAAGGGCATCATCGGAAAAATATTGATCTTTCGCATATGCCAAAGATTGTTCAAATAAATATAATGCCTTTTCATATTGAGTAGCATCATTTCTTCCTTGATTATAAGCCCGAATACCTTGGTCATAAAAAGTCTTAGCTGCTTTAGGATAAATATCCTGTATCCATTTTTGACGCATCTGCTGTTGTTCCGTACTTAACCAAGAATCATTAAGAGCATAAATTAAAGGAGCTGCCTCTTCTATTTTGTTCTGTTGTAATAACAACGTTATTTGTTGCACTTTTTGAGTTTCATCCAATCGCCTTTGTTCTGTTTCTAACGTCTGATTTACTTGTTTCAAATCACTATTTTCTTTTTGTAACTGATCCACTTGATTTTGATAATCTGCTATTTTTTGATTCGTCATTTGTTGTTCTTGTTCTACTTTTTGCTGCAGTTGGCTGATCTCATGTTTCAACTGATTTACTTTATTAGGAATAATCAAGATATACACTACTGCCAGCATACAAATAGCCCCTGTAATAAATAATCCAATGGAACTAAAAGCATTCCATGAATACCTATTTTTCTGCTTGGATTGTTGATATAACTGCCTAGAATATTGCCTTTTAGGCGTTTGATTTTTTATATTTGATTTTTCTATAATAGCTGGACGAATTTTATTGGGCTGTAAATATTGGTAATATCGAAGGGCTAAAGGATGATTGGCATCAATGGATAATACTTTTTCAATGGATTCTAAGGCCCTTTCTGGTTCATGATTCATAATGGAGCAAAGAGCAAGTAAAGTATGGGCTTCTACAAATTGTGGGTGAAGTCCCACAACGGATTTTAACTGAATATAAGCAATGTCCTCACTCTTTTGTTGCAACGATTGCAGAGCTTGATTATATTTCTTAATTGCTTCATTTTTCCGTTCTAATGTTTTTTTGTCATTTTGTATCGTTTGAATATAAGTCAAAGCTTCATTGTTTTCTTTTTGAAAGTTAGAACTTAATACCCAATGTTTAAGAGCCAATCCTATTTGGCCCACTTCATAATACACGAGTCCTAATAAATTACGTGCTTGAATATTCCTTTTATCAAAAAAAAGGCTTCTTTGTAAAGATTCTATGGCTCCACTTAAATCTCGATATTGAGCTTGTTCCAATCCTTGGTTATACATTTTTTTTGAAATTTGTTTGATTCTTTTGTATAAATTTATATCAATTTTGCAAAAATTACATATGGTTTGTTTTCCTATTTCTTGATTACACTTTGGGCATTTCACCACCATCTACTCCTTATTATTGTTTTGATTCTGTTTTTTTACAATGGATTGTAAAATATCTAAAAGATCTTGGATCTCATCTGAACGAATATCAGATTCTAAATCCTCTACTTCCAAACAAGGTTTATACTTTTTTAGTTCTTCTTTAAAATCAATCATCCTTCAATCCCCCCACTTTATCCTTTTCTTTTTTCCAACTTTGAATCTCTCCTACCAAATATAATGATCCAATGCAACATAAAACATCTCCCTCTTCTAATTGATTCTTAGCTACCTGAAAAGCCTTATATGAATCTTTTTCTTCATACACAGGGATTGTCTCTTGTACAATTAAATTCCTTATGTCTTGTATAGGAACAGCACGATGGTTTTTGGGTTCCGTTAGCACAATACCATCGATATGCGGTAAAAGTAACGCAAGCATTTGCTTATAATCTTTATCCTGCAAAGCTCCAAATAATACATATAATTTTCGACCTTGAATAAGTCCTAAAATGCTTTGTAGAAAAGCTTCAATCCCTTTTGGATTATGGGCACCATCTAATACAATCAATGGATCTTTTGAGAAAACTTCCATCCGTCCTGCCCAACGAACTTTACTCAGCCCTTTTCGTAGAGCCCTTGTCGAAATACATATTTTCTGTTTTTGGAGAACAAACAATGTAGATAATACCGTTGCAACATTTTGAATTTGATACGAACCGATCAATGATAAAAAGAGATCTTCATATTCATTATACGAAGTTTTAATAGAAAAAGTTGTTCCTTCCATTGTTGCGTTATGAATGAAAATATTTTGTATTTGAGAATAATATAATGTTGCTTGTTGCTCATCTGCTATTTCTTTAATTCTATTATACACTTCTTTTTGGTTACAAGACAATACAACTGGACAGTTTTTTTTAATAATACCCCCTTTTTCTCCTGCAATATCAATCAGATTGTTTCCTAAGATTCGGGTATGATCCAGTCCAATCGAAGTAATAACGGATACTAAAGGACGGGTAATGATATTGGTAGCATCAAAACGACCTCCTAGTCCTACCTCTAAAATTAAAAAATCCACTTTTTGTTGTGAAAAATAATAAAATCCCATGGCTGTTAAATACTCAAATACTGTAGGATGGTTATACCCCTCCTCTACCATCTCCTCACATTTTGCCCGTACTTGAGTGGCTAACAAAGCGAAATCTTCATTGGATATGGGCTTCCAATTTACCTGTATACGTTCATTATAATATTGTAAATGGGGAGAAGTAAAAAGGCCAACTCGATATCCTTCCTCCTGCAAAATAGAGCTAAGCATGGCACAAACCGAGCCTTTTCCATTGGTACCTGCAATATGAATGATTTGTAGTTGCTCTTGTGGATTTCCTAATTTATTCATTAAAGTAATCATATTACTCATGCCTTTTTTGACACCAAAGGCATGTACAGATTCTAAATATTGTATGCTTTCTCTATAGATCATAAAATGTCCTCCCGTCCTCTATGTCTATCCATAAATACATTTGTTTTTTTCACCATCGATGTAGATATCCAATGTCATAATCCAAATTTCGCAATTGGCATATTTTCAATTATGAACGTGGATATATATCTATATAAATAAGAGATGTGGAAATCTTCCACATCTCTTATTATAACTTGTAATTTACATTTTGAACAGATAGTTGCCTATTTTTTCAACATTTGTAAACGTTCTTCTACTTGCTTCATCATATTTTCATATTTGATTTGTTTTTTTCTTTCTTCTTCCACAACGGCTTGGGGTGCTTTGTTTACAAAACCTGGATTACTTAATTTTTTAACTACACGTTCCACTTCTTTTACCAATTTTTCTCTTTCTTTTTCTAATCGTTCTAACTCTTTTTCCATGTCTACCAAATCGGCAAAGGGAATGAAAATGCTAGCACCAGGAATGACAGTAGAAACTGCATCTTCCCCAATATTCATTTTATCTTTCTGGATTTTTACCTCACTTGCGTAAGCTAAAGTAGAAAAGAATACTTTTCCTTTTTCAAAGGTATTTTGGATTTCTTCATTGGTTGAAACAATAAATACAGTGGCTTTTTTAGAAGGTGGTACGTTCATTTCAGCTCGAAGATTTCGAATGCTTCGAATGCCTTCTTTCATTAGCTCGATCTCTTTCTCTTCTTGTTTAAAATGCCATTGGGGACAATAGGTAGGCCAATGGGATAACATGATTGTTTCTTCTTTTTCTTGTACATACGTAAATATTTCCTCAGTAATAAAAGGCATATAAGGATGAAGAAGTTTTAAGGCATTGATTAAAACCCTTTGTAAAGTCCATAAAGCTGCTTTTTTAGTAGTATCTTCATCATTGTAGAGCCGTGGTTTCACCATCTCAATATACCAATCACAAAACTCTTCCCAGAAGAAATCATATAGTTTTTGTACCGCAATACCTAATTCATATTTATCCATATTCTCTGTTACCTCTTTGGTAAGGGTATTAACTTTGGACAAAATCCATCGATCTGCTGGAGTCAATTCAGAAAGTTCTACGTCTTCTACTTTATTTCCTTCCATGTGCATTAATATGAAACGGGACGCATTCCATATTTTATTTGCAAAGTTTCGACTGGATTCTACCCTTTCCCAATAAAAACGCATATCATTTCCTGGTGCATTACCTGTTACCAAAGTAAGGCGAAGGGCATCAGCTCCATATTCATGAATCACTTCTAAGGGATCTACCCCATTCCCTAAACTCTTACTCATTTTTCGTCCTTGGGAATCCCGAACCAATCCATGAATCAAAACATCTTTAAAAGGAACTTCTCCTACATGTTCTAACCCTGAAAACACCATCCGAACAACCCAAAAGAAAATAATATCATAACCTGTTACTAAAACATCTGTAGGATAAAAATATCGAAGATCTTCTGTTTCTTCTGGCCATCCTAAGGTAGAAAAAGGCCATAAGGCAGAACTAAACCAAGTATCTAATGTATCTTCATCTTGAATCAGATGATGACTACCACAAAGGGGACAAACATCAGGGTGTTCTTTGGCTACTGTAATTTCTTTACACTCTTGACAATAATAAGCCGGAATTCGATGTCCCCACCAAAGTTGTCTAGAAATGCACCAGTCCCGGATATTTTCTAGCCAATGCAAATAGGTCTTGCCAAAACGTTCTGGCACAAAACGTAATTGACCAGTTTTTAAAACATCTATGGCTGGTTTCGCTAACTCTTCCATTTTTACAAACCACTGCATCTTTATCATTGGCTCGATAACACAATGACAGCGATCATGAAAACCAACATTATGCATATGATCTTCAATCTTCACCAAGTATCCTTCTTTTCCTAAGTCCTCTACAATGGCTTTTCTAGCTTCATAACGATCCAAGCCTTGATACTTACCTGCTTCTTTATTCATGATACCATTATCATGCATAACGGTGATTTGTTCTAAGTCATGTCGAAGTCCTACTTCAAAATCATTAGGATCATGAGCAGGTGTAATTTTTACAACTCCTGTACCAAATTCTTTGTCTACATATTCATCAGCTATAATAGGAATTTCACGATTGACTAAAGGCAAAATAACAGTTTTACCAATGTATTTTTTATAACGTTCATCTTCTGGATGAACAGCAACAGCAGTATCCCCTATCATAGTTTCAGGGCGTGTTGTTGCAATTTGAATATACTCATTACTATTTTTAATAGGGTAACGAATATGCCAAAAATAGCCTTGTTTCTCTTCATGTTCTACTTCTGCATCAGAAATAGTTGTTTGACATTGGGGGCACCAGTTAATAATTTTAGCTCCTCGATAAATATATCCTTTTTCATATAAACGAATAAAAACTTCTAATACAGCATCAGATAAACCCTCATCCATGGTAAAACGTTCTCTTTCCCAATCACAAGAACTTCCTAATTTTTGAAGTTGTAATAAAATCTTACCACCATATTCTTCTTTCCATTTCCAAGCTCTTTTTAAAAACTCCTCTCGACCAATTTCTTCTTTTGTTAAGCTTTCTTTTGCCATTTGTTCTACAATTTTTACCTCTGTTGCAATACTGGCATGATCTGTCCCAGGTTGCCACAAAGCATTGTATCCTTGCATTCGTTTCCAACGAATTAAAATATCTTGAAGCGTATTATCCAAGGCATGCCCCATGTGCAGATGTCCTGTAATATTGGGTGGTGGGATCACAATGGTAAATGGTTTTTTGGAATGATCGACTTCTGCATGAAAGTAACCTCTTTCCAACCATTTTTGATATAACCTTTCTTCTACTTGAGATGGATCATAAATTTTATCCAAATTTTTAGTCATTTTTATAGCCTCCTTACATTATCCCAAAATAAAAATAAAAGTAAATCCTGTTGCTACCAAAACCAATCCAATGATTTTTATCAATAGAACCGAGTTTTCTAATAACATTTGAAAATCTTCTAAATCTTGTTGATCGTCTTCTAAAGGTTCAGGTTGTTTTCTTTGAAGATTCTTAAATTGAAATTGAGTAATGAACTTTGCACCAAATCCAACGCAAGCCCCTAAGAGTATTAAAATAACTCCTATGATTTTCATTCCTTTTCTCCTTTTATCCATACTTAACCTAAAAAACCTCTTTTCATCCTTCTTATAAGGACGAAAAGAGGTTTTTTCCGTGGTACCACCTTGTTTCCTAGTTGTTTTATCTAGGCTCTTATTCACTGATAACGGAAATGATCCGTCTATACTTACTCTCTAAGCATTCAGTATAGAAGCTCCAGAGCTACCTTCTGTTTCTTTTATTCTAGAAAATCTTCCAGCCAAGGATTTTCCTCTCTGTAGAAAAAGATAACATACTCCTCTCCTTCATCGCCATTTTCAATTGTTTGATTGATTCTATGGTACAAAAAGTTCTTTTATTTGTCAAGGAATATCTCTTTTTATTTTATATCTTTCATTTCTTGAAGATATTTATCCAGTAACTTATGTGGAAGTTCTTGGATCCCATCTTGTTGTTCTTGTAGCAACTGAAGTTCTTTTTGAACTTGGCTTTTCTCTTGTTGGAGTTCCATCCATTGTTGCTTTGCTTTTTTGTACTGCATCATAAGTTCATGGACTCGATCTTCCCTTCGATTGGGGTCAAATAAAAAAGCTATTTCCTGATCCAATAACTCTTCTTTTCCTACAAAAATTTTTTCTATAAAGTCCCATAGTTCTAATTCTAATTGGCTTTTTTGTGAAGCAACCCGCTGGTATTGGTTTTTATGCGTTTGCCTTTCACAATAAAGGTTCCATTGGTATTGGAGCATATGAAGGTTTTGTACTCCAAATTTTTCATATTCATATTGAAGAAAACGAGTATAGTGGACATAACGTAATTTTGCTTTATTTAATAACTCTACTGCCCGATTTTGCATTCGTATGTTTTTTTGTATTTCAAATCGAACTCTACGTTGGAGAATATATAACCAAGTTCCTATAAAAAGTCCTATGACAGCTAAAATACTTCCAAAAACAACAATGGAAAAGTCATACACACTATGAAGCAATACAAGTAACAAAGATAAAAAAGCAAGGCCCATAACCACTGCAATACTTGTTTTTTGACTTGTTACTAAGACCTGTTCCAATTTTTCCTTAGTAAAATATAAAGCCCCTTTTTCTCCTTCTAAATAATCAATATCTTTTTTGGCTTTTCTCTGATTTTCTTCCATTGTTTCTATTTCTTTCAATAAAAGGGGGATGTCTTTTTCAAATTGCTGTAATTTAGGGTTAATCGAAGAAGAGTCTACAAATTGATTTTTTAGTGATTCACGTTCTAACTCAGCTTTTTCTATGGTTACCCATATTTTTTCTATTTCTTCTTTTTCCTCCTGAGAAAGCTGGGTATATCTTTCATAAGCCTCTTTTTTGTCCTTTAACTCTTTAAGTTCTTGTTGTAAATTTTCCTCATGATGCTGTAGTGTCTCCAACTGCTGAAATAAAGTGTTTACATGGGTAGTATAATTATATACTTCTTCGACTTCCACTTTGTTAAAATCAAAAAGGTTCCTTTTCTCCTCCGTTTTTGAAGAAAATAGACTAAAATCCTCTTTCATTTGAGCTAAGCGTTGCTTAAAAGTCTTTTTCGTATCCATCTGTTTCTTCATTATGTATACCCTCTTTTTCTTTATCGATATAAGGATTATACCAAAAAAAAGAGGGAAAAACTACTAGAAAAGATCTTCTGATTCACTACGGTAATTTCGAATCCAACCAAATAAGATGTTTTTTAATGTATCTTGATAGTTTTTTATTTTTCCTTCTCTTTTCTGAACCCTAGCCCATTCTAATTGGATCTCTTTGTTATCTGGATAAAACTGTAGAGCTTGTTGAATGATTTTATTGGCTTGATCCATTTGATGAGTAATACGATAAAATCGTGATAAATGAACAAACCCTTGGGGATGAGGGGTAAAAGTATGGAAGGCTTTTTGAAGTAACGCAATTCCTTCTTTTTCTTTGTGCTGCATCTCCAATATTTTTGCTTTTTCAATATAATAATCCCAATGATACTTAGAAGGCATTTGTTCTAGTATATCCAAAGCCTTATCAGGATCTCTTTTGCTTTGGTACCATCGTGCTAGAGCAATATACCCATCTTGGCTGTCTGGAAAGGTAATGGAACGTTGATAAGCCTCAAAAGCTTCTTCCTCTTGTCCCATTTTTTCTTTAAGTCTTCCATAATAGCACCAACCTTGTCCTGATTCATGTACAGCAAGAGCTTTTTTTAAGTAATCTTCTGCCTTTTCATACTCTTTTTCTTGTACTGCTAACTGAGATAAATTCAATAATATTTTTGCATTTTTAGAGTTTTTCCCATAGGCTGCAAATAGATACTGACGGGCTTTTTCATATTGTCCCATTTCCATATAGGCAATTCCCACATTGTTTAGCACCGTAACATCTTCCGTATATTGAAGGGCTTTTTGGTAGTATTCTATGGCCTTTTGATACTCTCTTTTATGAATATAAAGATCCCCTTTATCTTTTGCTCTTTCCCACTCATGTTTATGCTCCCAACGAAAAATTTCTTTACTTAGAACGTACAATTCTTCATCACTAAAATATTCAATCAAACTTAGAAACTCAATGTATTGTTTTGTTATTTGATTTTCCCCTTGTTCTTTTATTTTAGCCATTTGATTTGCAATGGAAGGAAGATGTAATTCTTCTTTGATCCACTCCTCGATTTTCCCCATAAGAAAATCATCCAAAGATTCCTTCCAATAATGGTAGCAATGATAATACAATTCTTCTAAAGAATAGATCGTTTTATCCGTCATCTCAAAACGATAAGGATACCTAACTTGACTAGGGGATAAACTGAGTAATACTTTGGTATACATGTTCATGCATTCCTTCCTGATCTACAAACGAACTAATTCTGCAATGCTATGGGCAATATGATCCAGAATGTCTGTGAATTTTTCCTGTAAATCATAATATTTTCCATCGGGTTTTGTAAGAGGATCATAGGCTTCAATACTTTCACGTTCTTTTCTTGCTACTACATAAGTAGTAATCCCATGTTTTTCTAACATTTCGCAAAGATCTCGCACGGTTTTACCACTATGAGTAGGAACATGAGGTGGTGCATCTGTGATCAGTATAAAAATATTCTTTCCATCTTTTTCAATTCGTGATGTTTGTAGTAATTGTACTCCTGTTTCTACCGCATCTAAGGATGATTCTGGAATATCACCACCGTAGGTTCTTGGAATATTTTTTACTTGTCTTTGAAATTTTTCTACATCTTCAGTGAAATTATAAACACTTGGTTTTTCTCCCTCACCTAAATCCCCAAAACCAATAAGACCTAATTGAAAACAAACTCCTTTACTATTTAGGATATTAGAAAATTCAATAGCACGATTTTTAACTCCATTGATATACGCATCCATACTACCCGTTGTATCAATTAAAAAAACAATATTCATATTTTTAGGGGTTGTAGATCTTTCTTCTTTTCGTGGTGGTGGCATCACTTTGGTTCGATCAAATTCAGCTCGTTCTTCTTTTCCTGTTGAGAGATCTTTAACATAAACCTCGAAAAGATTATTTTTGTCAATGGCATAGGTAATCTCTAATTGGGTAGTGCCTTTTAATCCTTCTAGCATAACACTACCAATGTATTTTTTCCCTTCTTCATTTCCTTGTTCCCATTGGTACACATCCACTTGAACAGAGGAAGCACCTGACATACTGGCAAAGTTTCGATCGGATATTTTAGAAGGAATAGGACTTCCCATGGGTATGATAGGAATTAATTGTCTTTCCATTGTATGAATATTTACAATGGCCTCTGTTCCAAAAATTTGTCGGCTAATTTGACCTACTTTTACATTACTATTGGGTAAATGAATGAGATAATTATAAATGGCAGCTCCCATAGCCACACTTTTAGCTGGATCTGTAGCCCGATAAGGTTCTTTTAAGTAACCTGCTACCATTCTTTTTACCATCGGAATGAGGGTAGATCCACCAACTAAAATAACCTTGGAAATCTCATCCGGTTCTTTTGATGCTCTATTTAAAGCTTCTTGAATAATTTCACGACTGCGATCTACATATTTCCGAATTAAACTTTCAAATTCTTCACGAGTAATTTCCATCATTAAATTTTTAGGAATTCCTTCATGAATTAACAGGGGATGAATACGAATAACAGCTTTATTAGTACCTGATAACTTTTTCTTTACTTGCTCTGCTTCTTGCTTTAATTTTTGTAGTACTCGTTTTTTCTCTATAATCTCTAGGGTATTTAAATCAATACCTGTATCTTGGCGAAATTTTTCTTTCATTAATTGAATCAATTCACTATCAAAGTCATCTCCACCTAAGTTCATGTCTCCCACATCGGATAATTCTTGAAAAATTTCTTCTCCATTTTCATCTTGGGATACTTTTAAAACACAAGCATCAAAGGTTCCGCCACCTAAATCATAGACTAATAAAGTTTGTGCATAACCTTGTCGATAACCATACTCAATAGCGGCTCCTAAGGGTTCTGATAAAAGATATACATTTTTAAATCCTGCTAGTTCTCCTGCTTTTTTAGTGGCATAAATTTGTCGATCGTTAAAATACGCTGGATGAGTGACAACCACTTCTTCAAATTTTTCTCCCGCTTGTTCTTCTGCCGCTTTTTTTAACTTTTTAAGAATTTCTGCACTAATTTCCTCTGGTGTTTTTTGTGAATCTCCTACAGAAATAGGCTCTGAACTTCCCATATGACGCTTAATGGATATAACCGTTTGCTCTGGATAGATAATGGCTCCTGCTTTCGCCTCACTCCCTACAATGACTCCTTCTTCTCCATAACAGACAACAGAAGGAAGTACTTCATCCACTCCATCAATTTTCACCACTTCAAGGGTATCGCTTTTATCTTGATAAATGACTGCAACGGAATTGGTGGTTCCTAAGTCAATTCCTAAATAGGCCATATTATTCTCCCTCCAATACTGTTTTTGTAAAACGACTTGGATCAAAGGATTGTTTAAATCCACTGGGTGGATAAAGATCACCGAAACCTAAATCTTCTACTTTTCCTTTAACAAGTCCACCTTCTTCTTCAACGGATAAAGTTACTTGTAATTTTGTTTTTCCTAAAGGTCTTTCTGGTAATCCTTTGATACATACTTCTCCGATTAATTTACAGTGCTCAATCCTATCTTCTTTATCAATCCGTTCTAGTATTTTTAATTCTAGTGTTGTCATATCTTCCGGATCTGTTCCTGTCAAAGTAAAAATATGACTTTTCTTAGCTAATGTATAAGGCGTTCCACGACGAATCATTGTAAAAAATGATTTTCGACTACCATGATCTACTTCTAAACCGATGTCATGAGGAACTGTTACTTCAAACTCTACATCTAATTTTTCTGTATCCATATCCGGATGAGTTAACAAGCCCATTTTCATAGCGGCATAATAAGTGGCTCCTAAAGAAATATCTAATGCCGGTCTTTCGGAAGTATAAATTTTGTTTTCTTCATTAAAAATACCAATTAACATATCCCTTACCCAAGGCATTTGGGAAGATCCGCCTTCTAATAAAACCCGATCAACATCAGCCGCCACTAAAGCACCCGTATAAGTTTCTCGAAGTGCTTTTAATACTAATTTTCGTGTTTTTTCAATAAACAAGTGGATCCAATCCTCCATTTGTTCCCGAGTTACTTGTTCTACAAAAGGAGGAACACAAAAAGTAAAAGGAATACGGAAGGCTTTAACTCCGGACAATCTTTCTTTTGTTTCTTTTGCTCTCATAATTAATTCTGCTTGGTTTTCTTTTGTAATCTCTTCTTTTGATTGTCCTGTTTTATTTTGAATGTATTCATAACACTTTTCAATGATGATTTCATCGATATTATCTCCACCATGATAGGCTTCTCCACCTTCACTGATGACTTGAAGCTTTATTTTTTGATCGTCTTTTTCAAGGACATGAAATAAAGTAATGTCCAAGGTTCCACCGCCAAAATCAAACACCATTATTTTTTCATCCTGATCCAATTGATGTCGAAAATTATAAGCTAAAGCAGCTGCTTTAGGTTCTTCAATCAAACAAATAAGCTGTTCTTTTAATCCAGCTAATTCACAAGCACGAACTGTAGCTTTTTTAGCACTATCATCAAAATCATAGGGAACTGAAACAACACATCCAATAATTTCTGCTTTCGGATTCATGTTTTTACAATGGGAAATTAATTCTTGTAAAATTTTAGCTGCTATTTCCTCTGGAAGATAACTTTTTCCACCTAATTCTATGGTTTCATTGGTCCCCATTTTTCGTTTAATAGAACGAATCGTTGTTTCTGGATAAATTTTCATAGAACGATAGGCTTCTTCACCAATTACCCATTCTCCTTGTTCTCCTTCTGTTCCTGGACGATATTGAACTACGGATGGAAGAGGAATTTTACCAAAACCATTACTAATATCAATGGCCTCTGGTTTTTTGCTCTGATTATCCCAATAGCTAATAACAGAGTTGGTGGTGCCTAAATCAATACCTAGGATATACCATTCCTCTGGTAATTCTCCTTGTTCTTCTATGTTTCTTTTATATTCTTCCCATGTCATCCCACACCTCTCCTTTCTTTCCTAATTGATCTATATCCGATTGGGTTGGGTATTTTTATAGTTCAATTTCAAACTCCTTTGTATATTCAGTTGCTGGAAAAAACTCTCCAAACCCACAATCTTTTACAACCCCTTTTAATTTATAAGGATTACACATTTGACAAGAAATTTCAAGTCGGGTCGTTCCCTTAGGACGAATGGGAATCCCTTCTAAAGGAACGTTACAAAGATGAGTTTCTTCTCCTTTGGCATTTCGTTTTAAAAAATATAAAATAAGTTCTTCTGATTTGGAATGTTGTGTAATCAGCCAACGATGGGGTTGATCTTGCCACCAAAAAGATTTCTTTTCTACGAAAGTTATAAATTGATCCCCTTTTTTTGTTTTTACTTTAATTCCTACATCAAAATTGAGACGATGCAAATCTTCTAATTGAATTTCTAAGGGTGAAGCCAGCCCTAAATAAGAAACGGCTGCCCAACAAGCCCCTAAAGAAATTTGTCCTTCGGAAAAATGAGAATGAATCATCGGAGTGTGAGGAAATTTTTCTTTCATTGTCTCTAAAACCCAATCCATTTCAAATCCCCCACCGGATAAAACAACCTTAGTTACCTCCTGGATTCCAATGGTTTTTCCTATGGTTTTTTGTAGTGTATTTTGTATAAATGCTTGGATCCTTTCTTTCATTGGACTAACAATGTTCTCTAATTCCTGTATCTCTACTTTTTTTTGAAAGGCTGGATGAACAAAATTAAAATAAAGTTTCATGGGTTTTCCTTGAAAGTAATGTTGCAAAAGCATTGCTTTGTTTTGATATAATAATACATCAATTTGTTGCAGGATTTCAGGATTTATGTTTTCAGGTAATTCTCCCGTATGATCACAATAAAAGCGAATAAACAAATCATGTAATTGCTGATCTAGATATCGTAACCCTAAAGAAGAATCAAACAAAGAAGATATTACCTTTCCTTGTATTTTTTCTTCTTGTATTTCGATTCGAAAGACTCCCCCGCGCAAAGATTCATTTCCATAATCTAAATATAAAATTGTTTCCTGTTTTTGAAGCTCTTGTTGATGATAAAGGGAGTGTAAAATACATTCGCGATCTGGTAAAAAAGTAATCAACTGTTGATCTAAACCAGCTAAAGAAAAAGCTCGATAAAGTTCTTCTTTGGCTGCTTCTGAAAAATACGTAGGTGTTGCAACAACCATTCCTGCAATCTCTCCATTAGGATTAATATTCTTACATATTTCTACTAATTCTTTAAGATATCGACTTAAGAGAACAGGAAGGTTCATCGGTTTCCCACCGATATCAATCCATTCTCCGTATCCTAATCGTTCAACAGGATACGTTATTGTAATATCTTCAAAAAAACCTTTGTTTAATAATGCATATTCTCCGTACACCCATTCTTTGTGTTCCGGAACATATTGTAAAACTGTAGGAATGGAGGGCTTCCCATAACCTCCGCTAACATCAATCCACTCTGGCTCCTGTCGATTAACATTCCAATAAGAGATAACAGATGTTTGATTTCCAATATCGATGCCTAAAATAAATTTGGTTTCATCTTCCAATGGTTTATCCAAGGAAGTAAATATTTTTTTATATCTTTTCCAACTCATGAAATTCCCCTCTTTATCGTGCTGCAATGACATTGGCTCTTAATAACACTTGGTCTTGATATTTATACCCCGTATTTATACATTGGATCACTTCACCTTTTTGAAAAGCTTCATTTTCTTCTGCTAGTAAAACTTCCTGCTCTTTTCCATTAAATTTTTCGTGAGGTTTCGGCGTAATAAAGGTAATGCCATATGCCTCTAGGGCGTTATGCAAATTTTGGGTTAATTCATCCATTTTATCTACATATTGTTGAATACTTTTTTCTGTTTCTCCACGAAGTCGCGAAATCGAATAATGCAAAATTTCTTCAAAAGTACTCATTTCAAACAATAGATTATTTTTTAAATGACGGGTTACCATCTTAACCCACTGCTGCTGTACATTTTTCTTTCGTTCCATCCATTGATCCTGTTCTTTTTTCATATACCCTTCTTCTTGGTCTTTTTTAAACACGTATTCTAAAAAAGAAAGACGGAAAGGAGTATCCCCCTGGTAAACTGCCTCCTCTTGAATCCATTGTTGGTATAAAGGTAGAGTAAGATCCATTTGTTTCTTTGTCATTTCCTCATTGTTTTTCTCTCCATATTTTTGAATTTGAGCTTTCCATTCTTCATGTTGCTCTTCAATGCTTTGTATCTTAATAGAGAGTGTCTCGTCAATTCCCATAAAAATATCTTTATACTCTGTTTCTAATAAAATAGGCTCTTGTTCCTTATAATATTCTTGAAATTGCTGAAAAGCCTCAAGGATGTTTTTTAACATTTGCTCATATCGCTCTTCCTCTGTTACTATCTCTTCTTTCCAATGATGGCTTTCCTTTTGAACCCACTGTGAAAAAAATTCTTCATAGGACTTAGCTATTATTTCCCAATGGATCTGAAAACATTGAAAGGCTTCTTGAAACTTAGTCCAGTATTCTTCTATCCTTTCAATTGTCATTCCTTCCTTATCTTGGAGATATTTTTCTATTCCTTCTTTTTGAATATATTCATGAAAAGAAGATAAACCCATTATTTTTTCTTTCGGGTCAATCCCTTTTTTAAATCCTTGTTCCCAGAAATAGATTTTTTCCTGCGTTTGAATATACAATGCCTGAATGGAATGAATCAATTGTTCTATGGTCTTAGAAAAGGAAATCTCATGATTCCCTTCTCTCATTTTTCGCTTAAGAGCTTGTAGTTGAATACTACAAATGGATTCTAATGTACTTTTCTGATTTTGAGCAAATTCATAATAAAAATGAAGCATAGGCCTTTTGTTAAAATCATCCATTTGCTCCATTCCCTCTATGGTAGAACTTTGATAAAGGGTGTATATGGATTGGCTGCACTGATTCCAAATAGAATCATACAGTTGTTGTATCTGCTCCATGTAGATTTCTTTTTGATTTTCTCTGTTTTTTTGCATCCACTGTTGTTTGAAAACTCTTTTTTGGTTTTTTTCTTGTACCCACTGTTGTATAAAATCTTGTTCTATTTTTTGTAATTTGGAAATAAAATCTTGTTTTCCATAGGAAATATATTTTTCTTTTTCCAATTGTATAGGATTGATTCCTAGTTTTCCATTTTCATAGAACTGTTGGTACTCTGAAAGTAAAAGGCTCATCATTCCTTCTATGATATCTGTTACCTCTTGTTCCTCATCCCTTTTGGTGTCTGATTCTTCTATACACTCTCTTTCCCCTATAGTTCCTTCTCTTACTGTATAATCATTAATAATACGTTTGTATTGACACATCAACTGTTCTAGAAATGGAAAAATTTCTTGATCATGCATCGCTAAACGATGGTCTTTATGAAAATGCTGCAGAATTTTTATTATTATTTTTACTCGAATACTAAAAAAACAACTTTTGATTTCCTCGATCATGATTTCATCAAAAGTCCCAAGTGTATTCTCCCAAGCTTTTATTGTATCTTCTGCTTGTTTGGGATTGGCAAGCCAAAACATAGAACTCCTCCCATTCTCCCTTATTCATATAATTCGTCTACAGAAAGTTCTGTTTCAACACCATCTGTACTCATGCTTTTTGCCATTACTTTTAACATATTATCTTGACTCACATGAAAAATGACTTTTACTTTTTCTTCTCCTCTTGCTGCCGCTGGTATTCCTCTTAAACTGGTGCCAGCAAGACGTTTCATTCCTTCTTGGTATACAAAAGTAGTTTCTGCTTTACTGCTAGGTCTCGTGTTCTCATAAACAACAATGGCCATACTGGTAACATAGTCAAAATTAGTGGTTAATAGTTGTTCTGCTTCAATAATTAATCCTTCCTTAGGGATATCAAGACCTTCTTTCACAATTTCCATAAAACGTCTACCTGCAATTTCTAGCCCTAAGGGATGAATGGTTTTTTCATGTACTACAGGTCCTCGCACTGTTGGCATCATAATCATGTTGCAATAATATGCAGCTCCCCTAGAAATACTCAAAGCTGGACTCATCTTTGATTTAAAAGGCTCTTTCCCAAATTTTTCTTTGATTTTTTCTTGAATTCGTGGAATAGAAGAGCTTCCTCCTACTAGAAAAATTTCATCAATTTCTTGGGGTTGTAAGCCTGCGGCAGCTAAACATTCATCAACAATTTGCAGCGTCCCATCAATAAGATCTTCTACACTCTTTCCTTCCATTTTTTCAAAAAGTTCAGGACGATCTCCTAGCTGATTTACCCTTTTATGGTGTAAAAAAGCCTCTTTAGAAATCTCCATATTTAAGTTAATCATCTTAGGTTCTTGAAGAAAAGGAGCCAATACAACTTTCGTGGATTTGGCTGTAGATAACCGTTCTTTTGCTTGTGTTGCCATTTGCTGCAACCGTACTAAAGCTGTTTTCTTTTGTCTTTTTGATACTCCATCATCAACATTCAAATCAAATAAATCAATATCTCCATTGGTCATCTGCTTAAATTCTTCATAAATTAAATCCATCATTACTTTGTCAATATCATTGCCCCCTAGATGATTATCACCATAGGTACTTAAAATACTAATATTAGGTTCATTTTCTTCATCAATTTGGATATTTAAAATACAAGCATCAAAGGTTCCGCCTCCAAAATCGTACACTAAAACCTTTTTATCTTTTCGTTCATTTACCGCATAGGAAATAGCAGCAGCTGCTGGCTCCAATCGAAGGTATATGTTTTCTTCATCAAATCCAGCTAATTTAGCTGCTTCTTTTGTCATCTTTTTTTGTTTATCTGTAGAATTTGCTGGGACCGTAATAACACACCCTGAAAATTCTCCTGCAATACCAAGTTCCTCTTGTACGTATTCATCTGCTTTTTGTTTTAAATAACCTAAAATTTCCCCTGCAATTTGCTCTGGTTCAAATTCATACTCTTTATCTTCCACTTGGATTTTTAGTTTTTGATCCGTGCCAAGTAACCGCTTGATGGATAACACAGTACTTTCAGGATAAATAATAGCCGCTTCTTTAGCTTGAATTCCAAAAATTCTAGATAATTTATCGGGATCTTCAGGATCCGTTTCAAATTGAATAGCTGTGGGAAATACATTGCTACCATCTACTGGAATTGTATGTACATCCCCTTCTTTAAAATCATAAACACTTACAACTGAATTGGTTGTCCCAAAATCAATTCCTAAAAACAATCCTCTTTCCACATCTAAACCTAATGTTCCCATATGGCATCCTCCTTGTTATAAAAGTATTCCTTTTTTATCTTCTTCATAAAAAGCAAGCCCTTGCTCAATGGCTTTCTCTGCTTCATCAAATTGAAATAAGGAATAATACAATAATCCATTATTAATCATATGATATACATCTTCTAAATCCTTTGTTAAACTAATTTCTGTATGATGATAAGTTCCTTTCTTAAGACTTCCCTCTTCTTTTGCAGAGTATCCCATGTAATATTCAATCTTTTCATTATAAAACACAGGAATCTTAACAGTATATAACCCCATCCCTACATAGGTCATGGGTTTGCTTTCATATTCCTTTGTTTCTTGGTTTTTATAACAAAACCAAACTTTCTTTTTAGGAGAAGCAATACATAAAAAAGAAACATTCCTTTCTATATACGAAGTATATTGATTTTTGTCTTTTATCTTGTGCAACCATGGAAAATGAATCTTTTTTTGTAGCAATAATGGGAAAATACAATCCAATATCTTTTCCCTTTGTGGGGTATGCATTTGTTTTTCTCCATATAAATAAAGTAAAGCATATCCTAATGAATGCTGGCTTGGATCTTGTAGGAATACGTCTTCTAAAATTTGTACTGTAGCAAAAGAGAGACTTCCTTCCCCTCGTAAAATTCGATACGTACAATAAGAGGCAAATGCTCCATGTAGGACATCTTCAGGATCCTTTTGGTATCTTTGAATAAAAACTTCTTCTACTTTAGGGTGCCACCTTTTTGTCCAAATGCTTTGTTGCAGAATTCGTTTTTCCAATATACCGGTTTTTATCTCTAATTGATGAAATCTTTCTCTCATATCAAGGATTTGTTCCAAGGTTCCCAAAAAAGATACCTGAAAATCATCACTCCATTGTTTTTTCATAAACCCTTGACTAACAACCCACTGTAATAAATACAATCCATACGAAGTCAAAAGTTTCTGCTGTATGGATATATTAACAAGATCCATTAATTCTTTTTGCTCTAGCCAATGAACTCCCATGGTGGACAACCAAAAAAGGGCTTCCTTCCCTTGTTGGGTATAGATTAAAGTTTTTATACCTTCTCGAAGTACTTCTAAAGGAAGTTTTTCAAAAGACAATTGGCTATAATATCCTTGTGCTTTTTCATATTCTTTTTTCTTTGCATAGTAAAAAGCTAACCACTCATTAAGTTTGTAACGAAAGTCCTTTGCCATTCCATCTATATACAAAGTCTCCTCTAGAAAAGCAATTTCTTTGGGTGTTAAAAATCCCTTTTCCATGTATCGTCTTGCTACTGTAATACGAAGAGGTAAAGAATCATATCCATTATCCACATACCATTGTAATAAAAAATCTGGAACATGTGGAATTATTTTTATTATCTTGGCTTGTGGTGGCAAAAGGGTTCCACTATTTTTCAAACACAACAGCGTGGAAGGTGGATTCGCCATGGATATTAATATTTTTTCTTTTTTAACTGGAATCAGATGCCCCTTTTCCTCATCTGAATTTTGAATAAAAACCATTTCTACTTCTGATAAAGGAATTTGAATTTCATACAAAAAAAGGAATTCCCATAATAAGGAAAGTTCTTCTTTCGAAATCATGTGATCATCTATCAATTTTTGATATAACGTTCCATAGTAAATTCCTTTTCGGCGTTGAGCAAGACATTCTTTTGCAAATTCAGAAAACTTTTTTGCATCTTCTTCCCATAAAAAAACATCCTGTTCCTGATTTTTTATCAACATATGATATAAAAAAGCTTGATGTTCTACAGAAAGATCTCCTTCTATCAGTTGGCCTTGAAGAATAGAGAGGGGTATTTCTTCTTCTTTTGCATCATAAGCCGCTTTTATATAAAATTTTTCGATTTGATGAATATAAATCTGTTCTTCCCATGCTTTTTTATAAATTTCTAAGGCTTGTATATCAGTTTTCCCTTTTTCAATATATATTTTACATAGAGCATGAAGAATAGGTTGAGAATGGGTTTCTTGATACCAAAGATACAATCCCCTTTCCCAATTACCATAACCCTCGTAATGGATTTTTGGCTGCTGCAAAACCCAAAAACAAAATTTTTCAACAACTTCCTTTGTTATAAATCCATAACGCATTCCCCAACGTATTCCTTGCAATTTAAAAGAATCCATCTGATTTAAGACGGAAGGATTAGCCATCATAACCATATTTAATTCCAAATAAAATAAAGGGCTTCGACATTTTTGTTCATATGCTTTATATAACATCTCCATGCTTTTTTCCCAATCTTCTTGAATCACCCGAAGTACCCTAGCATATAAACATAATAATAAAGGATCTCCTGAACTTTGCTGTAGTTCCTGTTCCAACCGTTTCCAATACCGTTTTACCTGAAAAGTTTTTCCTCGATAAAAAGACAATAAACAGCGAAAGTAGAATACAATTCCATTCACTTGAGGTATTTCAACGGAAAAATTTTTTTTATATTTTTCCATTCCTTGTAATAATTCTTCAACTTGTTCAAAATGGTTTCCATCCAAAGATAACTGAATGAATAGCAATCGTA
This sequence comes from Candidatus Epulonipiscium sp., assembly GCA_012520595.1. GTDB lineage: Bacteria > Bacillota > Clostridia > Lachnospirales > JAAYNZ01 > JAAYNZ01. Next base: position 3,140 of record JAAYNZ010000041.1, on the reverse strand, counting down.
AATGTACATTGGCTGAGTCCCATTCCATCAATTGTTTGGCTTCTTCTATTCCTTGCAAAATATAATAGTGATAATGGAGAACTTCCATATTCGCAGCAATCCAATAACGCCCAATCCTACAATACCGTCGCCTCCAACCAACTTGGTCAAAAGGCCCTTTACTCTCGCACCGTTCAATTAAATATTCAATCTCTTTCTTCATCAAGTTCCTTCTCCCTTGTTTTCCTCTTGCTTTCTAGCTTTTTTGGTTGTTCTATTTCAGGTCCTACCACGATTTTAAACTCTTTCTGTATCCACTTTTTATTGACTTGCGTTTGTACCATTACTTTCGTTTCATAAAAAAGACGATTGGAAGAAAAAATTTGATATTTCCATTGATCCCACTTTGTAAAATGAATAAAAAAGGGAATGCTTGCCTTATTCGCAATCAAATATTTTTGAGCCTTAAATTGTACCCAAGCAGCACTGGAACGAATGTGAATAACTAAATCTTCACCTGTATTATTTGTAATTATGACTTCTCCTTTATCCTCTTTTGTAAAACTCTTTTTGGATAAATGAATCTGTACACTTGGATTTTTTACAACTTGTACTTCATAATCGAATCGTTGATAAGAAGTTTCAATAATTATTTTTCCTCGTTGATAACTTTTATTAATAGCCTCTGGAATAATACGATAGGGTATATAGCCTCTCCCCTGTTGGTCGAAATCATTACTGCTGATCTTTTCTTTCCACAGTTGAATCCATTCCACATTGGTTGTAATGGTGCCTTCTATGTATCCCCACTGTTCTTTTTGTATTTCAATTACATATTCTAAGTCCGTACTCTGTCCTGTAGCAATTCGAATGTACGTTGATTTATTGATTAGATTCCATCTAGCAGGCATTTTAAATCCTCCACCTACCAAAAATGATTCTAGACCTTGTGAAGGCAATTGATTTTTAACATATTGGTATAAAGGAAGAAAAGGAAGAAAGGTATCTTGATGTAACCAGTAATAAAAATCCTGGGTATAAAACTGTTCTACTGCTTCTTCCCAATGATTTTTTGCATACTCTAAAAAACCTTTCATTGTATCCCATTTATGAGTCGATAAAACAGAATCTTCGATTGTTATGAAAATGAAAATATTATCTTCTCCCCCATTAGACAAAATCGTAAAAGAACTTTCATAGGTTTGTGATAAAGACATTCCTTTTGTATCAATTCGGTACATACACACCTGCTTATTATTTTCCCATTGATTAGGCGTACATTGAAGATAAGGATGTGAACAAAATACTTTTCCCCTTAACTGTCCTCCTCCTTTGTTTTCAATTGTAAAGGCACCCGTATAAACACTGGAAGGAGCAAGAGATAGATGCAATTCCTGTATGGATACTTGAAGAATTGGCATTGCTTCTTCGTAATTTATTTCTTTTATTTCATTTGTAAGATCCATTCTCCATCTCCTTTCTCCTGTCAAAACACTTGTTTCCTTTTCTACCCTTTATTGTACTCTAGAAGTTTTTTCTCCGCAACTCCCAATATCCAATTATTCACAATTGTTACAGCTACTTTTCTCCGGTAACCTCAAGCACCACGATCTCTGGTGGATTAAATATCCTTGGTAACCTTGGATTAAAGGAAACTCCTCGGCTTACTACATGATCTATCGTCTCGTGTTGATAATGTCCTCCTGCATAAGGCGGAAACCATCCTTGATTAGGTGCATACAATCCATTTAATAAAAAAGGAATGCGAACTTGTCCTCCATGAGAATGACCAGATACAACCAAATCAAATGAAGTTTTTTTGTATACATCAATAAACTCTGGTCGGTGAGATAATAAAATTTGATACGCACTTTCATCTTTTAGTTCTTCAAAAACACGAAGCAAATGGTCTGACCAATGAAAATGGAGTTTTTGGTAAGAAACAATATCTGGATCATCCACTCCTCCAATAATAAGTGGGATGCCTCTTACTGTGGTTTTTTCATAGGTATGTTCTAGTACATGAACTCCATATTGTCTGAAAACATTTTTGATCTCATCTACTTTATGGCTCCATATTTCATGATTTCCTGTTACATAATAAATAGGAGCCATACCTTGAATGGCTTCTAAAAACAATTCTGTACCTTTCATAGGTACTTCATCATCTACCATATCTCCTGCTAATAAAATAATGTCAGGATTTTGCTTTGAAATCAAAGTAGAAATCTTTTCTTGTTTTCCTCCATATAAATGACCATGTAAATCAGCAATCAATACAATTCTTACGGATTGATTCGGTAAAATTTTATTGGTTGCAATATAATAATTTCTAACAACCAATCCATGATAAAAAGCCATGATGAATAGAAAAACTAAAACAAAAACAATAAATACTCTTATTCTCTGAATCTTTTTCTTCGTTGTTCGATTTATTTGAATCATGTTATACTCCTTATCAACATCTCTTTCCTCATGCATTACTCATGTACTTATTGTAACATATTACCTTTGAATTTATCTATCATTGAATGGATTATTTTTGGTTTTGATTTGACTTATTTTTCACTTCCTTATAAAATTAGAATAGATTATTTTTATCCATATCCATCGTCAAAAGAAGGGAATGAATTTAATCCTATGTCTACTATAAAACAATCTTATCATGGTAGTGATATTGAAATCATCGAAAAAGTTTATAATATCCCTAAAGAAGAAATCATTAATTTTAGTGGTAATGTAAATCCTTTAGGTGTATCCAAAACAGTAAAGGAAGAATTAGCAGCTCATTTAGATTTAATTTCTACTTATCCTGATCGAAATTATACCACCTTACGACAAAAAATAGGAACCTATGTAGATACAAATCCTAAAAATATCATTGTAGGTAACGGAGCTACCGAATTGATTTCGATCCTGATCCAAAACTTGAAACCTACTCATGCTCTTATTATAGGTCCTACCTACTCCGAATATGAACGAGAAATTCGATTGGAAGGTGGCAACGTTCATTATTATGCTTTAACAGAATCCTTAGACTTTCAGATCCATGTACCGGACTTACTTCAACAAATTACAACCTCCATTGGATTGTTAGTCATCTGTAATCCAAATAATCCTACGAGTTCTGCTTTTTCTCAAAAAGACCTAATCCAAATCCT
>JAAYNZ010000229.1 GCA_012520595.1 Candidatus Epulonipiscium sp. | reverse complement strand
TCTGTCTTTTGATCTTCTCACTGATGCAAAAGGGGTTCTGTAGGAATGGTTCCATGATCCAGTTCATAAAAATATTTCATAATACCTACATAAATGCCCCATGCAATTTTCTGTTGATAATTCTCATCATTTAATTTTCTTTCCTCTTCTGGATTAGAAATAAATCCACATTCAACAATGACCGTTGGCATATGAGATTGTTTTAATATATAGTACGTATCATTTGATTTTATTTCCCTATGATTACTAGGATCAACAAAACTAATTAATTCTGCTTGGATTAATTCTGCCAAACGTTTTGCTTTTTCTGAATCTGCATGGTAAAAAACTTGGGCTCCCTTGTATTGTTTTTGTGGAAAACTATTTTGATGGATACTAATGGTTACATCTGCTTGGCTATCATTTATCATTTGTATCCGTTTTTTTAAATCTGCCCGTTTTTTATTTGTATCGCTTTCTTCATATAATCCTTTATCTTCCCTTCGTGTCATCCATGCATGTGCTCCGCTTTGTTCCAAATATTGTTGAAGATAAAGAGAAATCTGAAGGTTTAAATCCTTCTCATCAAGCCCTTGTTCTCCTATTCGCCCTGGATCAATTCCACCGTGCCCTGGATCAATGGCAATGATACGATAGGCTGTAGGTAGGGCAAAGGTACTTACGACCTCTGTTGTTTTTAAACGATATAAAAACCCTAGGATAAAACAAATACAAATGCTGATGATCAAATGATGTCTTCGAAGGACAATGACCATAACGCCACCTCAATTTAGTAATCTATACATCTCTTATTCATATATATTCTACTGTCCTTTCGAAATATGAATCGAAGAAGTAAAACTATTTAAGGTGCTTTTTTAAAAGAGGCCATATTTCTGGTTTTTCTAATCCTTTTTTCCAACCCGCTACGCCTGCTAAATCATATTTGTGAACAAAATTTATTTTTTGTTCAATGGAACGTTCCTCTTCCAACCAACAGCGATATCGAACACCCTCTTTTTCATACTCTCCATAATATTGTCCTATCTCTTCATCCCATATGATTTCTGCCTGATTTTCTACTAGAAGAGTATAGGCTTTCTGCATCCCATAGGCTTTGGACTTTACTTGTACAACTCCATCCTTTTCTTGCTCTTCCCAGAGGCGAGTGTAATAAGGAAGTCCCAATAGTATTTTTTCCTTTGGTACTTGTTCTAATGTATCTATGATCCCTTTTTCTACAAATCCAAGAGAAGCCACAGACCCACTTTCTTTAGACCCCCCCCAGTGCTCATCATAGGCCATGATCATGATATAATCTACTACCTCACCTACTTCTTTTCGGTGATAATGTTGAGTCCAAGGGGAAGGAACATACATAGCTACAGATAAAATACTGCCTTGTTCTTTCATTAAAGGTGCTAATTCTCGTATAAATTGCAAGAAATAAATTCCATCTTCTTTTGCGACACTCTCAAAATCAATATTAATTCCATCTAATTCATACAGAGAGATAAAAGCTAGTAATTGTTTAATCATATTTTCTCTTCGATCCGTATTACTTAAAACTTCATGGGTAAGGTTTGCATCAAATTTATTATCGACTAAAGGCCACACTTGGTACCCCTGAGTTTTTGCCCACCTTACATAACTAGAATCAGCTATATTCTCTACTTCTCCTTTTTCATTAGCAATGGAAAACCAAGTAGGAGATACAACATCTAAACCTTCAATACCGGTAATCCCTTGTTTTGCCACTTTACTATCACTATTTGGAAATAACTGATGCCAAACTACATTGATTTTTCCTTCTTTGGGGGTCCACTTGGAAGGTTGAACATAAGAATCAGTGCTTGGTTCTGGTATTACTTCTTTCAATGATCCCATCTGTTTTTGCTGAATATATCCCACAATACCATCTTGGGTCCTAATTCGAATCCAATTTTCAATGGAATCATATACAAACACTTCCACCCCCTGTTCTAACGTAGCAATAATAGGACTTTTAATGGTAGACTCTGCTCGTAGTTTTCCCTTATCCTTCCTTAGAGTTCCAATGATTTTATTTTGATCTGTATAATCCACAGTAACAATATTGGTTTTTTCGTGGTACTGTGCTTCTATTGGAAAAAATTGCTTTAAAAAAGAAATCGGCAGATAAGGAGTGTCATGAATAATTTTCATTGGCACTTCTAATAGTAGAGGTTCTTGATTTACATAATAAGTTAAATCTTCGGTAGCCATTCGGATTACTTTATTTTCAGTTGTAATCGTTACCTTTTGAACACCAGGATCCCAAAAAATAAAGGGATCAATGTATTCTTTAATAAAAGAAAAAGGTAGAAGAATCTCTTCTTCTATTACGGGTGAATTTTCCAGTGAAATCACTTGATCTTGCAAAACCAGTCCTGTTTTATTTTCTTCCAAATCAGGAATTATCTTGTAAATAGGAATGGATTGAAAAGTAGGAAGGTAGGGAGTAAGTACATATATTCCTAAACTTATCAATCCTAAAAGTATCAATAAATATCCTACTTTTCGTTTTCTTTTTTTTTGCATATAAATCCCCATCTTTCTGCACTTTCCAGTAAATTTACTTTATTATAACATAAAGTTTTCTTTTTCGACAGAAAAATAGGGATTAAAGTGACTTGATCTTATTTCCAATTTTCGATGATATATCGTTCTACTGCATATACGGCTACTGCTCCATCTGCTGTTGCCGTTACAATTTGCTTTAATAATTTTTGTCTAACGTCTCCTGCTGCATAAAC
>JAAYNZ010000228.1 GCA_012520595.1 Candidatus Epulonipiscium sp. | reverse complement strand
TTTTGGATTAAATAATATAATTCAGTTATCATTACCAGTACTTATGTTTCTTTATCCCTTAGCAATTACTTTAATCTTATTGTCCTTATTAACTCCATTTATTCATAAACAAAGTGATATCTATAAATGGACAACGGCATTAACAATTATTGCAGCATTCTTTGATTTATGCAAAGCTCTGCCAAAACCTTTGCTAGAAAACGAAGTAATACAGCAGATCATTCACTTTGCTCATCTATACTTACCTGGATTTGATTATGGATTTGGATGGATATTACCAGCATTTTGTGGTTTTTTTATAGGATTTATTAGTTGGAGTATTCGTGCAAAAAGACATAGGTTTAAATACAAAACCAATGAATAATAAATATCATAATATACCCGACAAATTCCGTTCTATTTACGTATTATTTAATGTGCACTGCCTTATATTTCAAAATAAAAAATAGAGGAGGAAATTATGGCCAGTATTATTTTAGGTTTATTAGTAGCATTTGAAATTGGATTTGCATCTTATTGTATCTATACAGTTTCTACACACCTTAAAGTTAAAAGCTATGCACGTCTACTGGAATTGGGGATTTTTATAATGTTTTGTATCCTAAAAATCTTAAAGTGGGGCATCCGTTGGTATTTATTAGGAGTATTGTTATTAGTACTTGCTATCAGAGGTCTATACGTTCTACTTTTAAAAAAGAAATATACAAAGCAATTTCATAAGAGAAGCGTTATTTTTAAAGCAACAGGCATGATTTTAATGTATGTAATTGTACTCATTCCTGCATTTCTTTTTCCTCAATATGAAGCACCACAGCCAACAGGAAAATATGACGTTGCTACTGAGCAATATACGTACATCAGTGATACCACAATAGATTACTATACTGGTAGCAAAAGGCAAGTAAATGTAGGTTTTTGGTATCCAAAGGATGGAAGTGGAAAATATCCTCTAGTTGTTTTTTCACATGGAGCTTTTGGTATTAAAAACAGTAACATTTCTTCATATGAAGAGTTAGCCAGTCATGGTTATGTAGTTTGCTCTATTGATCATCCGGGACATTCTTTCTATACAAAATCAGAAGATGGACAGGTGGCATTAGTTGATAAGGCATATATGAATGAAGTCACTTATGCCAACATGGATGCTTACTATACCAAAGCGGAGACCTATGATGTAATACAGAAATGGATGAAAATCCGTACTTCTGATATCAATTTCACAATTGACACCATATTGCAATATGTGGCACAAGCGGATCAAACAAATATAACACAGTTACGACAATCGGATACAATGGAACTGTACCAACTCATTGATTGTGACAAAATAGGTGTATTTGGACATTCTATGGGAGCAGCTGCAAGTATTCAGATAGGAAGCGAGCGAAAGGATATAGATGCAGTCATCAATATTGATGGTCCATATTTTAGTGAAATAATTTATGATTCAAATATAGATGAATTTGTTGCTACGAAAGAACAATACAATACACCTGTTTTGAATATTTATTCCGATCAGGTATGGGTACAACTTAAGGATGGCACCAATACAGGAGTGTATGCAGGTAATAAAATATCGGATCAAATATGTACAGAAGTCTATGATGTATATTTAAAGGGTACGAAACATCTGACTCTTACAGATCTTTCCATAGTCTCTCCATTTCTCACCAATCTGCTAAATGGAGAGAAAGCAGAGGTAAATGCGAAAGAGATTATTGAGTTTGAAAACAGTCTAATTTTGGATTTCTTTAATGCCAAATTAAAAGAAGAAGGAAACTTTTCTTGGGAGTAAAATCAATTTTCTTATTTTTTCTATCATTGTTGACTTATGAGAAATATTTCGGTAAAGCAATAGTAAAATTATTTATGCCTCAATACATAGAGCGTGTACTTGTAAGAACAGAGATTTTTATGTCCTTTGATAAAATGGTATTAATATTTCTACGATAGCAATTGTGAGCAAAAATGATCATTATACTTAAACTACAATACTTATACATTGTGTAATAAAGATTATTTATAGTGTGGAGGCATTAGGATGAAAAAAAATGTAAACGTAAATAAATTTTTGACTGTTACAGGTATACTTTTGATAATAGGGTTTGTGATTCGTTTAGGGGTTGATTATTACAATTATAAAAATACAATCAATTCTGCACCATTTTATGTTTTTATACTGGGTAGAAGTGTAGTATTTCTATTACCCAGCGTAATTTGCTTTATTTCTGCTATATATTTTAAAAACAAAGATATATAAATAAGCATTGTCTTTATACAAAGAGAAGTTACATTATATATTTATAAATATGATGTAAAGACTTCTCAAGTAAAAAAGATAATAGGATAATAGATGGGGAGTATTTTGATTTTATAGACATTAAAGGATATGGATATATTTTTAAATAAGAAGAAGAGAGAGCTTTAAAATATAGAAAAGTTAGATAAAAAAACATAAAATCCAAAATATTAAACGATAAAGTAAAGCTGATTATAAATATAAAAAAATTAAAAAATACTTATGGTAAGAGTAAAGTCTTACCATTTTTTGTGTTGTAAAGTTATTGTATTTAATATAATTATAGGATTATATTAAAATGCACTTTAAAGACTATGTCTAAAAATAAAAATAAGTTAAGGAGTAAAAAATGGATAAAGTTGATAACATTTGTTTTTTGCATACTTAAGACTCTTACCAGCATATATATTTAGTGGTGTAGTTATTCAAGAATAATTTGATGGGGTTGTTGCATGGTGTGATAAAAGTGATAGGCATTGGAAATAGGTTTATGATGGATGACGGGATTGCTATAAAGGTTCTGGAAAACATAAAAAACAGATTGGAATCAATGGGAATTGAAGTCATTATTGGAGAGACAGATTTTCAGTTTTGCTTCCATATGTTAAAGAAAGATGACTTTGTTATTATTCTAGATGCCGCATATTCAGGGACAGTACCTGGTAATATTCACATATATAATTTACAGGAAGCGATTACGGGATATGGACAAACTAATTTTCAACATGATATGAGCATTTTGGACTTAATGAGACTATATTCAAAGCGATTAAAAGGAAACTTAATTGTCATTGAAATAGCAAAAACTGAATTTGGATATGAGCTAAGTGAAGTTCTTAAGGAAAAATTCAATGGTATTTGTGCTGAGGTTGAGAGAATTATTTGTGAAATTGTAAAGGAGGTTTAAAATGCACGATACTTTTCTAAATGAAAGAATATATGAGGCACTATTGGAACTTTGTCAAAAAAATAAAATATTGAAATTAAATAAAGTAAATATAGTTGTTAATATGGACAGTCATATCAGTGAAAACAGTCTTCGTGAATATTTCGGTGAGCGAAATAATAAGATTTTTGGTAACTGGACAGAAATCATTGTAGAAAAACAGGATGTTGGTAAACTCAATGCGGTTATTAAGAGCATTGAAGGTGAGTCTTCGAATGAATGATTTGAAAAGATACACTGTCCATATAGGAGGTATTGTTCAGGGTGTGGGAATGCGTCCCCATATTTATAAAACGGCAAGACAACTGGGTCTAGGTGGATGGGTAAGCAATCAAGGCACATCAATAATAATGGAGATTGCAGGCAGCAAAAAGGCCATTCGAGAATTTATAACTGCATTACTGGAAAATCCACCTTCCAGTGCAAAAATTAGCAATATAAAAATTAAATCTAAGCATTATAAAGCATACAAAAGTTTTTCTATTATCAATAGTTCTATAGAAAACCAATTTCAAGGATTTATTCCCCCTGATACAGCAATTTGTGATGAATGCATAAAAGAAATCCATGATAAGATGAATCGAAGGTATATGTATCCTTTCACAAATTGCATATCTTGTGGTCCTAGATATTCTATTATAAGGACATTACCCTACGACAGAGCCAACACTTCAATGTCAGCCTTTGAAATGTGTCCTGCATGCAGGAGTGAATATGAAAATCCTGACAACAGGCGATTTCACGCCCAAACAAATTGCTGTTTTGATTGCGGTCCAAAGCTTGTCTTACTTGATAATAAAGGCAGATCAATAGATGGTATTGATCCTGTTGCAACTGCCAGACAACTGCTTCGTGAGGGTAAATTGATTGGTATTAAAGGGATTGGTGGATATCACCTTGCCTGCAATGCATGTGATGAGAAAGTAATAGATTTATTGCGTAAAAAGAAAAGAAGGCCAGACAGACCATTGGCTATAATGGCAGCAAGTTTAGAAGCTACAAAGTTAATTTGTAGAGTAACTGACAAGGAGGAAGAAATACTTATGAGCAGACAGAGACCTATTGTTCTGCTTGAAAAGAGATTTCCGGAACTATTACCTCACAATATAGCTCCAGGGATGAACCGTATGGGAGTCATGCTCCCCTATACACCACTGCATTATCTACTCTTTCATGAAGAACTTCAATATCTTATTATGACCAGTGGAAATATCAGTGGGATGCCCATTTGTTATAAGGATAGAGAGGTATTAGAAAAACTTGGGAATATAGTGGATTTTTTTCTTATACATGATAGAGAAATATTCACTCCAATAGATGATTCGGTAGTTCGGGTTATTGATGAGAAAGAAATGGTTATCCGAAATGCAAGAGGGTATTCCCCTGCTGATTTGCAAATAGATTCAGATAGCGAAATTATGGCAGTAAGTGCAGAACAAAAATCATCACTATGTTTAGTGCACAAGGGTTATGTTCATTCTGCACAATATATGGGCAACTTATATGAAATGAATGCATATGAAGAATATCTTCAGGTAATAAAGAGGATGAGAGTATTACTGGGTGCAAAGTCGAAAATTATAGCACATGATTTACATACCGGATATCATTCCACACAGTGGGCTATAAAACAGCCTGTAGAAAGAATCCCTATACAACATCATCATGCACATATGGCTGCTTGCATGGGGGAGCATAACTTAAAACAAGATGTTATAGGAATTATTTATGATGGAACAGGAATAGGAACAGACGGAGCTATATGGGGTGGGGAATTTTTTATTGGCTCAAGGGGCAAGTTCTCAAGGGTTGGTCATTGGAAGTATATTACTTTACAGGGGGGTGATAGTGCTATAAAAGAACCTTGGAAATCAGCAGTTTCCTATCTATACGATATGGGCATTAGCAGCGAGGAGCTTCTTAATAGTATTAATAGTTTAAAAGTTAATGTTATACAAAATGCAATCAAGAATAATGTTAACTGTTTTAAATCGTCAAGTATAGGAAGATTATTTGACTGTGTATCTGTACTTGTTACGAAAAGGATGCATATTACTTATGATGCCCAGGCAGCGATTGAATTGGAAAGTGTAATAGACCCAGATGTAACAGATTGTTATCCGTATTTTATCCATGAAAAGAAAGAGAAACTAGTAATTGGGTATGAGGAAATAATATTAGGAATTCTGCAAGATATGAAGAAGAGGAAGACAGATTCCTACATATCAGCAAAGTTTCACAACACAGTTTGTAAAGCTACCATAGACTGTGCCTGCAGAATAAGAAATAGATGTGAAATAGGTGATATCGTTTTAGGTGGAGGCGTGTTTGAAAATACTTATCTGTTAAAAAACATGAAACGAGGGCTAGAAGAATGTGGCTTTAATACATATTATAACATGAAGCTACCCATTAATGATGGGGGGATTTCCTTTGGGCAAGTAGTAGTTGCAGCCGAAATGATAAAGGAGGGAATTTATGTGCCTAGCGGTTCCAGCAAAGATTATAATCATTGAAGAAATGCACGCATGGGTGGAAACTATGGGTGTCCGGCAAAGAGTAAATATTCAGTTGATCGATTCTCCTATACTTGGAGACTACATATTGGTTCATGCAGGCTTTGCTATTGAGAAAATAGACCCGGAACAGTTTCGGTTTTTAAATAAGACACTTTATGAGATGCTGGAAGGTACAGGAAATGAATGACAATAGAATAGTTGAAAGGCTAAGTAGGTGTTTTGAAGATATTTATGGTCAGGATATTCGGATTATGGAGGTTTGTGGAACACATACCCGGGCAATTTTAAAATCTGGCATAAGGTATGTGCTTCCTAAAGAAGTGGTGCTTTTATCCGGACCAGGCTGTCCCATTTGTGTTACACCTGAATCTTATATCGATATGGCTATAGATTTAATGGATATAAAAAACTTGATTCTTGTTACATTTGGAGACATGCTTAAGGTGAAAGGAACTTGCTATAGCCTAGCAGATAAACAGTCCAAAGGTTCTAAAATAATTGTTGTTTATTCCCCGGAAGATGCTTTAACTATTGCTGATAAAAATAGAGATAAGTTAATTGTTTTTATTGCAGTGGGATTTGAAACTACAGCTCCTCTAATTGCTGCCACAGTGAAGTTAACAAAGGCAAGAGGACTTGATAATCTAATCTTTTTTACAGCATTAAAATGTATGGAGCCAGCTATTCGATTTATTCTGCAGGATGAGAGAAATAAAATCAATGCAATGAT
>JAAYNZ010000227.1 GCA_012520595.1 Candidatus Epulonipiscium sp. | reverse complement strand
TATCTTTAAGCTGTAATTACTAGGTAAAACGGTATCACTAACGAATACTGCTTTGGCTACATTTTCTTTATCTGAAAAAGATCGTCGATCAATTTGTCCATTCAGTAATTTTATTTTATTAAACTCGGTTAATTCTGCTGTTTTTGTAATTTCTTCTTTTAATTGTCCCACTTCATTTTGAATGGCTTGTCGATCTTCTGGAGCTAAGGTTCCATTGGCTGCTTGTATGGACAACTCACGCATTCGCTGTAACATAGCCTGAACTTCATTTAAAGCTCCTTCTGCCGTTTGAACTAAAGAAACCCCATCTAAAGAGTTTCGAGAAGCTACTTTCAATCCTCGTACTTGGGTTTGCATTTTATTGGCAATGGCTAATCCTGCTGCATCATCAGCAGCACGATTAATGCGTAATCCTGTAGACAGACGTTGAAGGGTCTTATCCAGTTGGTTATTTGTTTTCTCTAAGGAATGATGGGAACGTAAAGCAGGTATATTGTGGTTAATTCTCATGTGTTTCGATCTCCTTCCTGTATCTTATAGACAGACAAACTTATGCATTTACATATCTTATAGCAAGTATGTATATTAACTTGAGCTGCGACTTCTGTCATCGAGTTGTTTCCTTTTTAGGTTTTATAGAAACCACTTAACTCTATTATGTATATCGTCTGTTTTTATGATTCCTTTAATCTTCATCCCTTTCTTGTTGTTTTTTTTGATCTACCTCGTCAACAAAAGCAAGGACTTGTTCTACCACATCATAAAGTGAAGTGGGCAGGGGTTGTTTTTCTTTCATTCCACAGTCTCCTTTATCCTATTATTTCAAACATTCCATTCCCAATCTTTCTTTGCTGAAATTGAATCATAAATTCTTTAGGCTGTTCTAACGGTTGTTTTATGTTTTGAATTCCATATAGGATGGGGCTTACTTGATAACCTAATTGATAAAGAGATTGTTTAAGCTTGGCACTTTGGGATTGTAGATAGTGTAAGGTTTCACCCTGTTCAGCATATACTTGAAATTGAACTTTGTTACGATGAATATGAACATGCATCCCAATGGTGCCCAATGCTGTTGTATGTAAAGAAAGCCAAGCTCGTATCTCTTCTTCCTCTTGAAATACGTTTTTGTTTTTTTCATCTTGTAGGACATAAATATTTAATTGACTGATTCCATCATGAAGAGCAATGGGAATTTGATATAAACCTTCTTTGGCTTGAATCTTTTGTTGGATTTGAAGTATCTGTTCTACTTCTTTACTTGCTTCCCATAAGGATTGCCTTTCTTTTTTAGGGAGAGAAATAGCTTCTTTTTTCAAAGTTTCCAATTGACTTTGGAGGTCTTGTACTCCCTCGAAGGGTTGTCGAAACAGCTTTGGTAATGCAATGGAAGTACGCAGGTATTGTTCTACTTGTTGATTGAGTTGATTAAGTTTTTCACCTAGGTAAAAGGGGTTTTGTACCATTTGAGTCATTCTGTATAAATTTTGTATGGTAGATGGAATATCATAACGTTCTAGTAGAGAGAAGCTAAATATTTTTATGTCTTCTAAAAATTCCCCCTTCATTTGTAATCCATTTGGGCTTTCTATCTTTGCTCCATCTTCTGATATACTTCCTTTTCCTTCTTCTAACATTCCTTCTTTTAGGTCTTCTACTAAAGCCTCTCTCCAATGGGGGTCTTTTACAATTTCTATTATTTTTGTTGGAGAAGCCTCTTTTGTAAAATCTCGAATCAAACGCAATTCATACTCTTGTAGGCGTTGTTCCCACCCCCCTTTTGTTATTTCTTCCATAGCAAAAAATCCTTTTTCGATTTGTTGTTTAATGGAGTTTTGTGCCTCTTTTGCTTCTTTTAGAAGTCCAAATTGTTGATCTATTTGAACGTCGATTTGATTTTGATTGACTTTTTGATATTTTTCCATGTATTGGGCAGCTTTCATCAAATTTCCTAATGTTAGTGGAAGACTGTTCTTATATAAATAACCTAAAGCTCCTCCTTCTGATCCTTTAATGGTATAAAGCATTCGGTAAACGCCAATAAGTCCTTCTCTTTGTTGAGGGCTTAGGATTTTTTCTTGATCCATTTCTAATATATATTGAGATAAACGATCTTTTACATCGATCCCTTTCCATTGTTCAAAAGTATCCATATAATGTAGAAGCTCATCGATGGTATATTCCATAGGATTCATTTGATCTTTCAGCATACGGGCAACAAAAATAGGATGAAGTCCCTGGATCAGTGTTTGAAGTTTTTGATCTGCGATTTTTATTTCTACTAGATTTTCTTGTGTAATGGGTAATTGATTCTCAATTAAGATACGAGCCCCTCGCACTTGAGCAGGTGTTGGTTGGATTCCATTTTGTTCTAATACATGAACAATTTGATCTTGTACCTTTCCTAGCGTTTCTCCAAAACGTAGATCTGGCTTTGTTGCCATATCTTCGTAGATTTGAGACGCTTTCTGCCCAATGATTTGTAACGTATCATTCCCTATCTCACGGGGTACTTGTATTCCTTCACTGGCTAAAGAGTGAGAAGTTAAGTGTACCATCAACCTAGTTTGCTGTACTTGATGGATGATTTCGATATTTTCTTCTGTAGGTGAAACTCCTACTTGTTGTAATTGAGTTGAAAAAGTTTCTTTTTCTAATGTTCGAAGTTCTTCTACCAGTTGTTGTAGAGGTGTTGTATCAATGGGTATTTTTTGTCCGAGTTTCTGAGCTGCTTCTACTGTCATTTTTAGCTGTAGTTCTAGTAGCTGACGTTTGGCTGGTATCCAATCTTCTTTCCTTACTGTATATTCCTTCTCTTGGAAAGGAGGCATTGCTTTTATATTTTCTAAGGTTAAAGGCTGCTGTTTTTGGATTGCTTGAGCTAATTGATGATTTGTAATTTTAGGTAAAAAATCTACCCATTCTTTGATTTTTTCAGCAGAAACATAGGGAACATAAGGCTGCCTAGAATCTTTCGTTGATTCTGTAGGAACCAATGAAATTTCTCCTATGGTCCCGCCTTGCTTTAGTTGTTTTGCTCCTTGTTCCAAATAATACTCTGGGTGTCTTTTTATATGGTTTTGATAGGCTTGGTATTGCTGTAGGGTTTGTAGATTCTCTTTGGTTATGGCAATGCCTGCCCTAATTAAATGTTGTGCTGCTGTACGATTTTCATTGGTATCTTTTATTTTTTCTCCCTGAAAAATACGAGTGATCTCTTGCTGGATCCAGTTTTCTTCTTTGTTAAAAAATGTTGGATCTTCCTTTGCTTTTGATTCCTCCCAGATCTCATAAGGATTTTGTGCTTTCCAGCTGAGTCCCTTCCCTTCACCAGCATATTGGTGTTGATACCAGGCATCTAAAGTAGGCGGGCTGTTTTTTTTAGTTAATTCTGCTATTTTTCCTGTAGACATTTCTGCCACACTCTCTAACCTTTGCCTTGCACTAACTAGACTCTGTACATTCTTTATCGTAATAGGTAGCCCTTCCTTCATAAGTGCTGCAATGGCTTGCTTTAATAGATCACTAGGGGTTTTAAAATCTTTTTTTTCAATCCATTTCTCCATCCATTTTTGATTTTCTTCTAAAAAAGGATCTCTTCCCTGAGTTTCTTCTGGACTATGCTTTACCCAGTGATATAACTCTTCTAAAGTCATTTTTTCTGGATTGAGAGAAGAATCGTAAAGACTTTTTATATCCTGTTGGGTTACATTATTAAGGACATATTGATTTTTTTTATTTTGTTCTGCCTCTTGCATTTCTATTGTTTCTTTTTCTGGAGTAAATGAGGGGGCAGAAGATTGTAATGGATCGGCTCCTTGTATGGGTTCTTTTTTTCCCTTGTCTTTTATATTGTGATACAGGCGCAATAAAAAGCCTTCCTTTGAAGTTTTTTCTACTTGAAAAAAAAGAATGGTTCCCTTTGAAGGAACTTCACGTTCTTCCCATAAGGTTTCTACTTGATTTCCTTCGATATCAATTTGTAATTTTTGTTCTTTATATCCTAATACCGTTCCTTGTAAAACATCTCCTTGTTTCCATGGGGGTTGTTTTTTGAAAGATTCTTCTACACCCTGGGAAACAAAAAAGGAACAGGAAGAAGTATTGTTTATATGATTTGTGTTTAACACAGAAATCGTTCCTTTACTT
>JAAYNZ010000040.1 GCA_012520595.1 Candidatus Epulonipiscium sp. | reverse complement strand
CTTTTTATTTTAAGGTAGAATCCTTTACCAATAGATGAGGTGTAGAGATGGGTGTACTAATTTCCACAAAAAACATGAATAAAAATTATAAAGATATTCAAGCACTTAAAAATATTAATATAACTATTGTTCCGGGCACTTTTAACGTTATTATGGGTCATTCCGGATCAGGAAAAACAACATTGTTAAATATATTAGGACTTTTAGATGAACCATCTTCAGGAGAAATATATATTGGAGATCAGCCAGTATCAGATTTCACAAATACTCAAAAGGCAAAGTTGCGAATGGAGACCTTTGGATTTGTTTTTCAGAGTTTTTATTTAAATCCAAGAATGAAAGCTTATGAAAATGTGATGGTTCCTATGTATATTAATGAGAAATACAAGGGAAAAGATTTAAAACATATGGCATTAGAGTTGTTATCAAGATTTGGGTTAGCAGAAAGGGTCAATCATTTTCCTTATGAATTATCAGGAGGAGAGCAGCAAAGAGTAGCTATAGCGAGGGCTCTATCGAATAATCCTAGTTGTATTTTGGCTGATGAACCATCAGGAAATCTAGATGAAGAAAATGAAAAAATAGTCATGGATTATTTAAAAGAGCTTACAAAACAAGGGAAAAGTGTAGTTGTTGTATCTCATAATCCTTTTGTGGAAACCTATGGAGATCACCGGTATTATATTAATAAAGGGATTCTGGAGGAAAAAACCAATGGGTTTTAAAAATTATATCTATATGGCATATATCAATCTTCTTAGAAGAAAAAAAGTAGTAATTACAAATGTGGGTTTGTTTTCCTTAGCACTCATTATTTTTATGGCAACATCTGCTTGTACAAAAGGGTTAGATATCTTTATTGATCAATTTATACTAAATACAGTACAACATAGGACCCTTATGATTTCGGCGATGCGATATGATGATTTTTCTAAAATCTATGATCGATTTGCCGACGATGAAAGAATTATTGATATCTATGATTTAGAACAATCTTCTGGTTTTGAGATTATTAACAAAGAAGAAGTATTTGGAGAAAAAACAGAAGAGGAATATTATGTATACTTAGAACCTTATAATAAAGCCATTGCTCCTTACCTTCTGGCAGGGGATCTCATTGAAGATACTCAGCATATAGCTCCTATGCCTAAATTTTATTATCCTAAACTTCATGGAACAATTAACTACATGAAAGAAGGAATTAAATTTTTAGATGGAGAAGATTTCATTGGAAAGACGCTAGTGATTGAGTTCCCTATCTATGATGCCAATGGTAAAGAAGAAATGGTAGTGATCGATACATATACCTATGATTTTAAGGTCATTGGAGTTTATGATAATATTGCTAATTTAAATGATGCATGTGATATTTATGTTCCTGTTCAAGATTTAAACTATATTAATCAAAAGATGGAAGAAGAATCAGTTGGTTTTGCTCAAATTTATAATCATAATTTAGCAGTTGTAGTGGATGATTTTAAGAATGTAAATGATATAATCAATGAGCTTCTTGCCATCGGTTATGAGGGAAAACTAAAGGCACGAATTGGTCCTATCAAAGAGATTATGATTTCTATTACAGTTATCGGTTTTATAATAAGTCTTGTTACCTTGATTTTTGCAGTCTTAAACATATCCATATCCACTTTGAACCATATTAAAAAGCGAAAAAATGAAATTGGACTACTCAAAGCCATTGGTTATTTGAACAAAAACATTACTACGATGGTACTTGTAGAAACCCTTATGATTGGTATGATCAGTGTTTTCAGTTCCTATGTTATTTCTTATAGTTTAACCCTATTGGCTAATTTATTTATAAAACACAATATGACCATGTATATGAGCAGATTATCCATCAGATTACAGCCCCAAACAATAATAGCTGTATTGATAGTAGGGGTTATTGTGCCTATATTAAGTAGTATGCTAGGAATTCATTATGTGTTAGGACTTCAGCCAACAGAAGCACTGAAAACTACAGAATAAGGGGGTAATATCTTGCTTAAAAATTTTCTAAAGATGGCCTTTATGGAATTTAGAAGAGGAAAAATGAAAAGTGTACTATATGTATTGTTAATCACCATCAGTAGTACATTACTTATAATAGTCTCTCATTTAGCATTTAGCTCTTATGGTGTAATGGAAGATCAATTAAATGAAAGTGATACTCATAGACAAGTAATGATTAATATTGATAATACTCAACTTCAATTACCCCTTCAAACTTATATGAATGAGTTTTTATCGAATCCTATGATTAAAGAAGTCTATCCTTATTATTCAGATTTATTTGGAACAATGGAATGGAGCAATGATTTAAATAATATAGATATAATTGTACGCTCAGGAAAGGAGAGTTCCGTTCCCAAGGTAATGATGGGAAAAGGTTTTGAAGAAGTTCAGTATCATCAAGTTATACTGCCATCTTATCTTCAAGTAAGGCAGTTAAATCAGGAAGCATTGATAATAGATACAACAAATTATATAGGGAATAAGATAAAATTACATTATATAAGTGAAGAGGAGAATAAAGATTTTATACATGAAGGAGTCGTAGTGGGAGTGTATACTCCAGACACTGAAGAATTAGTAAATTATGTATATGTACCTTTAGAAGATTACTATGAGATGATAGGGAAAAAGTGGGGTTTATTGAAAGAAAACCTATTTACTTTACAAGATGTATACTCGTTGATGATTATTGCTGATCAATATCAAAATACTCCTAAAATAATAGAGAAATATGCTTCGTATGATGAATATGATATTGCTTATAATGTGGATATTATGGATGACATTGAAAATATAAATTTCATTAAAAAGGTAGGAAGTCGAATGATTGCCATTATTCTAATCCTAACCTTTATAAATATAAATATGATTTTAAAGAACTTAGCAGAAGAGAAGTTAGCTACTTTTGCATTATTAAAAGCGGTAGGATATACAGGTAGGCATTTATTTATTGTTATTTTGCTGGAGGTTTTGATATTAGTTGTAATTAGTTATATTATTTCGATTTTTTTATCTCTTGGGTTTATGCAGGTAGGCATAACATTCCTAAGAAGTCGATTTTTTGTAAATGAAACCGTACAAATAATAAGGGATATGCATATAAGTTATCTGTTTTATGAATTTATCCTGTTATTTCTTATTTCATTACTTTCTGTTATAAAAATATCAATAAAAATAAAAAAAATTTCAACAAAAAATTTGTTTGTTGTTGTTCATACCTCTAAAGGTGTCGTTCGTCCGAAAAGATTGTAATGGTAGAGAAAGGTATGTTAGTATAAACTTACAAAATTAATTTTGTTTTTTATTTCACAAGGGTTTAATGTTTGTGATTATTATCTTACAATAGGATTTGATAAATATAAGGTCAATTTAAAAGTGTATAATGTATATCAAGTATAAGTTGAGAATGAAGGCTTTCAAAAAAAAGGGTACATTTTTACGTTATTGGTAAAGGCTTTCTTTAACGGTATTAAGTGAACAAAGATAATAAAGTAAGAGTGGATGTTTTTATTACTTATCATCCACTCTTACTTTTATTTTAGTGGTGAACATAACGATAATTAGGATTAAAGATATTCAAAATTTAAAAATTAAATATAAATTTTTATTATGTGGACTTAGATGTAATCGATAAAAAAATTTACAAGAAATATTTAGATCTCTTTATTTTTATTACATAAAATGAATTGTTTTTCTCAAAAAATTATCAAGAATAGACAAAGAATTGCAATTTGCTTGAAAACTTCCGTATTTTTTAGTAATATAAAGATAAATGAGAAACATTGTAGAATAGGGGATTTATATGGAGCAAAAATTAGAAAGGCTACGAGATCAGCTTAGTGATCTGAGTAAAAAAAATCGTTCGTTACGTTTATTACGATTATATGATAAGTGGAGCTTTGACTTATCTACCCTCAATCATTTGCAAGAAGCCAAATGTACCACTGCAGAGAAGGTTATTGATTGTATTTTACACAATAAAGATTCTGTTTTTTTACTAGGTCTTTCTTCAGGAGAGGTAGAAGCCTTAAAAGCTTCTCAGCAACTCACATCCTTATATCGTAATATTACTACAATCAAAGAACAAACAGGTGTTGAAGATTTATACGTTGGCTATCCCTTTGTATCTGGAAAGATGGCAGATGGCACCTTTATACAAGCTCCTGTTTTTTTATTCCCTGTTCGTTTAATAAAACAAAATACCAAAGAGCCCGGCTGGTTACTTCAAATCGAATCCAAAGAAGAAGTTCTCTTAAATCGAACCCTATTACTTGCATTTCAAAAATACAATGGCTTAAAAATTGATGAAGAAATCTTAGAAGATGCCAAGGAAATGCCTACAGAAAATTTCCAACAATGGACCAGTGAATTATTTCAGCGTTATGGCATTGACTTGTATTGGGCAAAAAGAAAAATCATGCCTTTGCATCAATATCGGCAAAAGGAACTACCCAATCCGCCTGATAATTTCTTAGCCATTACTCCTTATTGTATTTTAGGTTATTTCTCTCAAGGCAATACATCCCTATTGAAAGATTATGATGAATTATTAGAACGATATGAGCAAGATCCTGACTTAGGATTAGTGAATGAATTATTACAAGAAGAAATCAATAATACATGGGTGGATATTGATTTGGACCCCATTGAAGAAAAAGAATGCTATGATGTAACAGAATTGGATTTTTCGCAAGAAGAAGCCTTAATGAACACCTATTATCAAAAAGGGCTTGTTATTCATGGACCTCCAGGTACAGGAAAATCACAATTAATCGTTAATTTAATAGCGACTGCCATGGCAAGGAATGAAAAAGTATTAGTAGTTTGCCAAAAAAGAGCAGCATTAGACGTAGTATACCAACGTCTAGAAATGTTAGGTTTGGCTGAACAAGTGGCTTTAGTTCATGATGTGAATGGAGATCGTAAAGGACTTTATCAAAAAATCAACACCTTATTAAAACAAAAACGCATTTTAAATAAAGAGGAAAGTGAAAAGCAGTATGAAAGGATTTGTCATGAATTAGATCAAAAAAAAGATTATTTTGCAAGGATTGCAAAGGCTATTGGTGAGAAACATTCCTTTGGTTTAACCGGTTATGAATTGTATAGTCAATTATCTTTACTCAATGAAATCCCCTGGTTGCCTATTTCTTCTTCTTACGAGATGGATCAAAATCAGTTAGAAACCATTGCTCATAAGATTTTTATTGCAGGAAGGTATATTGGAAGTTGTGGTTATAAAAATCATCCATGGTTTCATCGAAAATCTTTTGAAAACATGACTTACCAACACTTAAATGAGTTAAAAGAAAAATTAGATCAGCTCATTGCAGAATGCGAAAAATTATTGGAATTACAAAAGGAGAAGATAACGGAGACTTTTACTCCGAAAGAGTGTTGGAAATATGATATAGGAATCCAGTCAGCCATTGATATTTTAGAAAAACATCAAAAACAGTCCTTCCTAAAAACAATGAAATTTTGGTTATGGAGTGTAGGAAAAGGAAAATTATTTTTACAAAAATATGCTCCTAATTTTTCTTCTTTTTCAATAGGAAAATCGGAATGGAATCAGCTAGAAGCAGAAGTTTTTCAATTAAAAGCTTATGGGGAGCAAGGGAAAAAGGTTTGTGAGTTAGTAGAAGCCCTTGGTTCTTATTTTCAAGAACATCAAGTGGAAAGTTGGAAGCAAAAGATCGAAAAAGGAATGATTCCTTTAGAAGACTTTCAACAGGCTCAATCTTCCCTATCACAAGATTTTGATTCTTTAGTAGCCATGGACCAATGGATCCAATCCTTTGATTCGGATGAAATGGATTTGCTTGAAAAAGTACGAGAGGAAATCCCAGAAGAACAAGATTTAAAACGAGGAGAAAAATGGGAGAATATTCTTCGTAAATCTTTTTATATGTCTTGGGTGGATCAATTAGAAACTCTTTATCCAGAGTTGAAAACTTTATCTACGGGAGAATATGATACCCATTGGCAAAGTTATAAAGATTTACTAGAATCCAAACAGCGTTATTTGCCTCAGTATTTAAGAGAACGATTGCGAATCCCTATACAAAATATAAAGGAAAATCATACAAGGCAATATCGAGACATTCAACATCAAGTGAATAAAACAAGAAAAGTTTGGCCCATTCGAAAATTGATTTATCAATACTGGGAGAAGGGGATTTTTGATATTTTACCCATTTGGCTTGTATCTCCAGAAACAGTTTCTACAATTTTCCCTTTGCGAAAAGGTCTTTTTGATAAAGTTATTTTTGATGAGGCTTCCCAATGTACGGTAGAAAATGGAATTCCTTCTTTTTATCGTGGAACTCAAGTGATTGTAGCAGGAGATGAAAAACAATTAGCTCCTTTTGATTTATTTCGTGTAGGTTTGGATGTAGAAGAAGAAGAGATGGAAACTATCTTTGAAGGAGTAGATAGTCTTTTAACATTGACAAAGCGACAATATCCTACTCAATTATTGGCTTGGCATTATCGTTCCAAGTATGAAGAGCTAATTCATTTTTCTAACTATGCTTTTTATGAGGGCCAAGTACAAATTGCTCCCAATATTGGTAATATTATTGAGCCCCCACCCATCGAATGGCAGATGGTAGATGGACTTTGGGAAGACCAAACCAATATGCAAGAAGCCTTAGAAGTATGTGAAAGGGTAAAAGAGCTTTTTCTTTCCCATCCTCATTCTTCTATAGGTATTATTACTTTTAACAAAAAACAACAAGATCTTATTGTAGAACGAATCGAACAAAAGATACAAGAAGATGAAGAATTTGCTACCTTATATGATCAAATGATGAAAAAAGGAATCGATGAACGATTGTTTGTTAAAAATATTGAGAATGTACAGGGGGATGAAAGAGATATTATCATTTTTTCTGTAGGTTATGGCAGAAATGGAGAAGGAAAAATATCCATTAATTTTGGGATTTTAAACAAAGCAGGAGGAGAAAACCGTCTCAATGTAGCGGTGAGCCGAGCTAAGGAAAAAATGATCATATTTTCTAGCGTTCATCCAAGGGAATTTGATGTTTCCCAATCAAAAAATGCTGGCCCTCGTTTATTAAAACAATATCTCTTATACGCTTATGCTATTGCAGAACAAAATAAAGAACGAGCGTATCAGCTTTTACATGAAATCCAAGAAAAGGAAGTGGGTCAAGAGCAATTAGTTATAAAGGAAAAACAAGAAGATCCATTGATTGCTCAAGTAGCCCAAAAGTTGGAGGAGAAAGGGTACCAAGTCCATAGGAACATTGGGAACTCACAGTATAAAATTGATATTGGTGTGCTTGATCCTACAGATCCTACAAAGTATATTCTAGGGATCCAAACCGATGGTCTTATGTACCAGAAAGCACATTCAGTAAAAGAAAGAGAAATTTATCATCGGCGATTTTTAGAAAGTAAAGGTTGGTATATTCATAGAATTTGGAGTCGAAATTGGTGGAAAGATCCAGAAGAAGAAATTAAGAAGATTGATAAATATATACACTCTTGTATGAAAGAATAAAAAATCCTTTTTCTGTTGTAGCAAAAAATTACAACAGAAAAAGGATTTTTTATTCTTCGATGATGGTAAATTTATATTCTTGCAAGAACTCTATTACTTCTTGATAGGTAACTCGTTTGGCTTCTTGAGCAAAAAGTTTGATTTTGACTTTGTTGGGAACGTCTTTAAGCTTTTCTTTTAACTCATCGAGGGTCACTTCTTGGTCATCTAAAGTAATGGTATGATCTTCAATATGAATGGAAAGGTAGGTTTCTAATTGACTTTCACCTTTGGTATTTTGTTGAGAAGTCTTTGTTTCGTATTTATTTTTACCCCAATCTAAAAAATTAAAACCGATGTTATTGGCAATTAAAAGAACTAAAACAAGGAGCATAAAACAAATAATTAAAAAATTCTTTAGTTTTTTCATCTAAATCTCCCTTCTGCATTAGCGTGAAATATAACGTTGTTCTGATTTAAAAATACGTTGAGGACCATATTTATTTTCAATCTCAGTAATAGCATACCAAGTTATTTCATAGGCATATTGATAGACTTCTTCATCTAACAAGGAGAGGGATAAAAGAATACGATTCGCTTCCCCCGAGGGACGCTGAATTTCCTTTTCAATGGATGCCATAATTTGTTTTTTCTTTTTCTCATAATTTTCTGGATTTTGTATTTCACCTACAGAAATCGTAATACCAGTAGGTTGGTTATTTATCCAAAGCTCATTTTCGCCACTTTTTAACCCGATATGGATGGTATAAAAGAAACTTTGAAGTGTTTGATATTGAAGTAATTCTTGTATGATTTGTTTTTCATCCAACCAAGGATCTAAGGTTTCGATAAATTTTTTTTGTTCCGATTCAGATAAATCATTAATAATAGAGAAAAGTTCATCTTCTTGCATCTGTAAAAAAGAAGATAAAGATTTTACTAACTGTTCTACATCTTGCCTTTCTTTCTGGATTTGTTCAAGTTGTTGATTTTTTTCTTTTAATTCAGCCAGTAGTTGTTGATTCGAGTTTTGGGTATGATGAAGAGATTGTTCTAGATTTTCTTGACTGGCACTTACATTAAAAATAAACATAAATAATAAAATTAAAACAACATCTAATAAGGCAGTCAATTCAATAATAGCTCTTTTTTTCAAAAGCTCCCCCCTCACTGATGAATCCATTTTCACGTTGTATTTTTTTATGGTTTAGTAGAAGAATGAAAGCTTTGGTATTGATCAATGCGTTGCAATAATAAAGAGAAGCTTTCTTCATTATAAGCTACTCGTGAAGCGATGAAACCTTCTAAGCTTTTACATACAATGGCCCATATTAATCCCCAGAAAGTAGAAGTTAATGCAGTAGTAAAATTAAGCATAACAACTTGAGAAGAAAAATCAACTAAAGACAATAAGGATATAATTGTACCTAAGATTCCTAAAAGAGGGAAAATAGTTGTGATTCCAACAAATACATTAAAATAGAAAGCCTCTTTTTCCTTCCATTTTTGGCAGGCATGTAAATCAACAGCCTTAGTACCAGGATCTTGTATGTTTTTGATTAATTCTTGAATGGGTATGGAAATAGTTGGATTTAATACTTCTTCTAGTTGCCGAGAGATCTTTGAGACTTTTGGGAAAACATATAATAAATTGAAGGCAGCTAAAACAAGAATAAGAGCATCATAGCCTAATAAGTTTTTGGCAATGATTGTAAGTAAATTCATCCATCTGTTCTCCTTATATGTTCATTTTATTATCGTAAATCTTCTTGATAAGTATGATTATATCATAAATTTATAAATTTGAAATAGGTATTAAAAAGAATGAAATATAGATATCCACATTCATAAACAAAACAAGCTGGAAGTAAAGCGTATAGGCACTAAAATACCTCGTTAGCTTTTTTATAAGAGCAAGGGGTAAGACAGTCAGAGCAGGAGAGTGATCTATGAGCTTACTGAAATCTTAGATTTTCAACGTGGATATCTATCGTTATAAATAAAAAGAAAAGCACGTGACAAGACACGTGTATTGATAAATGATTTGTCAGGTGTTATAATAAGAAAAACAATAATGAAGGTGATTGATATGGAACAAAAACAGTGGATAGAAAAAATAAAAACAATGAAACAAGAAAAAGATATTCTTGTGTTAGCTCATTATTATGT
>JAAYNZ010000226.1 GCA_012520595.1 Candidatus Epulonipiscium sp. | reverse complement strand
ATTTATGCCATCCAAAAGAGCTGCCTGCTTCTACTACTAAACGTGCTCGTACTTCTTTAGGCATTACCTGATTTTTATATTCTTCTGTTTGGGCTTCAAACAATTCCATAGAAGGCATACTAATCACTCGAGCATCAATGCCTTTTTCTTTTAAAATCTTATGCGCTTCATAGATCAATTCTACTTCTGATCCAGTAGCTATTAAAAGAATGTCAGGAGTATCTTTTTCAGAATCAATTAAGATATATCCACCTTTAAGAGCCTCTTTCCCTGTTTCTTTATAGTAAGGTAAGTTTTGCCTTGTTAAAACTAAGGCTGTAGGTCCTTCTTGATGGGTAATGGCATGATACCAACCTGCGGCTGTTTCTTTACTATCAGCGGGTCGAAAGACTGTAAAATTAGGAATACTACGAAGAGCTGCCAAGTGTTCGATTGGCTCATGGGTAGGTCCATCTTCCCCTACACCGATACTATCATGAGTTAATACATAGGTGACAGGTAAACCCATTAATGCAGATAAACGCATGCTTGATTTCATATAATCACTAAAGACAAAAAAAGTAGAAACATAAGGAATTAATCCACCATGAAGAGCAAGTCCATTTCCAATGGCCGCCATAGCATGTTCTCGTACACCAAAATGAAGATTGGATCCGCTATAGTTTTCAGCAGAAAAATGACCTCGATCGTTCATAATGGTTTTGGTAGAGGGAGATAAATCTGCTGATCCGCCGATTAAATTAGGCATGATTTTTGAAAGACGATTTAAAACTTCCCCTGAAGCATTTCTGGTTGCAATGGGTTTTTCTGCAAAGGTCCAGAATTCTTCCTCTTCCAATAAATCCAATGCTCGCTCTTTACGATGCCATGTTTCCCATTCTTTGGCTAAATCTGGATAGGTTACGCAATAAGATTCCCAAATGGATTCCCACTTTTTCTCTGCTTTTTGTCCTTGTAATTGGCATTGGTACATATGGGCTCGAACTTCATCAGGTACATAAAAAGGTTCTTCAAAATTCCATTGTAATGTTTCTTTCATTACTGGAATGTTCTCTTCTCCTAAAGGTTCTCCATGGGCAGAAGCTTTTCCTTGTTTAGGAGATCCGTAACCAATCAAAGTCTTTACAATAATTAAACTAGGTTTTGATTTTTCTGCTTTTGCTTCTTCAATGGCTTTTCCAATAGCTTCAATATCATTTCCATCTTCCACTGTTAGAACCTGCCAGTGATAGGCTTCAAATCGTTTTTGCACATTTTCTGTAAAAGCAATGTCAGTAGAACCTTCGATACTAATCTTATTCGAATCATAAAGAGTAATTAATTTTCCTAATTTTAAAGTCCCTGCTAAAGAAGCTGCTTCAGAAGAAATTCCTTCCATTAAGCAACCATCCCCTACTAATGCATAGGTATAATGATCTACAATAGGATGATTGGGGCGATTAAAGGTAGCTGCTAAATGAGCTTCTGCCATAGCCATTCCCACTGCATTGGCAAATCCTTGTCCTAAAGGTCCTGTCGTAGTTTCCACTCCTACTGTATGACCATACTCAGGATGTCCAGGAGTTTTGCTTTCAAATTGTCTAAATTGTTTTAAATCTTCAATGGTTAACCCATATCCAAATAAATGAAGTAACGAGTATAGTAACACGGATCCATGTCCTGCTGATAAAACAAAACGATCTCGATCTACCCAGTTGGGATTTTCTGAATTGTGTTTCATATGATAAGTCCATAATTGATAAGCCATAGGAGCTGCTCCTAAGGGAAGTCCTGGATGCCCCGAGTTGGCTTTTTGCACTGCTTCTGCTGATAACATACGAATCGTATTAATGCTCACTTGATCGATTTCTTTCATGAATGTTCCTCCTCATTTGAATCTCCTATTTGTTGTTACATCAGATTCATGACTTTTCCTTTTCCTATTGTACCATAATTCCTATTCTTTTAAAATAATAAACTACAACTTAAATCCAGTGATCTCTATTCAAAATAATCGTTTTTATGATTGTTAGTGATTTTGTAATAACAATGCACCAACGATTGTAGTTAATGGAATGGCTAGTAAAAGACCAATGCTTCCTGATAAAGCTCTTACTACTTCTGTGGCAATCATGTCCATATTCATAATTTCCAGCAGAGAAAATTCATAAGCTAAAAATAAAAGCATTACATGAATAGCCCCTCCTGCATAGGCTAAGATTAATGTATTGGACATGGTACCCATAACATCCTTGCCTACATTCATGCCTGATTGTATTAATTCCTTTCTAGTCAATAATGGATTTGCTTTTTTTAGTTCATATAATGCAGATGCAATGGACATACTCACATCCATCACGGCTCCTAAAGCCCCTAAAATAATACCTGCAAATAAAATCCCTTTTAAATCAAAATGTTCTCCTTGTGGAATATATAATAACATTTGGGCTTCTGAACTGCTTAACCCGGATAAATTGGCTTGAATTCCCACCCACCAAGCAATAATGCCTGCTATTCCTACTCCTCCTGTGGTTCCTATAATAGCTGTCATGGTTTTACGATTCCAACCACTGACAACCCATAAGGTTATGATAATAATGCCTATTGAAATAAGGATGGATAAACAAATAGGACTATATCCTTTTAGTATTCCTGGAAGTAAAATTTTAATAATGGACCCTATGGTTAAAACTAAGGTAATAACCGCCTTTATTCCTTTTCCCTTTCCAATAAGGACAAGTAAAAAAAGGAAGAACAAAAGCAAATACAAAAGATAAGAGTCTCTTACAGGATCTGCAATATAGGCAGCTGTTATTTCCCCTTCTTCATCTTTTTCTAAAAATAAAACAACTTTATCCCCTTCTTTTACAGCATATTGATAAACTGCATCCAAATGAATGGTATTTTCTGCAGTAAATAGTTCTCCTTTATAAGGTTTGCTGATTCCTTTGACCCGAAGTTTTTGTACTCTTAAAACCAAATCTT
>JAAYNZ010000225.1 GCA_012520595.1 Candidatus Epulonipiscium sp. | reverse complement strand
TCTAAGTATCTCTCCTTGTTGGAACAAAAAACCTCCTACTAAACTGGCCCCTGCTCCTAAAGAAATAAATACAAAGGACAATCCTAATACAAAACCCAGGGCATTCCAAATCATTGTTTTATGCACATTGTGATTTTGCTGTACTTCATCAATGGAAGTCCCAGCTAAGTAACTAAGGTATGCTGGAATCAATGGAAAAACACAAGGGGATAAAAAAGATAGCACTCCTTCTGCCAAAACCATCCACATGGATAAATTGGGTGTTAACATGTTTTTTCTCCCTTCCCAATATATTTATTATATTTTATTATCCATATTATCAGATATAATGCTTTTTTACAAGTATTGTTAAAAAAAAGTCTATGTAATTACATAGACTTTTTCTCATTTATTTTAATATTTATTTTCTTCCAATATCTTTTCGATAATGCTGATCTTTAAATTGAATTTTTTGGACCCCTTCATAGGCTTTTTTTATGGCTTCCTGTAAGTTATCACCTAATCCTGTCACTCCTAAAACCCGTCCACCGTTGGTTACGATGGCATCCTTTTTCTTTTGGGTCCCTGCATGAAAAACCATCCAATCTGGATCTTCCTTTACATGATCCAAGCCTTCAATAGGATATCCAGTACGATATCCCATAGGGTATCCACCAGAAGCCATGACTACACAGACAGCAGCTCTTTCAGACCATTGGATTTGTATTTCAGATAATCTCCGTTCTAAACAAGCTTCAAAGATTTCAATCAGATCACTTTCTAAACGCGGCAAAATTACTTGGGTTTCTGGATCTCCAAAACGGGCATTGTATTCTAAAACTTTTACCCCTTGTTTTGTTAGCATAAGCCCAAAAAATAAAATTCCTACAAAAGGACGACCTTCTTTTTTCATGGCATCTACAGTAGGCTGAAAAATGTGTTCCATACAAAACTCTTCCATGTCTTTGGTATACTTAGGACTGGGTGAAAAAGTTCCCATTCCTCCTGTATTGGGGCCTCTATCAAAATCAAAGGCTCTTTTATGATCTTGGGCACTCACCATGGGAAGAATGGTTTTTCCATCACAAAAAGCAAGAACAGAAACTTCTGGCCCTTCGATGTATTCTTCTATGACAATTCGTTTTCCTGCTTCTTTAAATTTTTCATGAATCATCATATCCGAAACTCCTTCAATGGCTTCTTCATAAGTATGACAAATGAGAACTCCTTTTCCCAGGGCTAAACCATCGGCTTTAATTACAATCGGTAGAGGTTGTTGCTTTACATAGGCAATGGCTTTTTCTGGATCCGTAAATACTTCATAAGAAGGAGTCGGAATCTGATACTTTTTCATTAGTTCTTTAGCAAAGACTTTACTTCCTTCAATTTCTGCTGCTCTTTTGGTGGGACCAAAAATTCGTAGTCCTTCCTTTTGAAATGCATCTACGATTCCCAAAACTAAAGGATCATCCATACCTACTACCGTTAAGTCAATGGCTTTTTCTTTGGCAAATGCAACCAAGTTCTCAATATCCGTCGCCTTTATCTCTATGCATTCAGCTATTTCTGCAATTCCCCCATTTCCTGGGGCACAATAGATCTTTTCTACCTTTTTACTTTGAGCAATTTTCCAAACTAAGGCATG
>JAAYNZ010000224.1 GCA_012520595.1 Candidatus Epulonipiscium sp. | reverse complement strand
TCGGGCATAGCATAACGAATTTTTTCTACTAATGCAAGATATTGTTCTTTTGTATACTTACGATTCATAGCTTTTAGAATTTTAGTACTACCCGATTGAAAGGGAAGATGTAAGTGGTTACAAATTTTATCTGATTGTTTCATTACTTTAATAAGTTCATCAGAGAGATCTTTGGGATGGGATGTCATAAAACGAATACGTTCTAAGCCTTCTATTTGAGAAATATCTCTTAATAGAGAAGGAAAGGTATATTTATTAGAAAATGTATTTCCATAAGAATTTACATTTTGACCTAACAACATGATTTCTTTTACTCCATCTTTCACTAGATCTTTGATCTCCAATATAATTTCTTCTGCTAAGCGGCTTCGTTCGCGGCCTCTTACGTAGGGAACAATGCAATAACTACAAAAGTTATTGCAGCCGTACATGATATTTACACTAGCCTTAAAGGGATCTTTTCGTATACTTGGTAAATCTTCTACGATATCTTGGTGTTCCTTCCAGATATCCATAACTGTTTCACCTGTTTCAAGGTGGGTTTGTAATAATTCA
This sequence comes from Candidatus Epulonipiscium sp., assembly GCA_012520595.1. GTDB lineage: Bacteria > Bacillota > Clostridia > Lachnospirales > JAAYNZ01 > JAAYNZ01. The sequence goes on along the minus strand of JAAYNZ010000224.1, from coordinate 2,754 downwards.
GGGAATTTATACAAGTTAAAAGTACCAAAAATAATATCTACATGTTTATATTTTTGTTTGATTTCTTTTAACACATGTTCTTGCTGCATCATACAACCACAAAGGGCAATTTTAAGATTGGGATTTTTTTCTTTGCGAGGTTTTAATGTACCTAAGTGCCCGAAAACCTTTTGTTCTGCATTTTCTCTTACACAACATGTATTATAAATGATAAAATCTGCCTCTTGTTCTCTTTGAGCTGGAGCATATCCCAAGTCTTCCATTATCCCTGTCAGTTTTTCCGAGTCATGAGCATTCATTTGACAACCATAGGTTCGAATAAGATAAGTCTTTTTTTTGCCTGTTCTTTTGTATTCTTCATTGTTTGTTTTACGAAGTTGTTTTATAATTTGTTGTTGTCTATTTAATTCATCTATATTTTCTGCAAGAGTTTTTCTATTACTCATATCTTTTTCCTCCATGTAATTCACATCTTTTTAATATTTATTATTATATCATATAAAAACATGCAAAAAAAGACTAGGTATAAGATACCCTAGTCTAGTCTAGTTTATTTTATCTTATCTTATCTTATCTAAGAAATTTAGTGAATGGGTTTGTCCAAAACAAATAAAGGATTGAATTTCAGAAAAATGGGTAAATGGATAAAAATCAATCTGATTTTCCTCATATATTTCAATGAGGGGACCTTTAGCAAAACGAGTATTACATAACAAACTGGCTTGGTAATCTGGCTCGCTATCTCCAGCATAGTATAGAACATTATATTGTTCTGATAAAGCCTCTACTACCTTTTTTTTATCAATTCCATAGCGAGAGGAATAAAAAGGGTTTTCAGGATCTAAATTAAAATAAAGTCCCTTTTCTTTATAAAAACCAGGATTGGAAAAAAGAATAACATCATTATGAATGCCATGAAACTCTAATAAAATGTCAATGTAGTAAGAAGTTCCTGCACTTACAATAATAAAATCACCACCGTGATTTTTAATGTATTGAATAAAGGGTAGTAAAGTAGGATCAATGGGGATCTGCAAGATATCTTCGATAATTTGTGTTTCCGTTTGATTAATGCTATTAAATACTTTGTTAAGGAATTCAATATCTAGAAATTCTCCTTTTTTCCACTGTTGGTACCATTGTATTCCTTCTATTGGCATGTATTTATCAATCATATGCCAATAGAAATCTCTTTCAGTAATCGTGCCGTCAAAATCAGATATAAAGACAAAAGGCTTTTTGTTCATGTCATCCTCCTATGTATTTTAGAACACTAATTTTTGTATTTCTTCTTGTTTTTGTTTAGCATTTATTTCATGTGTGTAAATGGATAATGTGATGGAAGGATTGGCGTGAGAAATAATACTAGCTAATGTACGAATATTCATACCTGATGCAATCGAATAAGAGGCAAAAGTATGTCTAAATAAGTGGGCATGAATTTTTCGATGTAAATGGGTGGATAATTCCAACATAAAATCATATAAAGTTCTAGTAGAAATATGATTTTGAGGGTTTTTAATACTAGGGAATAGCCAAGGACTATCAATACATTGATAACCGGCTTGTTGCAGTAGTTGAATTCCGTTTTCATATTCAAAAAAAGCATATTTTAATTGAATATGGATAGGAACTTCATTATATTTATTACCTTTAGCAATAATTCCTAACGTATTTGTTGTCAATTTAACATTTCCTTTTTGAATGGATACGGCTTCGTAGGCTCTACATCCTGTGAATAAAAGAATATATATCAGTAATCGATTACGAAAAAGAACATATAGCTGATGTAATTCTCTTTGTGTGGGCGCAAAATTTTGATTTAAATCTTGTATTTTTCTTTCGATATCTTGATTTAATATTTCAAATATTTTCTGAATTTCATCGGAACTTAGTACTTCTTTAGGGCCTTGGGAGTTTTTCTGATAAACTACATCCACTAATTCCCATACCTTGGTATTACACAATTTTTTTTGATAACAGAATTTTAAAAACCTTTTTAAGACAGTCCTTTTTCGCTTTTGGCTACTTATAGCCAAATGAGAGGTATGTTCATGAAAAAATTGTGAAATTAAAGGATAGGTTAGATCATCAATTTGAATTTCACTTAATTGATGTTTATTTAAAAAAAACAAAAACTGATCTAAGTCAGTATCATAACTTTTAATTGTATTAGGAGATCTTCCGATATCTGATAAATTTTGTAGAAATAAAATTCGAGCTTGTTTTATCTTCATTGTTATTCTCCCTCTTTTCTGTATATCATTATATCATACTTTAAAAGGAAGGCAGACATAATAAATACAATCTTATTATTTTAACAAGAGATACGATAGGAAGATAAATAAAGATTATAGTTTATTAATTTTCCTTCATATATAAGCTGTAAAAATTTACATTGTCTAAAATCTTTAGGCGAAACAAGAGCAATCGGTTTTTGAAAAAGAGAAATACCACTATTTTTTAATAGGGCAGCAACAAATTGTGAACAAAAATAATTATATTTTCTTTCAATAGGAATACCTAAAACCACGCCTAGTAAGCCTATTAAGTTATAACCATATTTATTTTGATTTAGTTTAAACGTAAGAATTTCTTGTTTTAAAGCTGCATATTGAAAGTCATTGATCTCCAAAGAGTATAAAGCACAAGTAGTATTGGGAAAACGGGAATAGCTCCCTTTTATAATATCTTCCCTAACGAATCCACCGATGAAGGGATTTCTTGGATTTAATCTTCCAAAACTATATAAGT
>JAAYNZ010000223.1 GCA_012520595.1 Candidatus Epulonipiscium sp. | reverse complement strand
TATTGGTCTGAATGGAAATGGATTCTCGATATCCACATCCTCGATCTTGGCAAATCAACATCTTTCCTCTTTTTCCCTTGACCTCTAGCATATGTTGTCCACATCGAGGACATCGATTCCCTGTAAGATTCTCATGCTTAAATGTAGCATTACTTTTCTTAATTTCATTTACAATGTTCTTTGAATATTTTTTCATATCTTCTACAAAAAAATCTTTATGCAAAGCTCCCTCTGCAATTTTCCCTAATTGTTTCTCCCATTCTCCTGTTAAGGCAGGAGACTTTAAATCTTCGGGAACCAAATCCAACAATTGTTTTCCTTTCGATGTAATCAAAAGATCTTGACCTCGCTTTTCAATCAGAAAGCTATTTAATAATTTTTCAATGATATCCGCCCGAGTTGCTACAGTCCCAATACCACCTGTTTCCCCTAGAATCTTGGCTAAACTTTTATCTTCTTTATCAAGGAACCGACTTGGATTTTCCATGGCTGATAATAAAGTTCCTTCTGTAAAAAAAGCAGGAGGCTTTGTAAACCCTTGGGTTTGTATAACAGAAGTAATCTTCATAATATCCCCTTTATTTATCTTAGGCAATACTTGATCTGCCATATCTTCTTCCTCATCTTCAAAAGGATGAGCATAGATTTCTTTCCATCCTTGTTGTAATATTACTTTTCCTTTTGCAATAAAGGTTTCTTCGCCAATCTGTGCTTTTATAGTGGTTTGCTCATATTCAAAAGGTGGATAAAAAACAGCCAAGAATCGTTTCACAACAAGATCATAAATTCGTCTCTCTTTTTCACTTAATTTACTTAAAAACACAGGTTCTTCTGTGGGAATAATGGCATGATGATCAGATACTTTGCTATTGTCTACAAAAGACTTATTTCCTTTAATGGGCCTTTGCAAAATCTTTGAAGCCATAGATACATAGGGTTGTACACAGCAAGCCTGAATACGATCTGATAAAGTATCTACCATATCCGTTGTTAAATATCTAGAATCTGTTCTCGGATACGTAAGAAGTTTATGATTTTCATAGAGTCTCTGCATGATGGATAGGGTTTCTTTCGCCGAATATCCAAACCATCGATTTGCATCTCTTTGAAGTTCCGTTAGATCATAAAGTAAAGGGGCAAACTTCTTTTTCTGTTTTTTTTCAACACTGATTACCTTTGCTTCTTTTCCTTGAATGGTTCCAAGAATTTTATCACATTTTTCCTTATCAAAGGTCTTTGTATCTTTGCTATAGGAATCCTGCCACTGTAATTGTAATCGATTTGCTTCTGCTACAATTCCATAAAAAGTTTTTTGTTTAAAATTCTTAATTTCATCTTCTCTTTTCGCAATCATAGCCAACGTTGGTGTTTGTACTCGCCCACAAGAAAGTTGGGCATTGTATTTACAAGTTAATGCACGGGTAGCATTAATTCCTACAATCCAATCCGCCTCTGCCCTTGCCACAGCTGAAGCATAAAGATTATCATAGGCTTTACTATCCTTTAATCGTTGAAATCCTTCACGAATTGCTTTATCAGTTACAGAAGAAATCCAAAGTCGTTTCATTGGTTTTTTTACATTGGCTTTTTCAATAATCCATCTTGCTACTAATTCTCCTTCTCGTCCTGCATCGGTAGCAATCACAATGCCAGAAACATCCTTTCGATGCATCAGATTTTTCACCGTATAAAATTGTTTACTACTTTGTTTTATCACAATTAATTTAAATTGAGAAGGAAGCATAGGTAAATCTTCTATTCGCCATGTTTTATATTTTTCATCATATTGTTCTGGATCTGCCATGGTTACTAAATGACCTAAAGCCCAAGTAACAATATATCGGCTTCCTTCCATGTAGCCATTTCCTTTTTGATTACACTTTAATACCCTTGCTAAATCCCTTCCAACAGAAGGTTTCTCAGCTAATACCACAACTTTACTCATGGAAACATCCTCTCATTTTTCTACACATTCTGTAATCCGAATACCTTCCTTTCCTCTTATTTTTTCTTTATTGTATCACTTAATCTCGTTTCTTGATGACGTAGGATCCGATAGATATTGACTCGATGTTTGTATAAACTCAACAAAGCAATTACAATAGCAATCATAACACAGCCCATACTATAATTAAAATAAAAAGTAGTCACAACAACAAGAAAAACCAGTGCCATTGTACCTAAAGCAATATACCCTGTCGCTACTGTTACAATGACAATACCTAGAATTCCTACAATGGCGATCCGATAATCAATGGCGGAAAGCATTCCAATTAAAGAAGCCGTTCCTTTTCCTCCCCGAAATTTCATATAGAAAGGATAATTATGACCAAGAATTACAAAAAGTCCATTTAAATAAAGAAGATTATTGAGCTGTTCATGAGCCATAGTACTTTCTAAAAAAATCTTTATAGCAATAATGGATATAATGGCTTTACCGATGTCTAGTAAAGCCACTACTGCCCCATATTTCCAGCCAAAAGAAATAACTGTATTAGAAGCTCCTGCATTTCCATTTCCAAGAGTACGAATATCAGCTTTTTTAAATGTCTTACCTAAAATATAAGACGATTGAAAACAACCTGCTAAATATCCTACGATGCTAACAAGAACATAGGTCAACATACGAATTCTCCTTTCCCCGTTCCCTAGAATCATTGATTAGATGGTCCACTGATCATGAACAATACCAACTACATAATAGGCATCTTCTATCTTTTCAAAGACCAACCGAAGACTTCGCCAATCAATACCTGCATATTGTGGATCAATATGATCAAAATGATACTCTATAAAAACTCCATCTGGGTATGCTTCTGCAATATTGTTTACTGTAGTTCCTTTCCCAATAACCGTATTATTTCCTATCATTTGTGGATTCACAAAATCTACGTCATAGATAAATTGTTCATAGTATTCTTGTAAAGTAAGTTCGATAGGAAAACCACTACCATCATAAGCTCCCCAAGTATATTTTTCAGACCCTTTCCAAAGTTCCACTATTTCTTGTGTCTGAAATATAAGATCCTTATCTACATCAATATACGCATAAGGCGAAAAACGAATTCCCTTTGTAGGATGAATATACTTTGAAAATTCCTCTATCTTTTTATCTCTTAAAAGTTCTATTAGCTTTTGAGAATGAATGATTAAAGATTCGGCTTTTGTCCCTTTTTCTTCTACTTGATCCCTGGAATACATACATCCAGTCACAGCTAAAGAAACGAGGAAAAAAACAACAAACAAACCAATTATAATTTTACTTTTTAATATTTTAAAACTTTTTTCTTTCATATGTTCACCAACCTTTCAAGATAAATTATTTCCTATTATACATGATTTATGATAAAAATTGAACTATGATCTTATTACTGGTTAAAAATAAAACCATTAACATGTATCTTGCTAATTTTGAATTATAAACATGTATATCTATGACATTGACTGATGTGAAACAATCACATACAATAAAAGTAGGGAGGTGGCAAAATGTTAATTCGATTTAATGTAAGTAATTTCTTATCCTTTAACAATATCCAAGAATTTTCAATGATCAGTGGCCAAGTAAAAAGTAAAATGGATCATATCTATCAAGATGATAAAATAAAACTTTTGAAATTTGCAGCCATTTATGGAGCCAATGCATCAGGAAAATCAAATTTAATTAGTGCCATTGATTTTGCAAAAAAAACAATTTTAAAAGGACTCCCAGAAAAACACACAATCAAATATTATCGAAGTGATCCTACTAATAAAAATAAACCCAGTTATTTTGAATTTGAAATGAAAATTAAGGACAAGTATTATTCTTATGGTTTTGAAGTGATCTTAAATCATAGTAGTATTATTTCTGAGTGGCTAATCGAAATTACTCCTGAAAATGTAGAAAAAGAAATCTTTATTCGAGATACAAAAAAAGGGACTTACCGTGTAGATCCCTATTTTAAAAATCCTACCATCATTAATAAACTAACAGTTTATGCCGATGATATTAAATTTGATGATAGTATTTTATTTCTACGTTTAATGAACCAAAACAAAAGCAATCTATATACAGAAAATAAAGAAGTTCGTATATTAGAAGATGTTTATCAATGGATTAAATACCAACTTGACATTAATTATCCGAATAAACCAATCACTGATTATTCTTACTTTATGCTGAATCATCATGTAGATCAAATTAGCAAGATCATTTCTGCCTTTGGAACAGGAATTACAAAATTTAATATTGTAGATATGCCTCCAGATAAAATCGCTAAAATACTACCACAAGAATTAATCCAAGATATTTATTGGAAACTAGAAGAAAAAAACTCCAAAAGAAAGAAAAAAAACATAGATGATAATCCGGGTCTTTTGCTTCGAGGCGAAAAAGAATTTTTTATCTTTGAAATCAACCATGAGGATCGTATTTCCTGCAAAACAATTGAATTTAGTCATGGACAAAGGGATGTTGTCTTTAGTTTATCTGAAGAGTCCGATGGAACCATACGACTTCTCGACCTTATTGAGATTCTGGTTAATCAAGATAAAGAAAAAATTTATATCATTGATGAAATCGACCGATGTTTACATCCACAACTAACATACAAGTTTATAGAAACCTATTTAGCCATGTCCAAAAAAAGAAAAGTCCAGTTAATCGTAACTACCCATGAATCAAGACTCTTAGATTTTGACTTGTTGCGAAGAGATGAAATTTGGTTTGTTGATAAAAATCAATTTGGTGAAACCAATATCTATTCCTTGGATGAATATAATGAACGATTTGATAATAAAATTGATAAAGCTTATTTAGAAGGTAGGTATGGTGCCGTTCCCATCTTTGGTGCTATTTTTCCCATAAGAAAGGAGGAATAGCCAATGAGAATCCAAAAGCCCTTTGGTCAAAGGAAAAGAATAAAAACCTCTTCTGAAGCAGTTAAAAAATACTTTTTAGTTTTTGAAGGGGATGAAACAGAAGTCCAATACTTCGAAGGCATCCATCTTCATCGAGATGAAATCGGAATTAGTCCTTTAATCGAAATAAGACCCTTATTACGAAGTTATAATGAGCAAGGATGGAGTAACCCAAAAAAATTATTAAATCGTGTAATGGAGTACATTGATGAAGGCAAAACAGGAATTTTAACCGTAAACTCCTTCATTAATAAAGTCGTTGATTATTTATTAGAAAATCAACTGATTTCAAATAAAAGTTTATATAATGCTGATGATATTTACCACATTCTTCTTCAATATTTCCGTACGAAAGAAAGAAAAAAAGAATCGGATCCTATTGAAAACATAGAAAAAGCATCCCAAAAAGCCATGTTATGTTTAAAGAAAAAGGTGAATATTGTAAAGGCAGTAGATACATTATCAAATTATCTCAAAAATCAAAACATCACCTATGCAGAAGGTTTTGATAAAGTATGCTTAATCGTTGATCGGGACAAGCATAGTTTTGTATCTTATCCAAATAATGATCAATACGAATATGTAAAGAACACATGTGAAGCTTACGGATATGGTTTTTATTTAACAAATCCATGTTTTGAATTTTGGTTATTACTCCATTTTGATGAAGTGCTGGATATGAACCCAAATAAATTATTAGAAAACCCTAAAGTTACATCCAAAAGAAGATATGCAGAAGAAGAATTAAGAAAAGTATTACCTGGATATCAAAAAAATGATATTCAATTTCAAATCTTAAAAAACAGAATAAACAATGCAATTAAAAATGAAAAATTTTTTTGTGAGGACATTGATGGGCTAAAAAGCAATATTGGATCGAATATTGGATTGCTTATTACAGAGCTAAAAACAGGATAAGACATGATAAAAGCACTAGTCCTATGGGACTAGTGCTTTTATCATGTCTTATCACTTTTAATTTTTTATCTTTTATCTGTCTGATGGGGAACAACATCTCCCGTTTCCAAGTAAAACTGTAATAGTCTTTCTTTTAATGAAAAAATAATCTTCTCCATGGCAGGATCATCGATACGATTATGAAGTTCCTGTGGATCATTGGAAAGATCATAAAATTCATCTTTTTCATAGAGCCTTTTTACATATTTATAATCCTCTGTTCGGATCATCACTGCTTTGGTATGTTCTGGTCCTTCACTTCTTTGTAAATTTACACGTGGCCAATACAATCCTTCTGGATTTTCACTGCTACTGCTATCCAACTCCATACAATGGATTTCTCCATGTAAACGTCCTCCTTCACAAAAAACCGCATCTCGATGGATTTTTGTTTTTCCTTCTAAAAGTGGAATTAGAGAACGTCCAAAATGGGTGTGTTTTGGCTTGATGCCTGTTAATTCCTCCACCGTTGCTGGAAAATCAATTAACTCTACTAAAGCATCACTAATATGTGGTTGTACCTCAATCCAAGAAGGAGGTTTTATAATAAAAGGCACATTGGTTAACACATCTTCAAAAGTATTTTGTGTTTTTTCAACCAACCCATAGTCTCCTGTAAAATCTCCATGGTCACTAAAAACAAAAATAGCCGTATCCTCGTAGATATTTGCCCCTTTAAGAGCTTCTACAATAAGTCCAAATTGATGATCCACCCTTGCACACATACCTAAATAAGTGGCCCGAAGTTCTTGCCATCGTTCCTCTGTCCAATTTTGTAAATTTTGACGTTGGTAAATGCCTTTTAAAATGCTAGGCTTATTTTCCCAAGAAGAGATTGGTATACGATCGGGAACCAAACTTCGGTCAATCATACCATACCAAGGGTCTTCTACTCCATAGGGTGGATGTGGATAGGAAAGAGGTAAATAAATACATAAAGGTTGATCTTCAGGTGGATTTTGAATCACATCGATGGCTGCTAAAATAGTATCCCAATCAGAATCATAGTAGACTTCTTCTTCTCCCGTATCCAATTTCCCTGCATAGAAGGAATAGTAGTTATCTCCTTCTTTGGCCCCTCTCCAGCCTTTTACTTGGTGTAAATCAGGACGAAGTGGTCTTTGGGGCTTATGTTTTACATGACAATAAGGAACCAAAGAATGTTGCCCTGGAACAAGATCATTCTTACCTCCCCACCAAACAAAATACCCTTCCTCTTTTAATGTCTTAAGCAGTACAGGTTCATCTTCCTGCATCATATGATACATAGTACGATGCCCTCTTACATGGGGATACCAACCGCTCATAAAACTGCATCGACTTGGGGTACATACGGGATTTTGACAATAGGCATTCCGAAAAGATACACCCTCTTTCTTACAAATCTCATCCAAGTGAGGGGTTATCGAAGCTGGATTACCCAGATGTCCCAGAGCATCTGCACGAAATTGGTCCGGATTAAAAATAACAATATGGGGACGTTTCTTCATGTAGTTTCTCTCCTTCTAAAAAGTAACCGAACATACACAAGCATTTTTTAAAATGGCTTCATCGATTTCTAATCCAAATCCTGAAAGCTTTTTATGGATTCGAATATGACTATCCTTGGGACGTACTGTAGCCTGTTGTTGAACCGATTGTAAAAATCCATCCGACTCCCCTGGCTTTTCCATGGCTTCTACCCAATCGGCTGATAAGCCAATGGCTAGCTGCTGCCACGCTGTACATGCAGGACCCAAAAGGCTATCATCCCCAATCATTAGTTGCCCACCTATTTTCTTTATTTTTTGTCCTAATCGAACAGCATCTAAAATAGAACCTGTGCAACCAGGATGAATATTATAAATCTGTCCCATTCCTGGAAGTAGTGTTCGAATAGCAGAAGAAGCAGGTCTCATGGGGTAATCTGGAAGCAGAGCAAGGGACTCTACTTGACTTTGCAACTCTACCCATTGTAGATTGGTTAACATAGCTGGGTCTTCACAAGCATTAAGCCCTTTTTTACACAATTCTTTCATAGCAGCAGCTATTTCCTCTACAGGCTCATCTGATAACTGGACTCGATATCCTGCATTTACATCACCAATGATATAGGCATCCTCTCCAAATCCTTCTCGTAATACTTGTATTAAAGCACTATCTAAAGATAAATCTCCAAATAATTTTAATTTTACATGAGAAGTTAAATTTTGTTCAAAACCTTTTTTGACCAATTCTTGAGTGCGATTGATATCATCCTCTAAGATCACATATACTCCTGGAACGGAACCTTCATCACGTAGATGTAATATTTCTAATGCCGTCTTTCCTTGTATTTTTCCTGCTACATCAATCAAGGCCATCTCTGCCATTTCACAGCGGCGATCGCCCCAATCTGTTAACCTTCCTCGGACATATTTCATAGCCTCTGAAACGGTTAATCCTTTTAAATCTTCAAAAAAACTTCCCCAGCGTTGTAGATCCACATCTTCTTGATTGACAGAAATTACATTTTCACCCCAACCACAGCAGTCACCAG
>JAAYNZ010000222.1 GCA_012520595.1 Candidatus Epulonipiscium sp. | reverse complement strand
CAACAAAAGCAGTATATTACTTAACAAGGGATGAAGCGTTAGAAAAATTAATGGAGAATGTAGGAATTAATCCAGCCAAAACAGAATTGTCAGCTAAATATTATGAAGCCAATCCTGAATTTAAAGCCGTTGAGAGTATGACACCTTATGCCAAGGATTTTGGATATCCAGCAGATACAAAGAGATTTATTGATTTGTTAATTGATGAACTGGAATTAAAAGTATTAGGCGGGGGAGAACAATCAGCTCAAGAAATTTTAGATAAAATACAAACACAATTTAAATAAGATCACGAATTTTGTTGCTGGTATATAGATACACTCATAAACAAAATAAACTGGAAGTAAGCCATATATACAATCCACATGCTACTTCTTAAATGAAGAATGGAGTTTTGTTCTTTAAAACTCAATGTAGATATTTACTCTCATGAATTTAAATATTTTATAGCAAGTATCTATATTTGCTTGAACTGGGATTTGGGTCATCGAGTCGTTTCTTATTGGGACTTTTGAAAATAATGACAAAGCACAGTCGGAGCAGAAAGTTATATAGATACTTGCGAAAATTAGTGTTTACAGTTGTATGTATATATAGCTGTACAGTGTTAGAAATATGGCAGGCATGGAGAGGAGAATTATTTATGAAAAAAGCCAACACGAAGCCACGAAAAAGCATTCGCTCCTTAGGAGATTCAGATTTATTTGTAGGTTGGCTGTTTATAACCCCTTTTTTATTATTGTGGTTATTTTGGTTTTTTGGTCCTTTTGTAGAATCTTTTATAAGAAGTTTTCAAGATGCTAATTTTATTGCTTTAGAAGATGCTAAATTCATTGGTTTGGATAATTATTTGACGATTTTAAAAGACTCTGACTTTCATTTAGCCCTTAAACATTCATTAACGATTGTAATCATTGCTGTTCCTATACAAATATTTTTGGCACTTATGATATCCATTGCATTAAATCAACCCATCAGGGGAAGAGGAATTTTTCGAACGATTTATTCGATCCCTTATATTACTTCATCCATTGCAGTAACCACAGTTTTTATGGTGTTATTTCGACAAAACCAGATAGTAACTAAAACGTTATCATTTTTAGGATTTCCTAATGAAACTTGGTACGCAAATATAAATTTAGCCTTACCTTTTATTATCATTCTTTTTATCTGGCAACAAGTTGGGTTTTTTATGATTATTTATTTAGCAGGACTACAAGGAATCCCTTCAGAGTTATATGAAGCCTCTATCATTGATGGTTGTAACGGTTTTCAGAAATTCATCTATATTACGATACCTATGTTGCGACCTGTTACTTTTTTTATTGTTACCGTAGGAACCATTAATGCATTTCAAATTTATGATCAAGTAGCAGCTATTTCAAGGTATGGGTCGTTAGGTTCTCCAGCAGGAAGCACAAGTACTGTCATCACTTATTTTTATCAACATGGCATTCGTTATATGGATATTGGTTATGGTTCAGCTTCCGTTATTATCTTTTTTATGATTATCCTTTTTATTACTTTTATACAAAAGAAACTTTTGGGAGAGGGAGGAGGGCAATGATGAAAAAGTCAAAAATGATGAATCGTGGAATTGCTTATATTCTATTGATTTTATTCGCATTTATTTTCTTACTTCCTTTTATTTATGCCTTATACACTTCTTTTTTAGATTTGAAAGATTTAGATCACATCGTACATGTTTCTCAATTAACGTTAGATAACTATAAACGTTTTTGGAATAATGATGCCTATAACATACCACGATGGTATTTCAATTCGATCACGATGACAACGATTATTATTGGTGGGAATATTATCATTAACACAATGGCAGCTTATGCGTTAGCTAAACTTGAATTTCCAGGGAAAAAAATAATTTCTTTTATCATTGTAGGAACAATGATGATACCCTACCATATGATTTTAATCCCAGTATATGTAAAAATGGCAAAACTAGGTTGGTTAAATACTTTTGCTTCTCTTACTATACCGTACTTATATCAATGTTTATATATATTTATGTTACGCCAATTTTTTATTTCCATTCCTGATTCTTTGATGGAAGCAGCTCGAATTGATGGATTAACAAAAATAGGAGCCTTTACGAAGATATTATTACCTCTTTCGAAACCTTCTATTGTAACAATGATTATTTTAGCTTTTACTGGAACGTGGAATAGTTATTTAATACCCAGTACGATGGTGAATCGAAAAGAAATGTTTGTTTTAGTAGTTGGTTTAAATAGTGTGAAAGATCAGTTTTTCGAGAGAACCAATCTTGTTATGGCAGGGGTTGTAATAACCACATTGCCAGTTATTTTAATATTTCTGATTTTCCAAAAACAATATGTAGAAGGGGTTGCTACTTCAGGTATAAAAGGATAGAAGGGAGGAAAAAAGATGAACAATCAACAAGAATGGAGCATTATAGAAAACAAGCTAGATCTATCCAAAATGCCGTATAGGGAAACAATTTTTTCCTTAGGCAACGGTTATATTGGGATGAGAGGAACCTTTGAAGAAGGGTATGACGAAAAACCATGGACTTTTTGTGAAGGAACCTATCTAAATGGTTTTTATGATAGTGAAAAAATTGAATATGAAGAAAGTGCGTATGCTTTTCCTAAATACAGTCAAACCATGTTAAATGTTACGAACACAAAAATTATAAAATTTTATGTAGATGATGAAGAATTTGATATGAGGAAAGGTACTATAAAAGAATATAATAGAACACTCAATTTTAAAGAAGGAGTGTTACAACGTTCTCTCCTTTGGACTTCCCCTACAGGTAAAACAGTACAAATTTGTATTCAACGATTAATTTCTTTTGAAAACAAACATTTAGCATGTATCCAATATGAAGTAGTTCCATTAAACTTTGATGGAAAGATTACCTTTCTTTCCGTTATGGATGGACATGTGAGTAATATTTCTAAAGATCAAGATCCGCGCGTAGGTAGTAGTTTAAAAGGGTGTGTATTAACAATGCAAGAGCAAATTGTTGAGGAGGATTTTTGTGCTTTGATACAACAAACAAAGAAAACAAATTTTCATTTAGCTTGTGGGATGATGCATACCTTTTCAACGAATCCGAGTCAACAAAAGGTGGATACTCCTTCGAGAGGCCGTATTGAAAATAAATATGTCTTTGATGTTAAAAAAAATCAAAAAGTTCAAATAAATAAATATATTGTTTACGTTACTTCCAAAGATTATCCTAAAGAAGAAATTTTATTTATGGCAAAAGAGATCCTAAAGAAGTATCAAAACTTAGGATTTCGCTATATTGAAAAAAGTCAACAGAAATTTTTAGAACAATATTGGAAACGAGCAGACATACAAATTGATGGTGATAAAAAAATGCAACAAGGGATTCGTT